>CANIIA010000074.1 GCA_947467435.1 Betaproteobacteria bacterium
GATACGCACTACGCACATTTATTTAATACGCACGCGCTGAAAGAGGCCTCGATCTTTGTGTTCGATGCGGGCGAGAGTCAGTTATCGGATTTGATGTATGCCATTGAAGCAAAGTGGCAGGGACTGAAGGTGTTTTCGTTACCAACGATGGGGGCGAACGGCACGCGAGGGCATATCGAGTTGGGTGTGCGCGGCGCACCTGATCAGGTGCTCGAAGCGATGCAAGAAATTCGTGCCGAGGTTGCCCGTCGAGGTCATCCATTTAAGGAGACGTTGACTTAAGAGCGTCATCGCGTTGCCTGCTCGCGCGATAAAAAACAAACCCCGCGAGTGCGGGGTTTGTTTTTTGTACTGAACGTCAGTGCGATTTGGCGCGCGCGGAGCGTTGCTTTGGCGCCGCCGCGGTTCGATGGCGTTTAACCGGTGAACCGCTTACGCGACCTTTTTTGCTTTGGCCAGACCTTTCACAGTCTCGGTGGCGGCAGCCACGTTGGCTTCGGCGATATCGGTTGCTTGCTTGGCAACTTTGTTGAAGCTGTCATAAGCCGAGTTGGCGGCGGTGATCATCGATTTAACGGCAGCAACAGCAACGTCTGAACCGGCCGGTGCGTTTTTCGCGGCTTTGTCGAGGACGGAAACAAAATTGGCGTTCATGTCAGCGACGCGTGCTTCGGCCAACTTGGATAATTCGGCGTTCGTTTGGCTGGCCACTTCGTAGACGTCTTTTGAAAAGGCAACCGCTTTTTCGATCGCAGGTTGAGCAAGCGATTGCTGAATGGCAGCAAATTCCTGCACATCTTTGGCGCCAACTAAAGCGCGGGTGTTAGCCAATGAATCTTCAAAAAAAGATTTGATGGCGGAGGTTTGTAACTGCGCCATTTTTTCCATGGCGGTGAACTGCGCGGAGGCAAACGACAAGGCGGATTCGACGTTCGCTTTATTGGCAGCTGCAATTTGTTCTGGCGTGACGTACATGGTGGATCTCCTTAAATGTTGTGCGGGGCATGGGCTGTGCGGTGCACGAGTGACGCGAAACGCAACTTGACTCGAAACGCAGCGTGACTCGAAACGCAGCGTGACTCGCTCGCAGGTTGTGCGACGCACAAGTGATAATTTATTGTTAATGGTGCGGTGCGTCAAGCACTTTTTTGTTCTAGCTACAACATTGTTTGTGTTCATGCCAAAAAGCGCGCACTTACACTACCTGTAAATTTATTTAACCAATTGTATTTAAAGAGATATATTTATATTTTGGCTTTCTGGTCGTGTGTCTTGTCGGGTGAAACCCTGAACCGTCTGTGTTGGAAAACCGCGACAATGCGGCCATGAATTCTTCCTTTGCGCTGCCACCGCGGGCTTCGATCCGAGCGGCGTTGATCGCCGGTTTGTTTGTGGTGTTGTGGAGCTCTGGCTTTGTGGGTGCCAAATTTGGTATGCCCTGGGTGGGGCCGTTGACCTTTCTGAGTCTGCGATATGCGCTGGTGGTGCTCCTGATTTTGCCGGTGTGTGTTTTGACCCAGGCGCAATGGCCGCTCGATCTACGTGAATTTGGTCACGTTGCGCTGGCCGGCGTGTTGATGCAAGGCGGTTATCTGGGTGGTGTGTTCACCGCCGTGCATTTGGGCATGCCCGCCGGGGTCATCGCGCTGGTGATTGGTTTGCAACCCATTCTGACGGCCTTGCTCAGTGAGCGCATGTTGGCAGAACGTGTCAGCGCGCGGCAGTGGCTAGGACTGGCGCTGGGGTTACTCGGTGTGGCGATGGTGATGATCGACAAAATGCAATTCGCCCGCGCAACTTTGGAGAGTTTAGTGGCTGTCGTGGTTGCGCTACTGTCGATCACGCTGGGCACGGTGTATCAAAAACGCTACTGCGGTCGGGTCGACTTTCGCACTAACTCAGCGATTCAATTTAGCGCAGCACTTTTACTCACCGCACCGTTGGCGTGGTGGAGCGAGTCTTGGGTGGTGCACTGGAGTGCGCAATTTGTGTTTGCCCTCGTGTGGTTAGTTCTGGTGTTGTCGCTGGGGGCGGTTTTTTTATTGTTTGCGCTGCTACGACGCGGCGCGGCGACCAGTGTGACGAGTCTGATTTACCTTTGCCCACCGGTCACCGCGTTAATGGCTTGGCTATTGTTTGATGAAACTTACGCTTGGTCGGCGGCGTTTGGTATGGCGGTCGCGATGCTCGGCGTTGCGATTGTGACCACCGAGCAATCTCGCCGAACGGTGACAACATCATGACCGATACCATCGATCGTTTACCGCGCTCGTTGTGGTCGTTGTTGTGTGCATTAACGCTCGTGTGGGGATTTAACTGGGCGGTCATGAAAGTAGTGATTACCGAAATCCCGCCGTGGGGTTTTCGTAGTGTGTGTTTAGCCTCTGGTTTTGTCGGCCTATTAAGTGTTGCGCGTTGGCGCGGCCAACCTGTAGTTGCACCATTGGCGCAGTGGTGGCGTATTGCACTGGTGGCCTTGTTTACGGTGTCGCTACAAACCATTTGCATCATGTTGGCTTTGCCGCTGTTGAGTGCAGGCCGTGTGGTCATTGTGCTTTACACGATGCCAGCGTGGAGTGTGTTGTTGGCACGCGTGGTGTTGGGTGAGACGCTCACACGCCGGCGTTTACTTGGCGCGCTATTGGGTTTGTGTGGTGTGCTGGTATTGCTTGTGCGCGATCTGCCTGTGTGGGATCAAGCAACACACGATACGCGCAGTGGATTGTTATTGATGCTGGGCGCGGCCATGGTTTGGGCGATGGGCGTCGTGCTGCAAAAACGCTTTCCAGTGAATGTGCCCATGACTACGTACACCGCTTGGATGGCGTTTTTTGGCGGTATTCCAATCGTGCTCCTAGCTTGGGTGTTTGAGCGCGATACGCTGCTGCGGTTACATGGCTTCACGCTATGGCCGGTGATGGGGGTGGTGTACAACATGTTGTTCGTGTTCGTGTTTGGATGGTGGGCTTGGACAAAAATCGTGGATGAGGCGCCAGCGGGCGTCGCTGGGCTCGCCTCGTTGATGATTCCTGTGGTGGGTGTTGCCAGCGGTATGTTGGTACTGGCTGAAACCCCGACGGTGTATGACTGGTGCGCGTTGGCTTGCGTGATGGCGGCAATCGCAACGGTATTGATGCCGTCTCAATGGCGTCGCGTTGCGTCGTGTCGCGACTAACCTAAGCAGCCAGTGTGCGTCCGTGTTAGGCAGCCAGTGTGCGTCCGTGTTAAGCAGCCAGTGTGCGTCCGCGGGGTAAGCGTGCGGGATTCCAGTGTGCCAAGCCCCAAGCAAGTTGCTCTTTCGCGCTGGCATGACCTAGCGCGTCGGGCAACGGGTGGGCCAGTGCCGCGAACGCCGCGGGCAAATCGTTTGGTCCAACCGCAGCTGCACGCGTTTGTTTAGATAGTTTTTCTCCGGACGCATTGACGGCGATCGGCAAATGTAAGTAACGCGGCGTAGAAAAACCCAAGCAGTGCTGCAAATAAATCTGACGAGCGGTTGAATCCTGTAAATCTGCGCCGCGCACAATATCGGTGACCCCTTGATCGGCATCATCGACCACCACGGCGAGTTGATAGGTCGTCAATCCATCCGCGCGTTGTAAAACAAAATCACCCACCGCGTGCTCGACACATTGTGTTTGAAGCCCTTGTAATCGGTCTAAAAATTCGATGGGATGCGAATTGGTACGAATGCGTACGGCATGCGCAGCGCGTTGATGCGCTGAACCTGCGCGACACGTACCAGGGTAAACCTGCGCCCCATCGGGCGATCGTCCGAGGGCGGTGTCGGCGATTTCTCGACGGCTACAGGTGCAGGGGTAAGTGAGCCCAAGTGAAGTGAGCTGCGCGCACGCCTGGGCATAACGCGCGCTGCGCGTAGATTGCACGAGCACTTCTCCATCCCAATGTAATGCGCAAGCTTCTAGCGTTGCCATGATGTGAGAGGCAGCGCCCGGTTGCGTGCGTGGCAGATCGACATCTTCGATGCGCAGCAGCCACTGCCCGTGATTGGCGCGCGCATCTAACCAGCTACCCAGCGCGGTGATGAGCGAACCCAAGTGTAAGTGCCCGGTAGGAGAAGGTGCAAAGCGTCCGATGTAGGTCATCGCTCGTCGTGGCGCGGGTTGTTGTTGGCGGCGTGTTGCATGTGTAAGTAGAAGAGGCGTTCGAGTGCATGCGTGAACGCGTAAAATACGATTTTCTCTCAAAAAGGAAAGACTATGGCAACCATCGAGCTCACCAAAGATAATTTTGAAGAGATCGTCACTCAACATCCGATGGTGATCATCGATTTTTGGGCGCCTTGGTGTGGACCATGCAAAGGATTCGCTCCAGTGTTTGAGCAGGCGGCCGATGCGCATACCGATGTGGTGTTTGCCAAAGTGAACACCGATGTGGAACAAGAGTTGGCTGGTAGTTTTAATATCCGTTCGATTCCTACCTTAATGGTCTTTCGAGAAAAAGTGGTGCTGTACTCGCAAGCGGGTGCGTTGCCAGCCAGTGGACTGGAGCAATTGATTGAACAAGCCAAGGCGGTGGATATGGCGGAGGTACATAAAGAAATCGCCTCACGTGCCGACGGCGCGTGACGCGGTGTTTGGTCTAGGGTTGAGCAAGCCGTTGTGTAGGCTTTTCAATTAAACTCGCTCCCATGTCTTTGGTGGTGTTGATCTCTGGTCGTGGTAGCAATATGCGCGCGTTGGTTGAGGCGGGGTTGCCTGTGTCTGCCGTCATTAGCAATCGCGCGGATGCCGCGGGGTTAACGTACGCAGCCGGCCAAGGCATCGCGACGCACGTTGTTGCGCATTCTGATTTTGCGTCACGTGAGTTGTTTGATGCGGCGCTGGCGGCGCAAATTGATCAATATGCCCCTCGCGTGGTGGCGTTGGCTGGTTTTATGCGCATTCTGACGCCAGCTTTTGTCGCGCGATACGCGCACCGATTGGTGAATATTCATCCTTCGTTGCTGCCCGCGTTTACTGGATTAGACACGCACGCGCGTGCGTTAGCGGCTGGCGTTTGCGTGCATGGTTGTACTGTGCATTTGGTGACTGCTGCGCTGGATCACGGGCCGATCATCGCGCAAGCTGCGGTTGCGGTGCGTCGCGATGACACGCCAGAGCGTTTAGCTGAACGTGTCTTGGTGCAAGAGCATCGTATTTTTCCGCAAGCGGTCCGCTGGCTGCTTGAGTCGCGCGTGCGCGTGCAAGATGAACAAGTGCATGTGCGTGATGCAAACGTGTCGGCGCAAGCCTTGTGTGTCCCTGATGTCGAGTGACATCGCACCTGAGGTGTGGCAAGCGCCAGTCAGAGAGCCGATGAATGCCGCTGTACCGCAGACGAACAAGCGTCGATGGTCGATACGTTGGGCAATTATTTTTTCTGTGTTGCTGCATGCCCTGATGTTGTCCGGCCTGCCGTTGATGGCCTTAGATGATCGAGATCAACCAACAGGGCCGTTACTCACCGCGCAACTTCAGCCGCGCGCAATCGACGCGCCGGCAAGCGTCGCCGCAAGCAATACGCCGCCTAGCAAACGCCCGAAAGCACCTGCCTCACCGCGCCACACCAGCACGCCAGAAATCGCGGTGCCGTCTGCGTCTGCGGAAACGCCGGTGATGCCAACGCAGGCTCCAGAAACAACACCGGTTCCCGTTGCGTCGAGCGCAACACCAGCCCCCGTTGCGTCGAGCGCAACGCCCACCACTTTTTTTGGACAACAGCGAACGCAAATTGATTTTCGTTTGTTACGTGCAGATGGCACGGAGATCGGTCGTGTGATACATACCTTTGAAACCGATGGTGAACGCTACGCCATGCGCAGTGTGACCGAAGCCACGGGCTTGATTTCGCTGTTTTTCGCAGGCCAATTGATTCAAGAAAGTAAGGGCGTGGTGATGTCTGACGGGTTGCGTCCTGATCAACACATCGTGCAACGCGCGCGCGGTCGCACAGACCGCGTAACGTTTGATTGGTCGCGCGGACAGGCGCGCATTGAACCCTCCGACGGTGGAAAAGATTGGCCGTTGATGGCAGGTGCGCAAGATCAACTTTCTTTATTACACCAGGTTGCTTTTTATACTGCGCTGGGACGGACCCCCAATTTCAGTGTCACCAATGGTCGACGATTTTTTGAAGCGGCATTACAAAGCGTGGGAGAAGAAATGCTGGAAACAGAACTGGGTGTGCTACGTACGGTACATGTACGTTCGCAACCTAAAGACGAAGCCGCCGTGGTTGATATTTGGCTGGCACCCGAACGTCAATGGATTCCGGTGCGTGTGCGTTTGCGCGATGGTCGCGGTGAAGCCGCCGAGCAAGTGGTGCGTGCAGTACGCACAACACCATGAGACCAACACCAACCCTGCTGAGCCATACAGTGAGCGCATTGGCTGAAGCCATGCGCATGCACGGTGCAGCCGATCAAGCGGTGTCGCGACACTTTCGTGAACACCGTACATTGGGACAACAAGAACGCGCATTTATTGCTGAGACAGTGTTTGCTGTATTACGTCGCCGCCGCTCTTTGGCGGCGATTGCTGGAAGCGAATCGCCGCGTGCTTTAGTGTTGGCTGCGTTAATTCGCATTCACGGTTTTTCGGTGCGTGCAGTGGCTGATGTGGTCCGTGACAAAGAGCGTGATTTGCTCGAGCACATGCGCGCGGTTGATCTGTCGGTGCTACCGATGGCCGTGCAGCAAGATTTGCCGGATTGGTTGTGGGATCGTTTGATCGCTGAACGTGGTGAAGCAGCTGCGCTGGCGATGGCACGCAGCATGCTTGATGCTGCACCCATGGATGTGCGTGTGAATACGTTCAAGGCTGAGCGCAGTGCGGTGTTGGAAGAACTACACACGCGGGGCATCGAAGCGATCGTCACGCCCTATGCCCCCGACGGGATACGGCTGCAAGAAAAGCCTGCCATCAATCGCGACCCAGCCTATCTCGATGGTCGAATCGAAGTGCAAGATGAGGGCAGCCAGTTACTCGCGCACATTGTGGCTGCGCGTCGCGGAGAAATGGTGGTCGATTTTTGTGCTGGTGCAGGGGGTAAAACGCTTGCCCTCGGCGCCATGATGCGCAATAGCGGTCGTTTGTATGCATTTGATGTCTCCGCAAAACGTTTGTCTGGTTTAGACCCACGCTTGGCGCGCTCTGGTTTGTCGAATGTGCATCCGATTGCGCTGTCAACCGAAAATGATCTACGCGCAAAACGCTTATCCGGAAAAATTGATCGGGTGTTGGTCGATGCGCCTTGCTCGGGCTTTGGAACATTACGTCGGAATCCGGATTTAAAGTGGCGTTTTTCTGCGGCGGATGTCACTGCACTCGCTGAAAAACAAGCACGTATTTTGGCCGCTGCTTCGCGTTTACCTAAAGTGGGTGGACGCTTGGTGTTTGCAACCTGTAGCGTGTTACGCGAAGAGGGCGAGGATGTCGCTGAAAGATTTTTAGAGACGCATCCAAGTTATCGTGCCCTATCGTGCGCAGATATTTTGCTAGCGCAACGTATTCCACTCGAGACTGGCGCGTATTTACGGCTCGATCCGCAGACCCATGGTTGCGATGGTTTTTTTGCGGCGGCCTTTGAGCGTATTGCCTAAAAAAGAACCTGTGACGGCATCGCCCTGTGAAGGGCGATGACCGCTCTACGGGGTGTGTGATTTGTCGTGGGTTTGATCGTGATACGGTTCGCGCAGTTGTACGGGTGCACTGCGTTTTGCACGCATGCGAATGTTGAGTAGCTCTACGCCCACTGAAAAAGCCATCGCAAAGTACACATATCCTTTAGGTACGTTGTGTTCAAACCCTTCGGTAATTAACACGACACCGACGACCACTAAAAACGTGAGTGCAAGCATCTTGACGGTTGGGTGTTGCGATACAAACTGTCCAATGGCCCTGGCAAATAACATCATCAACAGCACCGAGGCAATCACCGCCGAAATCATGATGCGTACATCGCTGACCATGCCTACAGCAGTGATGATCGAATCAAGCGAAAACACAATATCGATGATCATGATCTGCAAAATGACCGCGCCCATATTGCCGGCAACAGCGTCCGATTTTTCGCCTTCATTACCCTCGAGTAACTGATGGATTTCGCTGGTGCTTTTCCAGATCAAAAACAATCCACCCAAGATTAAGATCAGATCCCGCCCCGAGATTTCGTGTCCGAGTGGCGCAAACAACGGCGCCGTGAGTCCCATGATCCACGACAGTGCGGCCAGCAATCCAATGCGCATAAACATCGCCATAAACAAACCAAGACGGCGCGCAAACTCGCGCTGCGCGGCAGGCAATTTATCCACCAAAATGGAAATAAAGATAATGTTGTCGATACCCAGCACCAATTCCAATGCAGTGAGGGTCAGAAACGCAATCCAAAATTGTGGGTCGGTGAGTAGAGTGAGCATAGGGGTCGGGGTGGTGATCTGAACAAAAAAATATTCGCCTTATTTTGCTTGAGTCGCGTGTTCTTGCAAATAAAAATAAATGCGGGTGTACGCGTAAAACCCCCACCGCTAGAATGTGTACCGCGATGTAGTGTTGCGCTGCGATGATTGCCGTGACAAGGTCGCGTTATTTACGTGGTTATTGAGGAATGTATGGCACTTTCACTGCAAGGTGTAATGGTTGAGTTTTTTGCGGATCTGCATGACCCGGTGGTCTTGTGGCAAATCGCAGTGCTCGCTCTGTGTTTTATCGGGGCGCTCGCGTTGTCGCGCGTGATTCCTTTGCCCAACGCGGCGAGTGCATCGCGCGTACATCGCTTAGGCGCAGGTAGCGCACGGCGGGTGGTTTTCCCGCTGAGTGCGATGCTGCTGCTGATCGTTGCGCGCATTATTTGTGCGCGTTACTTTCATGTGCATTTGTTGTCGATTGCGATTTCGTTATTGGGTTCCTTGGCGGGGATTCGCTTTGCCGTGTACTTGTTGCGTTTGGCGTTCGCACCCAGCGGTGCATTGGCTGCGTCGGAACGATTGATCGCCACAGTCGTGTGGTTGATTGTCGCGCTACATCTCACCGGCTGGTTACCCGAAATCGAAGCGTCGCTGGATGCGCTGCGTTTTAGTATTGGTAAACAACACATCAGCGTGTTGACCATTTTGCAATCGGCTTTCTGGATTTTGTTGACCGTGCTGCTCGCGTTGTGGGCCGGCAGCGTGCTTGAAGATCGGTTGATGCGGGCAGAGGGTTTGCACTCGAGTTTGCGCGTGGTGTTGGCGCGTCTTGGCAAAGCGTTGTTGGTGGTGTCTGCCGTGTTGGTGGTGTTGCCATTGGTGGGGATGGATCTCACCGTGTTATCGGTATTTGGTGGTGCACTGGGTGTTGGTTTGGGCTTGGGCCTACAAAAAATTGTGAGTAATTACGTCTCTGGATTTATCGTGTTGTTGGATCGTTCGGTACGTTTGGGCGACTGGGTCACTGCGGGCGAGCATTACGGTGAAGTCAAACGTATTACGACGCGCTACACAGTGGTTCGCTCGGCTGCTGGCGTCGAAGCGATTATTCCAAACGACACCTTGGTGACATCAACGATTCTGAATCACACCTATGGCGATACACAGCAACGCTTGAACGCGAAGGTGTGTGTCGCGTATTCAAGCGATCTGCCGAAGGTGCTCGAACTGCTACGACAAATCGCGTTGCGTCATCCGCGTGTGTTGCAATCGCCCGAGCCGTTACCGTTGGTGATGGCGTTGGGTGATAACGGCGTGGAGCTTGAATTAGCCTTTTGGATCGACGATCCGGAGCGTGGACGCCTGAATGTGGCCTCAGAAATCCATCTCGATATTTTGCGCGAATTTCGTGCGCAAGGGATCGAGATTCCCGCACCGCAGCGCGAAGTCTTCGTCCATCGATCGCCGACCGCTTCTGCTATTTGATCTAGCGCAATCAGTCCAGCGGACCTGGGCTGCGTGGGGTGGGGTTTCAAGTACAATGTGTGACGCGTGTTCATTCTTACGAAGATAGTGATCCAATGATTTTTTCTGGCGTCTTAGATTTGCCTTGGTGGGGCTTGGTATTAGTGGCCTTGGGTTTAACGCACATCACCATTGCTTCGGTGACTATTTTTTTACATCGCCATCAAGCGCACCGCGCGTTGGATTTGCACGCGATTCCTTCACATTTCTTTCGCTTTTGGCTTTGGTTAACCACTGGGATGGTGACCAAAGAATGGGCGGCGATTCACCGCAAGCATCACGCGAAATGCGAGACCGCCGAAGACCCGCATAGCCCGCAAGTGTTGGGGATTCATCGCGTACTTTGGGGTGGGGTATTTCTTTACGTTAAAGAATCACACAATCCTGACACCATGGTGCGTTACGGTCACGGCACCCCGGATGACTGGCTCGAAAAAAATATTTACTCGCGCTATCAAGTCCTTGGATTAACCACCATGGGCGTGATCAACGTCATGCTGTTTGGCATCGTGCCGGGACTCATCATTCTCGTAACACAAATTGTTTGGATTCCGTTTTGGGCCGCGGGCGTGATTAACGGTCTGGGTCATTTTTTTGGTTATCGTAATTTTGATGCCGCGGATGCCAGCACCAACTTGTTACCCTGGGGTATTTTTATTGGTGGTGAGGAGTTGCATAACAACCATCACTCGCATGCCACTTCTGCCAAGCTTTCTGCCAAGTGGTATGAATTTGATATTGGTTGGCTGTATATCCGCGTGCTCGAGTCGCTGGGTCTTGCCACGGTGAAAAAAGTCGCGCCCACGCCACGTTTTGCGTTGGCAAAGCCAGTGGCGGCCTTAGACGCTGAGACGCTGAATGCGGTGATCGCTAATCGCTACGATGTACTTGCGCGGTATACGCGTTCTTTAAAACGCACTTTAGCCGATGAGATCGTGCGTTTGCGTCAGCGTTCGCCCAATGAAGCTGCGCGTCTTCAAGCGGCTCGTCCGACCTTGGTAGCCTCGCATGCGTTGACGCCCTCCGAGCAAGCCCAGCTGATCGAAACGGTCCGTTCGAGTGCGGCCGTGACCACGGTGTTATCGATGCGCGCTGATCTGGCCGGGCTTTGGGAGCGCTCGAGTGCCTCTCGCGATGAGTTGGTGCTGCGATTAAAAGATTGGTGTAGCCGCGCCGAAGCAAGTGGCATTGCGCCTTTGGCAGAATTCAGTCAGCGTTTGCGTTGCTACGCTTGATGTTTAGATCGCACTAACGATCTAAGCGC
>CANIIA010000075.1 GCA_947467435.1 Betaproteobacteria bacterium
AAACCGCGCGGCATTGATGATGCGATCATCTGGGAGGGCGGCAATTTTAGTGGCAACGTCAAACCTGTTGCGCATGCCTTTACCGATATGTTTGCCTTAAACGGCACCTTGATGGCGTTAGACGTGTTGGGACTGCCGTTTTTAGGCGTGCCGATGATGGCGCAGTTTCGTCATGACACCAAACTCGCTTCACTCGAATGGTTTGGCAAACTCGATTACACCTCGCTGAAGTGGTCAACTGCCGGCGATTTCATGGTGAATGAAAACGGCAAAAAAGTCGTGGTCAATGGCAAATCGGCGAACGCGCCTTTGCGTACCGCGGCTGGCGTGTATTGCAATGTACGTCCCTATGGCACGATCACTAGTATTCGTTTCATGCCCGGCCTACCGTACTCGCAAGACAAGAAAAAATTTGGTGTTGATCCAGCCACTGGATTAATTCATACCGAAACCAACACCCCAGGTATTCGTATGGCGTATGCCGTGCGTTTGTTTTTAAAGATGGTGCACGAAACGGGTCATATCGGTCGTGTTGCTACAAAGCCCACGCAAGCACAAGAAGATACGGTCAACGCCGGAATCGTGCGCTGGATGTTGCAAGGAACCAAGTTCTCGCTCAAGCGCCAATATTCGGTCGATGCGTATGAAGAGCAAAAAGAAAGAGTCGATGCCATTGTTGCCTTGCTGCCTAAAGACTTCAAGGCCGGCATGGAAAACTGGGGTGGCGATATTTATGAGCACATCTCAGACACCAATTTTGGTTTGCTCTTGCATGACATGATTCAGCAAAAAGGTTGCATCGTGTATGCCACCGACTTGGATGGTGATCGTCTCACCGACTTAATGGCTGATGCGCCTGATGTATTGCGTAGCTGGGGACAAATGGTCTTGGATAAGGTCAAGCCTGGCACCGATATGAACAAGGTGTGGAGCGACATGGGCTTTACCATGAAGAACGGTAAAGACATGACCAGTGTGATGTATCGCATCACAGGCGAGCCCATCTATGAGCAAACCTTGGGTTCGGCCGATGCGATGTTGCTGCGCTTACTGGCCGGTGATGAAACTGAAGGCGGCACCAAGCAGCCCTACGATCCGCGTATTCACTTTGTGTTGATCAATGAAGCGTACAAAGCGGCTAATCCAGGTAATGCAGCGCTCGCCAAGTGGCTGGATGATCAGCTGGTGACGTTCGACAAAATTTATAGCGCCAAACGTCCAAAGTACTTGGATGGTTACAAGCAACTCAAGGCAGCCATTCGTCCTTGGGGTGTCTAAGTCGTCCGTTGACGCAAACGAAATACGGCGTGCCTTTGGGCGCGCCGTATTTTTTTGTTGCTGATTCACTTTCAGGAGCCCCCCGATGTTGAAGATGATTCCTCGTGTACTGTCGATGCTGTGCGTCGCGTTGCTCGGTTGTGCAGCTAGCGTTGCCCAGGCGCAATCCCAACCCCAAGCCATTGGCCCAGCCCAAGTGCAGGAATATGCGGATGCGAAAAATGAAATCGATAACGCGGTGCGTTTTCAAGCGCCTAAATATGCCAAAGCCTTACTAAAGCAAGCGCAAGACGCCCTGGCGGCGGCAGATGGTGCGCGTGGCAATCAAGACACGGTGAAGTTCACACAATTTACTCGCTTAGCACGTGCCCATGCACAGTTAGCGATCGCTTCATCCGATCTTGCGATCGAAGCCGAAAAGCTCAATGAAGCAAATACGGCGTTGCAAAAAGCCAAAGACGAGTTGTCGCGTCTTGCTAAGCCAAATTGAAAGGGGCCCACATGAACCTCGTGAATCGCATGTCTTTTTATTTATGTGCTGCGTTGGCAACGGTCTTGTTCTTGAGCGCGCCAGTGTCCGCATTTGCACAACCCACGCCTAACCTATCGATTGATGAAGCGAAAACAGCGATCGAGCAAGCCATCAAGTCGGGCGCAGAAGCCACAGCCCCTGAAGATTTGGCTGCTGCCCGCTCTTGGTTGACGCAAGCAGTCAGTGCCAATTCTTTTTTCAATAACTTGGTGGCCATTGTGTTGGCACCTGAGGTAAAAAAAGCACGCGAAGAAGAGATCGTGTATCTGGCATCGATGGCCAATCTAAAAGCGCAGGCTGCCGAAGCAAAAGCGAAACGCCTGACAACAACGGCGACCGCGCAAAAAGTTCAAAAAGAATTGGCTGACTTCGAAAATGCGTTGGCCTTGGTGAAGTTACGCCAAGCCGACGCAGACAAAGCGCGCGCTGAACTGGCTAAAGTGCAAGCCGCAGCTGCGGACAGTGTTGCCAAAGCACAGGCCGCGACAACCGAAGCCCAAGCCAAGCACGCGCAAGAGCTCAAGGCCAAAGCCGATCAGTTGGATCAAGCCAATGCAGAGCACGCCAAAGTGTTGGCTGCGTTGAAGGCCTTAGAAGCTCGTCGCATCGCGGATGCCGCCAAGAAATGCACTGAGCTTGAATTCAAAGAAGGCTCTGAGCAATTTGCCGCGTGCGTGGTGAAGCTCACACCGTAGCGGGAGGCACGGATTGCGGCCCTTCACAGGTTCGCAATTCACACGCATCTGCTGCAATGCCACATGCACCTGACTGCTAGCATCAATCCACGTTATTTCTTTCGTGTTTGATCTCAAAGGAGTCGGGTGATGCGTGTGTTAGTCAAGATTTTTTCGATCGCGCTTTTGCTGGTCAGTGCGGTGCATGCACAGACTTATCCAACCAAGTCGATACGCATCATCGTACCGTTTCCGCCAGGTGGCCCGACGGATATTGCCGCGCGCATCATTGCCGATCACATGACGCGATCGCTTGGGCAATCTACGGTTGTTGAAAACGTGGCCGGTGCCGGTGGTGTGCTTGGTACCGAACGTGTGGTGAAGTCTGCCCCCGACGGTTACACGATTCTTGTTGGTTCATCGGGTGCGTTATCGGTGGCGCCGAGTTTGTATCCAAAGCTGGGATTTGATCCCGTCAAAGATTTAGCTGCTGTGTCGCTGGTGATTCGCGTACCGGGTTATTTGGTGGTGCATCCCACGGTGCCTGCCACGAACGTGCGTGAATTAATTGCGTACACCAAAAAAATGCCGGGTCAGCTCTCGTATGGTTCCGCTGGTAATGGCACCTCACTACACACCAACATGGAGTTGTTCAAAACCTTATCTGGCTTAGATATTTTGCATGTGCCATATCGTGGCAGCGCACCTTCAGCTGCTGCGTTAGTTGCGGGTGAAGTGCAAATGGCGATGGATATGGGCCCGGTGGTGATGCCGCATGTGAAAAGCGGTCGTTTGCGCGTGCTCGCAGTCACCACCGATACACGCGCTAAAGTTTTACCTGATGTTCCCACCATGGCCGAAGCGGGCGTGAATGGGTTTTCTGCCTACACATGGTTTGGCATGATGGTGCCTGCAGCCGTGCCGCGCGAAATTATTCAAAAGCTCCACACGCAAGTCGTCAAAGCCATGGAACCTGCTGAAGTGCGTCAACGCATGGAAAACTTGGGCTCAGAAGTCGTTGCAAATACACCTGAAGAATTTGCTGCGTTTCAAAAGAGTGAAGTCATCAAGTGGGCCAAAGTAGTGAAAGACGCCAACATCAAGGCCGATTAGTCATGCAGGTGATTGATCGACTGTTGCGGGCGTTGTTGCTTGGTAGCGCAATAATAATCAGCGCGGGGTCGGTCACTCACCACGCGTACGCGCAAACCAAATATCCATCCAAGCCCATTCGTTTGATTGTGCCGTTTCCTCCGGGTGGTCCAACCGATGTGTTTGCGCGTCAGTACGCCACGCGCTTGGCGACGCTGCTTGGTCAGCCGGTACTGATCGAAAATAAAAGTGGCGCAGGCGGTGCGATTGGTGCCGTCGAAGTTAGGCGCAGTGAACCCGACGGTCATACCTTGTTGTTCGGCTCTGCTTCTAACCTGGGCTTGTACAACCTCATGAGCACTGCGCCGCTCTATGACGCAGTCAAAGATTTTGTGCATGTGGCCAGTTTAGGCGGCGCACCAGTGGTGTTTGCGGCGAACCCTGCGCTACCGCAAACCTTGGCAGGGATTGTTGAAATGGCGCGCGCCAAGCCTGGCACCTTGCAATATGGTTCGCCAGGACAGGGCACTTATTTACACTTAGCAGGTGAGCGATTCAAACGCGCAGCGGGCAATCTCGATATTCAACATATTCCGTTTCGTGGCAGTGCGCAGACGTTACCTGCAGTAATTGGTGGGCAAGTGGGTATGAGTGTTGAAACCATTGGTACGGTATTGGCCGCACATCGCGCGGGGCAACTCCGTATGGTGGCGATAGCGAGTGCCAAACGCTCGAGCTTGATTCCTGAGGTTCCCACCGTCGATGAAGCGATTGGTACGCGTGGCATGGAGGCGGTGTTGTGGAATGTGGTCGCCGCGCCCACTGGAACGCCCAGTGCCATTGTGGATGTGCTTGCAGCGGCTTCAAGCAAAGTCATTAGTGATGCCTCGCTGATCGAACAGCTCGCGCGTATCGGGATTCAACCCACCGCAGAATCCAGCCCCGCTGCGGCCAGTGCGTATATCCGTGCTGAAATTGAAAAATGGCGTCCCGTTGTTGAAGCAACCGGCGTGCGTATTCAGTAAAGCATCCACTGATGGCTCTGGCACTGACTCCGCTACACCCATTGTTTGCTGCGCAAGCAAGCGGCATTGATTTGTCGCAACCACTCAGCGCTGCGGATGTGCGTGCAATTGATGCTGCCATGGATCAATACGCGGTGTTGGTGTGGCGCGATCAGCCGCTCAGCGAAGATCAACAAGTGACCATGGCGCAGTCCTTTGGCACGCTCGACTCAGCGCTCAAACGTTTGCGTGGTGCGCCTGATCGTTATCGGCATGAAGCCACCATCGATATTTCAAACGTGGGTATCGATGGTCAGGTGATTGATCGCGCGCATGCAAAAACCGCGAGCAATATTGCCAATCAGCTATGGCATAGCGATGCATCATTTCAGCGGCCTGCCGCAAAGTATTCGATGCTGCATGCGGTGGTGTGTCCCGCCGAGGGCGGTGATACCGAGTTCTGTGATTTGCGTGCCGCTTACGATGCGCTAGATACATCCACGCGCCAACGCATCGCAGGATTGCAATCAGAACATTATGTGTTGCATTCACGCATGCTGTTGGGTGATACGCATTACAACGATGCGCAAAAACAGATGTTGCCACCCGTGACTTGGCCGTTGGTGCGTCAACATCCCGCTGGACGCAATGTGCTTTGGGTTGGCGTGCATGCCACACATATTCTTGGCAAAACGATTCCCGAAGGCCGCATGCTGCTATTGGATTTACTCGAACACGCCACGCAACGCGAATTTGTCTATCGGCATCGTTGGTGCGTAGGCGATACGGTGATGTGGGACAACCGCGCGACCTTACATCGTGGTCGACACTTTGATCTCTCACAACGTCGCGAACTGCGCCGCACCACCACCGAAGATCCTGATTCGGTGGTGGCGGCTTAGCGACTACGCTGCTTTTTTCGCCCAGCGTTCGAGTTCTTCCCAACCGCCAATGTGCTCGCCATTGATAAACACTTGCGGCACCGTGCCCTTGCCCGTGATGGCTCCAACCACACGACTACGATGTGTGTTGGGTAAGGGTACTTCGGCGTAGTCGATATTGAGTTCAGTGAGTAAGGCTTTGGCTTTGCTACAGAACTGACAGCCCTCTCGCGTGAGAATCGCCACTTGGTCGGGCTTTTTCGCGTTTGGATTGATATAAGCGAGCATCGTGTCTGCGTCTGAGACCTCAAATGGATCGCCGGCTTTTTGCGGTTCGATAAAAAGCTTTTCAATAATGCCGTTTTTCACCAGCATTGAATAACGCCAAGAGCGTTTGCCAAAGCCGAGATCGTGTTTGTCGACCAGCATCCCCATCCCTGCAGTGAACTCGCCATTACCATCGGGTACCATGGTGATGTTCTGTGCTTCTTGCCCAGCAGCCCATTCGTTCATCACAAAAGCATCGTTCACTGACACGCACAAGATGGCATCGACACCTTGCGCCTTAAAGGCCGGCGCGAGTTCGTTGTAGCGCGGTAAATGTGTGGTGGAGCACGTGGGGGTAAATGCGCCTGGTAGAGAAAACACCACCACGGTTTTGCCTTGAAACAACGTATCGGTGGTGACGTTTTTCCATTCGCCGTGTTGGCGGGTACGGAACGTGACTTGCGGAACAGCTTGCCCCTCTATGTTTGAAAACATGATGTTTTGTCCTTTGGATTGAGTTGCGACCGGACGAACTTTGCGCGAATTGATCGATAGCGTCTAATCGTAAGTTTTAATTTTTTCGATAGAGGCGGGCTAAATCGCCACCATTGGTTTTTTTAATGCACGGGCTGCATGAACGCGTTGCCGACCGGGCGGCGTTGATACACTGCTGGCGTGTGCCCGAGTAGGGCGGGCATCCCCCACAAAGAGAGGCGTTGTATGAACCGATTGACGATGTGTTTGCGTGTGCTTTGTTTAGCGTTGATGTGTGCGTGGTGCGGTGTTGTGAGCGCACAAAACTGGCCGAGTAAACCGATTCGTTGGATCGTGCCCTACGGACCGGGGAGCACAGACATTCTGGCGCGCATTCTGGCGCCCAAAGTGAGCGCAGCACTGGGCCAACAAATCGTGGTGGAAAATCGTCCTGGCGCAGGGGGGGGCGTAGGCAGTGAATTTGTTGCGAAGTCCGCCCCCGATGGTTACACCGTGTTGCTGGGGGCAGCCGCCACGCATGCGGTCAACCCAGCGTTGTTTTCAAAATTGGGTTACGACGCGCAAAAAGATTTCGCGCCGGTGATTAATTTGGCCAGCATTCCTAATGTGGTGATTGTGTATCCGGGGTTTGCGGCAAAAAACATGAGCGAATTAATTGCCGCCGCTAAAACTAAAGCGGGTGCATTGATGTATTCATCGAACGGGCCGGGCACATCGCAGCATATGTCTGCGGCATTATTTGAAATGCTCACCGGTGTAAGTATGGTGCATGTGCCTTACAAAGGCAGCTCAGAAGGAGTGGTGGCGGTCACACGCGGTGATGTGAACTTAATGTTTGCCAACTTACCGCCGGCATTAGCGCTGATCAAAGATGGACGCGTTCGTCCAATTGCGGTGACGACAGCGCAACGACTCCCGGCGTTTCCTGATCTGCCCACTGTCGCCGAGTCCGGCGTACCAGGCTTTGAAGTGTCGACATGGTTTGCGTTGTTTGCGCCCGCCGGCACACCCGAACCGATCGTACAGCGCTTGAACCGTGAATTTGCCGCAGCGTTAGTGGATGCCGATACGCGCGACAAACTCATCGCGCAAGGCTTCATCATCAATGGCGGATCACCACAAGACCTCGCCAAATTAGTCGCCAGCGAACTCGTGAAGTGGGCGCGCGTGGTGAAAGCGTCGGGAGCGAAGGCGGATTGAGTGCGTTAGGGGGTTTTTAGTTCACTCTAAAAAATCCGCTAACTTCACTTTGATGTTGTTTTTAGGCGTAGCGCGCGCGAAGGATTCCGCGCCTTCGCCTTGTTCATTGCCTAGCGGCACTGTGCAATCACACAACCACTTGGCAGACTGTGCGGCGCCTGGGGCGACGCTACACACGTTGGCATCGCTGGGCATGCAACTCGCCGCAGGGATTACGCTTAAGTCGTACGGTGCATGTGTGCGGCTAGCAAAGGCCCAAATCAATTCTGCAGGATCGGTGGCTGACACATCGGGGTCGATCGCAATTGCGCTACGTGCCAAGGTGCTTGATCCAGACAGTGCGGCCATGAGTGCTGTTTTGGCTTGACCGGACACACGCGGTGCAAGTTGTAGCACTGTGAGTAAACCGCCGCACGCCGGTGGGCAGTGTACATCGCGCAGATCTAACCCACCCTCGATGTTGCGTAAGTGTCGCGCGGTGAGCGCTTCATTGGCCACGCAAATCAAACTTGTCACATCGATGGCATGTTCAGTTTTTCCGTGCGCAGTTTGGATGTTCAACCCAACGGTAAATAACGCGGCACCGGCAAAGCCACTCAGGGTGGGTAACACGCTGGTGTTGGCAGAGATTTCTCCGAGTGTCGCGTGCAGTACACCGGTGGCCTGTTGCGCGCAGGTCGGATGTTCTGCGATAGCACCCACTGTGTGCCAATCTGCGTGCATTCCTAAGCTGCCACACGCAGCGGCAAATAAGGAGGCTGGCGAGGCCCCTAAAAGGACTTGCACACGGGCGCCTGGTTGGTAAGCCGCCGCAAGGCGTGGGGTATCTAGTGCAATACACCAGCCGTTGTCTTTGCGTATCACGCGCGCTAAGTACATTGCGCTATTTTTTTCTGTGCCCATCAACATCACGCCTACGTTGGGTTCGGTGTGCGATAAACCTATCGCATCGATCGAGCACGCGGTGAGGTGTTGCGTGTCAATGGCCGCAACCGTGGTCGTGCTGGTTGCATTGCTGTGGTCTAAACGATCACGCAGCGTCAATGGCAAACCGTGTTCGGCGAGTCCGAGGGCCTGCGCCCAATCGGCGCGTTGCATCGGGTGTGGGTGTGGGTTCCAAGTATGGCGCGCGCGCTCGGCATCGCTCAGGGTGGTTGGTAAACACGCATCGAGTAACAGCTTCGTGCCAGTGCGATGCATCGGCCCTTGGCCCGGATCGAGTGGCGATGAATTGTCGAGAGTGAACACGCGAGTTTTATCAATGCGCGTGATGCCTTGCATCGGATCCATCCGCGACACCAAGGCACGCAAGATGGCCCATGCATCTCCGGCATCGACATCGGGATCAACACTGGCTAAAAATTTTGGATGTAGATACGGACTTGCTGCAGCGGCCATTAATGCCGTGCGTGTTTGTCCGGGATAACGCGCGTGCATACGTAACGCCACCATCAATGGCGACATGCCACCGGGGCTGCGCACATCACGAATATCCAAGAGTCCGCCATCGACCCCTTTTAAGTGATCCCACAACTTTGCTTCGACCACTGCGCAGGTAATCGAATGGGCATCCGATGGGGCCATGCCGCAACTCATGGCATAGAACACTGGCTTACGTCGACGTGTGATGGCTTTGACCCGAAACACTGGTGCGGTGCCACGTTTTGAATACGTGCCAGTCACCTCGCCAAAGGGGCCTTCACCCGCAATTTCATCCGGAAGAATTTCGCCTTCGAGCACCAGCTCTGCATCTGCAGGCACTTCTACATCGATGGTTTTGCATTTCACTAAACGCACGGGCTGACGTAACAAGCCACCGGCCACGGCGAGCTCGTCCATTCCAAAGGGCGCGACAAACGCTGAGGCAAACATAATGAGTGGGTGCCCGCCAATGACCATGGCAGCTTGCATGGGACGACCAAGCTTTTGATGCATTTGATGAATGCGCATGGCTTGTCGCGGGAGCATGTAATAGCCGGTGGTGTTGCGACCAAGCACTTGCGCACGATGCACCGACATATTGCGAATGCCGGTTTCAGGATCTTTGATGATGCACATCCCCGAGGCAATGTATCGACCTGGATCGTTTTCTGAAGTCCACATTGCAGGGATCGACATCAGATCGACAGCCTCATCGAGTTCGACCACTTCTTGTACCGGTGCATCGTTGACGATACGCGGCGCAATCGGATGCGCCAGTCGTTCGGCTAAGGTAGGAACCACATCCGTTTCTGGCACACCGAGTGCCAGGGCCCACATGTCGCGGTCCATCACGAGTTGGCTGGCGACTTCCCAACCAGGAAAGCCGTCGATGTTTGAAAACAAGCACGCTTTGCGTTGTTGCACGTAGGTTTGGTACGCCAACGCAGAAATGTTGGTGTCCACATTGACGCGTTTGCCAAAGCGTTGCAATTTACCTTCGCCTTGCAGCACCTCAAGATGGCGGCGTAGTGATTGGCCGGTGATGTCGTCGGCATGCGCCGGTGCGGATGTTTTTTGAGTAGTCATGCGTGGATTGTCCGCCAAAGAACAAACCCCTCGCAAGCAACGATGACTGTGCGAAACACCCGCGCTGCACTCAACGGATCGTCGAATGCAGCAGGGCAGGGGGCAACTAGCTCAAGCCGTCTAAGCCTTTGACGTCTTCGACGCGCAAACCACCAACGCGCGCTTGGAGACGTCCGCGGTTGCTACCCGCTAAAATGAGCGCGATTTCATCGGCGGCGGGTGCTTCGGGTAGCGTGAGGCTCACACCATCGTAAAACGAGCGCACATACAAGGCATCTTTGTGTGCAAGCGGAATATCAATCAATGTGCCTGGTCCTGCGCGTTTGGTCATTGAGGGAATCCACGCCTTACCACCACCGATGGCGGCACGAACAGGTTCGGCAAATGCCGTGGTGAGTAGGGCGTTCACGTGTTCTTGTTCACCAGACAGGCCTGTAATTCCGCCTTTGCCAATGCCAATGATTGGGTATGGTTGCATGGCCTCGACAAATACCTTACCCATCGCGGCACCGATAGCGATACTCGCTTGGATGAGTGGGTTAAGGTCTTCAACAAAACGCCCTGCAAACGGGTTATCAAAGATCGCCACCACGGCAATTTTTTTAAGCGGCATTTCACCTGCGGGTGTGTCGATCGTTTCAGTGTAGGTGTGCCATTTCTTGATGGGTAAGTTCATGGGGTCCTCCGCCCGATTGCTTGATACAAAAACAATGTGTACGTACGCACCGATGTATATGTACTAATCGATGCGTACGTATGAGTCATTGACCCGACAATGTTGGATAGTCGGTGTAGCCCTTGGCACCGCCCCCGTAAAACGTCGCCCGATCGTAGGCATTGAGTGCGGTATTTTTTTCAAAGCGTTGCGGTAGATCGGGATTAGCAATAAATAAACGACCAAAGGCCACGGCATGCGCTTCACCGGATTGCACTGCAGCCTCTGCGTTTTCGCGATTGTAGCCGCCAGCCATCAACACCTTGCCTTTAAATAAATGGCCAAACAATTGGGCAGCGTTCGGTGCATCGGTGGCGTTGGAGTCGCTACCACCAGCCAGCGTGGCACGTGGTTCAATCAAATGCAGGTACGCAAGCTTGCAGGTGTTGAGCTGGTTGATGACATAGGTAAATAAACCCACAGGATCGCGATCGGACATATCGTTAAAGGTACCGTAAGGCGATAAGCGGACACCGACAC
>CANIIA010000076.1 GCA_947467435.1 Betaproteobacteria bacterium
ACATCTGAACTGCAATCGATCGATCCGCTACCTGAGGCTAAGTTTCAGTGGGCAAAAAATCTGATGTTTCAAGTGCATCCAACCCTAGGCCCACAAGAGATGCAAGACACCTGTTGTGCTGTGCAAAAGGTGCTTGCAGAGGCTTTGCGATAAATTTATCCAGGCGCTTTTAGAAAAAAGCCCCCTGGTTTGCCAAGATGCTCTCGCGCTTAAGCCAATCCGCCCTCCAACTCCCTCGCTTTGCTAAGCGCGGCTTGGTGTTGTTCGTTGACATCTCGTTGTGTGTGTTGACGTTGTGGTTTGCGTTTTATTTGCGCATCGGTGAGTTCGTTGACTTGACTGGTCCGGCAGCGTTTGCTGCGATGACTGCAATCGCAGTCGCGATTCCGGTATTTATTGCGTTTGGTTTGTACCAAGCGATCTTTCGTTACGCCGGCTGGCCTGCATTAATGACCGTCACTCAAGCGTGTTTGATCTATGGCGTGTTGTACGCTGCACTCTTTACGGTGTATGGCTTTCCTGGCGTACCACGTACCATCGGATTAATTCAACCGATCTTGTTGTTACTTGCTGTTGGCGCTTCTCGCGCCGTAGCGCGGTTTTGGTTGGGCGGTTTGTTGCAATCGTCACAGCGTTCAAAAGCCTTGCCCGCCACACTCATCTATGGTGCCGGGGATGCAGGCATGCAGCTCGCCAATGCGATGGCAAATAACCTTGAGCTACGCATTGTTGGTTTTTTAGATGACGACACCACACTGCATGGGCGCGTATTGCATGGATTAAAAATTTATTCACCCGCAGCGCTACCCGAACTCAAACGCACGCTGCAAGTCACCACGGTGTTACTTGCATTGCCCTCGGTGAGTCGGCGTCGCCGAAACGAAATCTTGCAGCAAATACGCGCGCATAAAGTATTGGTGCGTACCTTGCCGAGTTATATCGAACTCGCCCAAGGTCGCGTGAGCATGGCAGACGTTCGTGAACTGGACATCGATGATTTATTAGGTCGAGAGCCGGTGGCGCCGAATCGCGCGCTGATGGATCAGTTGATTCACAACAAAACCGTGCTCGTGACGGGTGCAGGTGGTTCGATCGGTAGCGAGCTCTGCCGACAAATTCTTCAATCAACACCAGCAAAGCTTTTGTTACTAGAACAAAGTGAATTTGCCTTGTATCGTATTCAGCAAGAACTAGAGCCACTACTTACACCCTCGACGCAACTCATTGCCTTGCTTGCTTCGGTGCAAGATCAAGCGCGTATGCGCTTAATTTTTGATGCCTATCGACCCAATACGGTGTATCACGCCGCTGCGTACAAGCATGTACCCTTGGTTGAGCACAACCCGAGCGTCGGGATCACCAACAACGTGCTCGGAACACGCGTAATTGCTGAGTGCGCTCAGGCCTTTGGGGTTGCGGATTGCGTGCTGATCAGCACCGATAAAGCGGTGCGTCCGACAAATATCATGGGCGCGAGTAAGCGTCTGGCGGAGTTGATTCTTCAAGCCTTAGCCGCAGAGCGCACCACGACGCGTTTTTCGATGGTGCGTTTTGGCAACGTGTTGGATTCTTCTGGATCGGTAGTACCTAAGTTTCGGCAACAGATTCGTGACGGTGGGCCAGTGACGCTCACGCACCTGGAGATCACGCGTTACTTCATGACCATTCCCGAAGCGGCACAGTTGGTGATTCAAGCCGGGGCTATGGCCCAAGGCGGCGAGGTATTTGTGTTGGACATGGGTCAACCCGTACGGATCCAAGACCTTGCCCGACGCATGATCGAGCTTTCGGGGCTGACCACGCGCGACGCAGCTAACCCGGAGGGGGATATCGAGATCGTGGTCACTGGCTTGCGCCCAGGCGAAAAATTATTTGAAGAATTATTGATTGGCGAAAACCCCCAACCTACCGCTCACCCACGGATCATGAAGGCACAGGAAGATTTTCTGCCTTGGGCGGTGCTGGATACCCAACTGCACGCATTAAACCGCGCCTTAGATGCCAATCAGGTTGATTCTGTAAGACAATTACTGACTGCGCTGGTCTCGGGGTATGTACCCAACGCCGAAATTGTCGATTGGCTGCATCTGCAGCAGGTGGTCGATGGCAATGCGCAGGTGCGCTAATAAGTTCCATCGCACCTTGCTATCAACCCAAAGCCAATGCGTTTTCACCTAGCACTTCAATTTAATTGATAAGGAATCTCTCATGCCTTTAATTCATGTCAGCCTATTTGAGGGCCGCACCATCGAACAAAAACGCGCCTTTGTGCAAGCGGTGACAGCGGATGCCGCCAAAACACTCGGTTGCACCATCGAGTCGGTGGATATTATTTTTGAAGACGTCAAGAAATCTGATTGGGCGATGGGAGGTCGTTTGCAATCGGACCCCGCGGCTTAATTCAACGCAATCGCAAATACGACGCTTCGCAATCGCCACCATCGTTGATGGCGTTGCGAAGGCGGTTCGCGCAAAGCCATGACGCTGTACGCCTTCGGACTCAATCACCAAAGCGCGCCGCTCGCGATTCGCGAGCGTGTGGCGTTTGCTGCCGACGCGGTGAGCAATGCTTTGCTGGCGTTGTGTCGTTCGCGTCCTGCCACCGAAGCGGCGATTCTTTCAACGTGTAACCGCACCGAAGTGTATTTGTCTGCCACTGAACCGACGCAAGTGGTGGATTGGCTAGCCACGTATCACGGGGTGTCGCCTAACGAACTGAGTCCCTATTTGTATCGCCTGGCCAACGATCAAGCGGTGCGACACGCGTTTCGTGTGGCCTCCGGTTTAGATTCGATGGTGGTCGGTGAACCGCAAATTCTTGGTCAGATGAAAGATGCGGTACGTACCGCTGCATCTGCCGGTACGCTTGGTGTCACCTTACATAAGCTATTTCAAAAATCCTTTGCCGTTGCCAAAGAAGTGCGTACCACCACGCAGGTTGGTGCGCAAAGCGTCTCGATGGCGGCAGCTGCGGTCAAATTGGCCGCGCGAATTTTTCCGACGATCGCCGAGCAAAAAGTATTGCTGATTGGTGCGGGTGAAATGATCGATTTATGCGCCACGCACTTTGCTGCGCAAGCCCCTGTGCGCATGACAGTGGCCAACCGTACGTTAGAACGCGCGCAAAATTTGGCGCATCGTTTTGGCGCAGAAGCCATCGCCTTGCGCGATTTAGGCGAACGCTTACATGAACACGATATTGTGATCTCGAGCACCGCGAGTTCTCTACCGATTGTCGGTAAAGGCTTGATGGAGCGTGCATTAAAGCAACGTCGTCGTCGTCCGGTATTTATGGTCGATTTGGCGGTGCCTCGTGATATCGAAATGGAAGTGGCAGATCTTGATGATGTGTACCTCTACACGGTGGATGATCTGGCCGAGATTGTTTCTACAAACTTAGATTCTCGACAAGCTGCAGTACAACAGGCCGAGGTCATCATCGACACGCAGGTCGGGCAATTTATGCACTGGATGCAATCGCGAGACAGTGTGCCGTTGATTCGTGCCTTACGTGACCAAGCAGAAGCGGCGCGCACCGTTGAATTACAGCGTGCAGAGCGCTTGTTAGCTAAAGGCGAAGATCCACGTGCGGTACTCGAAGCGCTGTCGCATGGATTAACCAACAAACTGATGCATGGACCGAGTCAAGCACTCAACGAAGCGCATCCCGACGATCGTGGTGCGCTTGCGCGGATGGTTGAGCGTTTGTTTCGTTTGTCGCGTTAAGCAAAAGAGACGCGACATGATTGGGATTTTTCTGCTGTGAAAGAATCATTACGCGCCAAACTCGAGCAACTCGCTGCGCGATTAAGCGAAGTCGATCATTTGCTTTCTTCAGAAGAAGCCGCACGCGATCTTGATGCCTTTCGACGCTTATCACGCGAACATGCAGAACTTTCTAATGTGGTGAGCCTGTACCAGCGGTACGGCGCGGTGGAAGCCGATCAACAAGCGGCGCGTGAATTGGCCCAAGACCCTGCCAATAAAGCCTTTGCTGATGAAGAGCTGCGTGCCGCGAGCGCGCAGCTCCTGACGCTGGAGGCTGACCTACAGCGCGCGTTATTACCCAAAGACCCGAATGACGAACGCAATATTTTTCTAGAAATTCGCGCCGGCACCGGTGGAGATGAGTCGGCCTTGTTTGCGGGTGATTTATTGCGCATGTATACGCGCTTTGCTGAGCGTCAGCGTTGGCAGGTGGAGTTGGTTTCGGAAAGTGCGTCTGAGTTAGGCGGCTATCGCGAAGTGATTGTTCGATTGGTTGGGCAAGGTGCGTACTCGCGTTTAAAGTATGAGTCCGGTGCGCATCGTGTGCAGCGTGTGCCAGCAACTGAAGCGCAAGGCCGTATTCATACCTCAGCGTGTACGGTTGCGGTGTTACCCGAAGCTGCAGAAATTGATGCGGTGGTTTTAAACCCAGCCGAATTGCGTATTGACACCTTTCGCGCTTCAGGCGCGGGTGGGCAGCACATCAATAAAACCGATTCAGCTGTGCGCATCACCCATTTACCCACGGGGATTGTGGTGGAATGCCAAGATGGTCGCTCGCAGCATAAAAATAAAGCGCAAGCGATGGCAGTGTTGGCTGCGCGAATTCATGACGTGCAAACACGCGCACAAGCGGCGCAAACCGCTGCCACAAGAAAATCTTTGGTGGGCACCGGCGATCGCTCCGAACGGATTCGTACGTACAACTTTCCGCAAGGTCGGATTACCGATCATCGAATCAATCTGACACTCTACAAAATTGATCGCTTTATGGACGGTGAAATCGAAGAGGTCATCGATGCCTTGGCGGCTGAACAACAAGCCGAGCAACTGGCGCAACTTGCGCAAGGTGAGGCCGGGGTGATGCATTGAACGTTGCGCAAGCCTTATCTGCCGCTGGGTTACCGCTAGCTGAAGCACGTACGTTATTGGCTTCGGCCTGTATGTGCTCGCGCGAATCGTTAATTGCACACACCGAGCGCGAGGTGCCTGCAACGCGCCTGGCCGTGTTCGAAGCCTATGCTACGCAACGTCGTCACGGCATTCCGATGGCGTATGTGTTGGGTGAGCGTGAATTTTATGGATTGATGCTGACGGTAAATCCTTGCGTACTAATCCCGCGCCATGAAACCGAGCTGCTGGTTGAAATAGCCCTCGAGTTAGCGCCGGCACAAGCTTCTGTTTTAGATTTGGGTACGGGTTCAGGTGCAGTGGCTGTGGCTCTTGCACATACGCGTCGTGATTTGTCACTGACCGGCGTCGACATCGCTGAAGATGCGCTCGCGGTTGCACGCAAAAATGCAGATCACTTAAAGTTACCGATTCAATGGCGTTTGGGTCGATGGTACGAGCCGGTGAGCGGCGTGCGCTTTCATGTGATCGCATCTAACCCGCCCTATATCGCTGAGTTTGACCCGCATCTGGTGCAGGGCGATGTACGTTACGAGCCACGCTCGGCCTTGATCAGTGGGGCGGACGGCCTCGTTGCATTACGCGAAATCATCTTCGGCGCCCCCAAAGCGCTCCACCCTGGCGGCTGGTTGGCGCTGGAACATGGCTATGATCAGGCGCCAGCGGTGACGGCGATGCTCAACGCCACCGGATTTTCGCAGGTGCAATCGCGGTGCGACCTTGCGGGGATTGCGAGATGCACCTACGGCCAGTATGATCCCGAGTAATCTGATCAAGTAATCCGGAGGCAGTATGAGCGTACAAGAACGTATTCGTGAGCAAGTCCAAGGCAACGACGTGGTGCTTTACATGAAGGGCACACCGCAATTTCCACAGTGCGGATTTTCTTCCGCGGCAGTGCAGGTGCTGCGTGCGTGTGGCATTCGCCGTGTGATGGCCGTGAATGTGCTCGAAGATCCAGAAATTCGTCAGGGCATCAAAGAGTTTGCTAACTGGCCGACCATTCCCCAGCTGTATGTGAATGGTGAATTTGTCGGTGGATCGGACATCATGAAAGAGATGTACGAGTCAGGCGAGCTACAAAGTTTGCTGGGCCCTGTAGCTCAAGCACAAGCAGAGCAAGCTTAACCGCGCATCACGCGCGGCTTATTTTTTTAAGCGTTGTCTTGCCTGCGCTGCGGCACGACGCACTTGTGTTGGCGCCGTGCCACCCAAGTGCGCTCGACGTGCCAGCGAGCCCTCAAGCGTTAACCAGCCCTTTACGTCTGCGCTCATTCGCGCAGAAAACACTTGCAACTCTTTTAAGCTGAGGTCGGCAAGATCGCAGCCTTTTGTTTCAGCAGCTTTCACCGCCGCCGCGACAATTTCATGGGCATCGCGAAACGCAATGCCTTTGCACACCAAATAATCGGCCAGATCAGTTGCTGTGGCATAGCCCTCGAGCGCCGCAGCGCGCATGCGCGCCGGCACGGGTCGAATGCCGGTCACCATATCGGCAAACACGCTCAAGCAATCACGCAGCGTGTCGATGGTGTCGAACACTGGCTCTTTGTCTTCTTGATTGTCTTTGTTATAGGCGAGCGGCTGCGCTTTCATCAACACCAATAAGCCCATCAGATGACCAATCACGCGACCTGATTTTCCGCGCACGAGCTCGGGCACATCGGGATTTTTCTTTTGCGGCATGATCGATGAGCCAGTGCAAAACCGATCGGCGATCGTGACAAAACCGTAGCGTGGGCTGACCCACAAAATGAGTTCTTCAGACAGTCGCGATAAGTGCACCAAAATTAAACTCGCACAGGCACAAAACTCGATGGCGAAATCCCGATCGGACACCGCATCCAAGGAGTTACTGCACACTGCTTCAAAGCCCAAAGTTTTTGCGACATGTAAACGGTCGATGGGGTAAGTGGTTCCGGCCAAGGCCGCTGCACCCAGTGGTAAACGATTCACGCGGCGACGGGCGTCGCGTAGACGTTCGCGGTCGCGCTCAAACATTTCAACATACGCCATCAAGTGATGACCAAAGGTGACGGGTTGCGCCACTTGTAGGTGGGTAAAGCCAGGCATGACTACATCGGCGTATTGTTCAGCTGCATCGATCAAACGTAATTGCAATGTTTGCAGCAATGCGATCAACGCGTCGATTTCATCGCGGACATATAAACGCATGTCGGTAGCCACTTGATCGTTGCGCGATCGACCCGTATGCAAGCGTTTGCCAGCTTCGCCTACCAATGCGGTGAGACGTCGCTCGATATTGAGATGCACATCTTCAGCCTCGAGTGACCAGACAAATTTTCCAGCGCGTATTTCGCGTTCAATCTGCTGCATCCCGCGCTCAATATCGGCTAAATCAGTGCGCGAAATAATGCGCTGTTTGGCGAGCATCTTGGCATGTGCCAGCGAGCCACGAATATCAACCAAGGCTAAACGCTGATCAAAGCCAACGGATGCAGTAAAGCGTTTGACTAAGGCATCGACCGGTTCTGAAAAACGTCCAGACCAATGCGTTGATTTGGCTGCGGGCCGTTTGGTGGCGATACGCTTAGAGCCCGAAGTGGCGCGCGAGGTCGCGCGCGTGGTGGTTTTTTTGGTGGCCATGGCAGAGTCAAAAAAGAATCGATAAGCAGCAGCTTGATGTCGATGAGTATAAGTCAAAAGCCTGCACACCTTAGGCTTGGCTGATACCATCGCGGTTTATGGTTTGCTTGCTGTTTAGCCCCCCAAACACATGTCATTTTTGGCGCCAACACGTCTGACCATTGCCACGCGACAAAGCCGCTTGGCGATGTGGCAGGCTCAGCACATCCGCGATCGCTTGTTGCAGTTGTATCCGACCTGTGATGTGCAGTTGTTACCGATGACTACGCAAGGCGATGAGCTACTCAACGTGACGCTGGCCAGTGTGGGTGGCAAAGGTTTATTCATCAAAGAGCTCGAGCACGCGTTACAAGATGGGCGTGCTGATTTGGCGGTGCATTCAATGAAAGACATGCCCGTCGATCTACCGACGGGGTTTTGTTTAGCGGCGATTACTGAACGCGAAGATCCGCGCGATGCCTTTGTCTCTACGCATTCAAGCACGTTAGAGGCGTTGCCAGCCGGTGCGGTGGTGGGTACCGCCAGTTTACGTCGCGCCTGCCAACTTGCTGCGCGCTACCCACACTTCGTGATACGTCCGGTACGCGGTAATCTCGATACTCGCTTAAAAAAGCTCGATGACGGTGACTACGCGGCATTGATTCTTGCAGCCGCAGGCTTAACCCGTTTGGGCCTGGCAGCGCGCATTCGGTACGCACTGCCGAGTGCAGTGAGCTTGCCTGCGGCGGGCCAAGGGGCCTTGGGCATCGAGTGCCTGCAAGCGCGTGAAGACTTACGGGCCGTGTTGCAAGCGCTCGAACATCCGCCCACTGCATTGTGTGTGCGTGCCGAACGCGCGGTCAATCGTGCCTTGGGCGGTGATTGCAGTATTCCATTGGCAGCCTTTGCTGAACTGGGTGGGGCGACTTTGCGCTTGCGTGCGTTGGTCGGATCACCCGATGGCAAACGCATGGCGCGCAGCGACGTGCAAGGGCCGATGGGTTTGCCCGAAGAACTTGGCGCGCGTGCTGCCGCCGAACTGCGCGCTGCAGGTGCCGAACAAATTCTCGCTGCGCTTAAGACATGAGCGCGCTGGCGGGTCGGGGGGTGGTGATTACCCGGGCGCAATCACAAGCAATCGACCTTGCTGATGCGTTACGCGCCGCGCAAGCCGTGCCACTGCTGTATCCGAGTCTTGAAATACAACCGATGGCAGTGGCCGGGTTATCCGATCTAGCCAAGCGCTTAGCGCGTATCGATTGGCTGATTTTTATTAGTCGTAATGCCGTTACGCATGGCGTCGCAGCGTTACGTCGTGCGGGCGTTTGGCCCTGCACGAACCGGCTCGCCGCCATCGGTCCTGGCACCGCTGCACAATTACAAGCGTGTGGCGCAACCAACGTCTCATACCCTGAGGTGTCGGCGGATACCGAAGCCTTGCTTGCCTTAATGCAAGGCCACGGGTTTGCTGGTCAACAGATGTTGATTGTGAAAGGCGCGGGAGGCCGCGCGCTACTGGCCGAGGCCCTGCGGGGGCGTGGCTGCGAAGTGTCGGAGCTGGTTTGCTATCAACGCGTGTGCCCGCCGATCGATCCGCACCCGCTGCTGGCGCAGTACGAAGCAGGGCATGTGCATGCGCTCACCGTATTCAGTGCTGAAGCCTTGGGCAATTTTGTGACCTGCTTGGGAGCCGCAGCGCCAGCGCTGCTGCGACAATTACCGGTGTTTACCGTGCACCCGCGTATTGCCGCCGAGGCCAAACGCTTGGGCGCAGAGCAAGCGTTGGTGGTGCCTGCCGAAGCGAGTGCGATGGTGCGTGCACTGGTTGCCTATTTTGAAACAACACGCTAAAAGTACGCACTTCTCGAGACGAATCCATCATGCAAGAACAAAACCCAGTGCGCTTTGCGTCCTTGACCCCACAGCGTCGTCGTTTGATCACGGTGATCGCGCTTGCACTGTTAGCGATCGGGGTGGTGTCACTGGTATGGTACGACGCGCGTTCGCGTTTGGGCTCCACGCAAGAAGAGTTAGCGCGACGCTTACGCGACATCGAAACCGAAGCGCGCGACGCCAAACTTTTAGCACAACAATCGCAAGCCGGTTTACGAGACGGCTTAGCAAAAATTGCGACGCTCGAAGCAAAGTTGGCCGAATCACAAAGTCAGCAATTGGCGCTCGAGAGTTTGTATCAAGAGCTCTCGCGTAATCGCGATGAATGGGCCCTGGCCGAGATTGAACAAGTGCTGACGCTGGCAGCACAACAGTTGCAATTTACTGGCAATGTTAAATCAGCGATGTTGGCTTTACAGTTGGCCGAATCGCGTTTGTCGCGTTCCGACCGGCCGCAGTTCGTGCCGCTGCGTCGCGCGTTAGCGCGTGACATCGAGCGCTTACGTGCCTTGCCGTATTTGGATGTGGCGGGCGTGTCATTCAAGCTGGATGGATTGGTGACTGCCAGCGATCGTTTACCGATGGCCTTTGAAGAACGTTTAGCAGAACCCACCATCGAGCCTGTGACCACCAGCACCGATGGCACGCTTGGGATGTTGACGCGCTTGGGCCATGACGTTTGGGCGGAATTGCGTGGCTTGATTCGGGTGCGCCGTTTAGATGCACCTGAACCGCCATTACTTGCCCCAGCGCAAGCCTATTTCCTGCGCGAAAATTTAAAGCTACGTTTGCTCAATGCACGCTTGGCCTTGGCTATGCGCGATCAAGCTGGATTTCGCGAAGACGTACGCGTGGCGCAACTGTGGGTGAATCGATATTTTGATCCACGCGCGCAGGCAACCGTTGCGTTCAACGCACAGCTCAAAGAGTTGGCGCAGGTGCCAGTCAGCGTTGAGTTACCGACGCTCAATGACAGCTTAGATGCCGTGCGCGTGTTTAAAACACGTCGCGAGCGCGCGCCAGGTTAATGCCATGAAAGGATTGCTTTGGTTGATCGCTGTGACCGCTGCAGCGGTAGCAGTCGCGGTGGGTGGAAAATTTCACGATAGTTACGCGTTGTTTGTATTCCCACCGTATCGCATTGAGTTTTCGCTGTTGTTTTTATTGATCTTGCTCGTCGCCGTGTTTGCGCTTTTGTATGCAGTGTTGCGTGTCATTGCGCACATTCTGCAGTTGCCAGTGGATGTGCGGGCATATCACGCACGTCGTCGCGAGACTCAAGCCCGAGAAGCGCTGACCGCGAGTGTGATGGCCTTGTTTGAGGGTCGTTATGCACGTGCTGAGCGCGATGCAGCGCAAGCGCATGCCGCAGGCCAACGGCCTGCGCTAGCAGCGCTGGTGGCTGCCCGGGCTGCGCATGCGTTGCGTGGCGCGGACCGTCGTGATCAATGGCTTACGCGTGTGCTCGATGCCGATCCGCGGGCCAGCGTGGCGCAATCGGTGACGCGCGCAGAGCTGCTGTTGGAACAGCGTGATTTTGTGGGCGCACGCAATGTGTTGCGCGCCCTACATGCCACCGGACCTAAACACATCGCCAGTTTGCGCTTATTATTGCGAGCCGAATTAGGCGCGCGTGACTGGGAAGCAGTATTGCGCTTAACTGAAACACTGGCTAAACGTGGCGCGATTTCTTCGGAATTACATGCCGACTACAAATCGCGTGCACTCACCGAAATTTTGAAAG
>CANIIA010000077.1 GCA_947467435.1 Betaproteobacteria bacterium
ATGTAATATATTGCTTATTAGTAGTTTAAATGTTTAATAAACTATTTATATAACAAAAATTGTATTAATACTAAAATCTTATTAAATCGGCATGATTAGTAGCTATTTTTTTGTGACAATGTTCAAGCTTTATAAAAAATACGTTGAACGTGTAGATGGTTCTTAGTCACTCAATGCTTGGTTACATACAATCACAAACGCTGCGATGAACACGTGATTGATGAGTTGAGGTGCTTATAAAAAACACGCACAACGTCATCGAACAAATGTACACAAGGGAGCGTGAGTATGTCGACAAACGAATGTAGCCAACGGGTCATCGAATCGATCAAATCCATCCGTGATCAAGCGGGCGCTGTGCTTGATGTAAAAGCTTCGATGATTCGTCTCGATATTTTGATTGCAGTGATGCTTGCTTACGCAGCAAGAGAAACGCTGAATGTGAAGGGGTTGTTTGCAGAGTTGCCCTATAGCGACATGGGTTTGCGCTATCACTTTCGCGAATTACTTGCGACTGGTTGGATTGAAATGAAAACCAGTGATGAAGATGCCCGGCGAAAATTGATCTACCCAACCGAAATTTTGCTGCAGCGGTTTGAGACATTTACGGCTGGTGTTGCCAGTCTGCAGTGGGGCGAGCCGAGCGTGGCGTATAACCAAGTGCCAGTTACAAACCACAACGGACCATCTGCGGTGATGCACGCAGAATAAGGCCACGTAACCAAAATAAAACGGCGCCAACATTGGCGCCGTTATTGTTTGTACGCGTGGAGGTTAGTCTGCGTTCGCAGCGGCCTCGTGATCTTGCGTTTGCGCTTTTGTATGATGCGCAACAACTTGTTGCTCGATGGCGCCGAAAATACTCTTCCCATCTTGGTCGAGCATCTCAATTTTGATGCGATCACCAAATTGAAGAAACGAGGTTTGTGCTTCGCCCTGCGCAATGATCTCCTCGGCGCGTCGTTCAAATAAACAGCCTGCACCGGTGCTGCGATCGCGGTTCGAGACCGTGCCAGAGCCAATCACGCAACCAGCACGTAGTGGTCGTGTTTGCGCAGCATGGGCAATCAGTCGCGGAAAATTAAATTGCATGTCGACACCGGCGTTCGGTTCGCCGAGCAATGTACCGTTCACCCATGCACGACATGGCAAATGTACACGCTTGCCATCCCACGCATCGCCAAGTTCATCTGGGGTGACTGCAACGGGCGACATGGCCGAGGGCGGTTTGGATTGAAAAAATCCAAAGCCCTTGCTCAGTTCTGCGGGGATCAGATGACGCAGGCTGATGTCGTTGAGTAGTACCAATAAACGAATGTGTTGTGCAGCTTTGTCGCGTTCGATGCCCATCGGTACATCGCCGGTGATGATGCCGATTTCCATTTCGATATCGATTCCATGGGCCTCACTGACAGCAACAATATCCTCGCGCGGCCCTAAAAACGGATCAGCGCAGCCTTGATACATCAATGGGTCTTTTTTAGATCCAGGAGGTAATTCTTCGCCGCGCGCTTGGCGGATGAGTTCGGCATGAATCAAGTAGGCAGACGCATCGGCAAACTGAAACGCGCGTGGTAACGGCGCCATGAGTTGCGTCATATCTAAATCAAAAATGCGATTAGAACCACCGGCGTTCAATTCGTTGTACAACTGCTCGAGTTGTGGCGACACATAGTCCCAATCATCGAGTGCTGCTTGAAGCGTGGGGGCGATGTGATCCGCTTTGATCGCAAAGTGAAGATTACGCGAGACCACGGTCAAGCATCCATCGCGCGTACCATCATTGAAAGAAGCAAGTTTCATTGGCTGAATTTGAATTTCAAGGATTTGTATTATCGCAGACCAGCGCTGGCTGCGCGTTGCGTTTCGCCGTCGCGATTACTTTGTTGATGCGGGCGTGATACGCGCGGTGGCCGAACCAAATCCGATCGAAACAGCCCCTTCGCGCGTGCATTGCCCTTGCAGAATCAGCTCATCTCCGTCAGAGACAAACGTGCGCGTTTCACCGCTGCTCAGGGTGACCGGCTGTTTGCCGCCTTGGGTGATTTCGAGTAAGGCGCCTTCTTCGCCACGTTGCGGACCTGAAATTGTCCCAGTGCCAATGAGATCACCGGTTTGTAAATTACATCCGCCGCTGGTGTGATGCGTGATGAGCTGCGCAGGGGTCCAATACGACGTGCGATAGCTGGCCAGCGAGAGGGATTGCGCGGGCAATTTTTTTTGCCGCATTTGTGCTGATCGAATCGACATGTTTACCTGTATATCGAGATGTCCATGCGTGGCATCGTTGGGGTCGTTGAGATAAGGCAGCGGTTGTGGATCACCCGCATCGCGTGGCCAAGCGGGCGCATGAAACGGCGCCAATGCGTCCATCGTCACCACCCAAGGTGAAATGGTGGTGGCAAAATTTTTAGCTAAAAACGGGCCTAAGGGTTGATATTCCCAAGCTTGAATGTCGCGCGCTGACCAGTCATTTAACAGCACCACACCAAACACGTGATCCTGTGCGCGTTTGATCTGGATGGGATGGCCCAAGGTATTTCCGGGCCCCACGATCAGCCCGAGCTCCACTTCATAATCAAGACGCTGCGTAGGACCAAAGCGCGGTGTTGCGGCATCGGGTGCTTTGATTTGACCGTTGGGACGTCGAATCGGTGTGCCGCTCACGACAATCGATGAAGATCGCCCGTGATAGGCCACCGGTATCCACTTGAAGTTTGGCATCAAGGGGTTGTCTGGGCGAAACAAACGTCCGACATTGGTGGCGTGATAGCTCGAGGTATAGAAATCAGTGAAATCACCAATCGTCACCGGTAAATGCATATTCACACGTGACATTGGAATCAAATATTTGGCAATCGCTTGCTGACGTTTCAATGTTGTGTCTTGCGACAACGCGCGCGAAAGCGCCAAACGCAACGCTTGCCAGTGAGGACGACCCAGCGCAGCCAACGCATTCAGGGTTGATGAACGCATACAAGCCGCGGCTTGTGCGGCCAAGCCCGCTAGGCCTAACGCCCTCGAAGCCATCGAAACATCGAGAATCTCTCGACCAATCGCGACACCACAGCGCGGCGCGGAATCATCACCTTTGATCTGAAATACACCAAACGGTAGATTTTGAATGGGAAATGGCGTGTCGCCATTGGCAGAGCGAACCCAACTGTTACGTGATGGGTCATGCGTTTCGTTGCGTTTGATCATGGTGTGTTTTTTTAATGTGTGTGATGAATTTGAAAACCGTTCCATACTGCATCGTAGTTTGGCTGACGTTGCGGGCTGTGCATGGCGTAAGTCGTGGGATGAAACACATAACGCGATTCCAGCATGAACGCTAATGTGCCGTCGATTTTGTGCGGTTGAAGCTGTGCATTTGAAGCGCCATTGAAGGTGGTGACATCGGGGCCGTGTGCGCTCATCGCGTTGTGTAAGCTCATGCCGCCCGGTAAAAAGCCCTCGGCCTTGGCGTCGTACACGCCACGCACCAGTCCCATGAACTCACTCATTGTGTTGCGATGAAACCAAGGGGGGCGAAAGGTGTCCTCAGCCACGACCCAGCGAGGTGGAAAGATCACAAAATCCACATTGGCTGTGCCGGCTTGACCTGAGGGCGAAGTGAGCACGGTAAAGATCGATGGATCGCAGTGATCAAAGCTCACGGTGTTAATCACCATAAAGCGCGCGAGATCGTATTTATAGGCGGTTAAATTGCCATGCCAAGCCACAGCATCCAGCGGAGACGCCGATAACGTGGTTGACCACAATCCACCCATAAATTTATTGATCAAGGTGCACGGGCCAAGGTCTTCTTCAAACGCAGCCACGGGCGCAAGAAAGTCACGCGCGTTAGCTAAACCATTCGAGCCGATCGGCCCGAGTTCGGGTAACCGCAACATCTGCCCGTAGTTTTCGCAAACATAACCACGTGCTGTGGCATCGAGTACATCAACTTTAAATTTCATGCCGCGAGGAATCACGCAAATTTCACCTGGTGCGATACTCAAGCGTCCTGTCTCTGTAAAGATTAGTAGCTTGCCTTCTTGTGGAATGATTAAGAGCTCGCCATCGCTGACCATGAAATAACGTTGCTGCATCGAGCGATTGGCGCAGTACACATGTACGGCTAAGCCTGTTTGTGATGCAGGATCACCAGAGCCTGCAATGGTGAAGAGTCCATCAACAAAATCGGTGGGGGCACTAGGTAGTGGGATGGGATTCCATCGCTCACGATTGGGTGACGTGAGGTGCTGTTGAAATGGTCCCGTGATGAGGTGGCTGGTTTCTAGGCGCTGAAATGGCCCATGCATGGCGGAAGGACGTAAGCGATAAAACCACGTGCGACGATTTTCATGTCGAGGCGCAGTAAACGCAGTACCTGAAAGTACTTCGGCGTACAGACCCAAGGGCGCACGTTGTGGTGAATTACGTCCTTGCGGTAAGGCGCCCTCACGCGCTTCGGTGGCGAACTCATTACCAAAGCCGCTTTGATATTGCAGTGCTATGGGTGAATCGGGCACGTGTTGCATACAGGGGCTCCTGAAATTTATTGCTGTGGAATATGGGCTTCGCGAATCACTTGAGTCCAACGCGCGACTTCACGCGCAATGTGGGTGCGTAGTTCATCGGGGCTGCTGGTGCGTACTTCATTGCCCAACGTTTCTAGACGCGATTTGGCCTCACCCGCGCTGAGGATGCGACGTAGTTCACGATTCACCCGGTCGATGATTGCTGGCGGCGTGCCGCGCGGCGCGGCGAATCCAGTCCATGAGCGCACATCAAATCCACTCAAGGTGTCTGCCAGTGGTGGTACACCGGGCAGTGGCGGCCAAGCGTGTGGATGCGTCACCGCTAACGCACGCACTTTTCCGGCTTTGATTTGTCCAGAGGTGAAGGTGACGGTATCCACTAACAAATCAACATCACCGCGCAATAGTCCTTCGAGGGGTGCGGCGCCGCCTCGGTACGGTACGTGGGTCATGCGTATCCCCGCCAAACTGGCAAATAACTCGCCTGTTAAGTGTTGCGTTGAGCCGATGCCGACCGATGAAAAATTCACCTGACCCGGACGTGCTTTGGCGTATTGAATAAATTCCGCCAATGTTTGCGCCGGATGATCCGGACGCACACCGAGCGCAAACGGAAAAAATGTCACGCTAGAGATCATCGAAAAATCATCGACGGGATGAAACGGCAGTTGCTTATACAACCCAGCAGAAACCGCATGACCACCGGTCAGCAAGATCAGGGTGTATCCGTCGGCGGGACTGCGCACCAGCGCCTCGGATGCAATGTTGCCACCGGCTCCCGTACGCGCTTCGACAACCACGGGTTTGCCGAGCGCTTCACCGAGTGGGCCGGCCAAGATACGCGCAACGGTATCGGCGTTACCGCCAGCGCCAAAGCCCTGCAGAAGTTTGATGGGCTTATCGGGCCAAGGCTGTGCGTGCAATGGGCCACTGATCAGCAGCATCGCAAACATAAGACAAGACCAACTCACCGACACAACACGCGCAGCGAACATACGCTTCCTTTTTTATGAAGGCATCCCTGCAGGTAGCCAAGTAGCCAGCGCCGGAATAAACGCAAGTAACAGCATGCGCAAACAATCAGCGAGCACAAATGGTGTGATCCCGCGCACGATGGTTTGCATCGGTAACTGCGCGACCCCTTGAATGACAAACAGATTAATTCCGACGGGCGGCACAATCATGCCGATCTCGCACACTGTGACAAACATTACGCCAAACCAAATTGGATCAAACCCGAGTGCCATGATGAGTTTAAACACGGGCCCGACGGTGAGTAGCATCATCGCTAATTCATCCATCAGAGCACCTAGAACGATGTACATCAACATCAAGAGCAACATCACACTCCATCGCCCTAACCCGAGCGTGCCAACAAATTGCACCAACGCGTCGGTCAGTCCGGTGGAGTCGATGAAGTAATTAAAAATGCCTGCGCCAATCAAGATGGCGAAGATCATGCCGGAAGTGGTGGCGCTTTCAATGATGGCAGCGCGCGTTGTTTCGCGTGTGAGTTTGCCACTGACCCACGCGAGTAAGACGGCGCCAAACGCACCCACCGCCGCGGCCTCAGTGGGCGAGAACCAACCGAAATACATCCCGCCAAGCACGAGCGCAAAGAGCATCACCACTTGCCAAACATCGCGTAACGCTTGCAACCGTGCGGCAGTGTTCGCGCGTGGTCCTGGCGGACCGTGGGTGGGATTGCGTGCCGTGGTGTAGCGCACCGCACCCATGTAGAGCACGGTGCCAAGAATGCCGGGTAATACACCAGCGGCGAGTAACTTGCCGATCGATTGCTCGGTCATCAATCCGTAAATCACAAACAAAATAGACGGAGGAATCATGACGCCGAGTGTGCCGCCAGCGGCGACCGACGCAGAAGACAGTCGATCGTCATAGCCGGCACGACGCATTTCTGGCATGGCCACTCGTCCCATGGTGGCTGCAGTGGCAATCGCTGACCCACAGACCGCACCAAAGATTGCGCACGCCCCAATGGTTGCCATGGCTAAGCCGCCACGCAAATGACCCAGCCACGTGGCCACGCATGCATACAAACTGCGCGACAGCCCACCGTGCGCAGCAAATACACCCATCACAATAAAGAGTGGCAGGACGGATAGCCCCGCAGGAAAAATCGATTCAAACGGCCCACGACCTAACACAAAGCCTAAGGTGCTCCAACCATTGACCAAACCATAACCCAGCGCACCAACGATACCCATGGCAATGGCCACCGGTACGCGCAATGCAATCAGTGCAAGCACTGCAATAAATCCAAACGCACCAGCGATTGGCCCGCTCATGGTGTTGTACGCATCAACGTGCGTTGCGTTTCGTGCCAAGCAAGTAATAACGTTGCGCTAGCGGAGAGAAACAAACCACTAAGTAGGGGCATCCAATACCAAACCAAAGCGATACCAATGGTTTGCGACACATCGCCTTGAGCGATTTGTAAATGCGCTTGTTGCGCACCATAGAAAGTGAGCGCAAATAAAAATACCGCGCACAACAATTGCACCGTCGCGCGCAATCCGGCGAGCCAACGCGGCGGAAAACGCGCAGTCACAAAATCAATGGTGATATTGGATTCACGCAAAAACGTGAGCGGTAATACCAGCGCCACACACCACACTTGCGCGAGTTGCGTTAAGTCGACCGCACCAACAATCGAGATCCCGAGCGCATGACGCAGCGAAATATCTGCAACGATCGCAAGCACCCCCAAACCTAACGCCAGTATGCCCGCAGTGGCGAGACCCACTGCGAGCCGATCTGCACGTGTGCTCACTTGGCGAGTCGCGCAACCGTCTTCAACATCTCGTCATAGATCGCACGCGCGTTTGGAACGCCAGCTTTTTCAATGTCAGAGAGTTCTTTATCGATGACGGGTTTGAGTTGTACACGCCATTTTTCACGTTGTTCATTCGATACGTTGATGATGCTGTTCCCGCGTGCTTTCGCAGCATCGAGGCCCGCCTGGTCCCAACGATTCCACCACTCCCCAAAGCGATTCACCATCACATTGCCGGTGGTTTCATCGACCGCTTTTTTAAACTCGGCGGGTAGAGCGTTGTATTTGGTTTCGTTCATTACCAAATGAAAGCAGGCGGTGTAAACGCGCGCATCGTAGTGGTGCTTTAACATCCCTTCGAGACGAAAACCTTTAATGGCATCCCACGGAAACACCGCACCATCAATCACGCCTTTTTCAAGATTTTCGTAGACCAAACCCGGCGGCATACCCACCGGCGTGGCACCTAAAAACGTGAGCAACTCTTGTGTGGGAGGATTGGGTGCGCGCATGCGCAGGCCTTTGACATCTTCAAGCTTGTCGATTTTTTTATCGCGTGTATGAAATAACCCAGGGTTATGGCAATGCAAGGCCAGCAACTTAAAGCCTTTGAAATCATCGGCGAGTGAGCCGGGTGCCATGCTCCACAGCGTGCGTGAGGCTACATCGGCTGACGGTGCGACAAATGGTAACTCCATGATCGATGCGCGCGGCATGCGGCCACGAGGAATGCCATTCAACCCCCAGCCCACGTCGGTGACGCCTTGCTTTACTTGATCGGCTTGATTTTCTGTTTTGCCAAAAGGTGAGTTCCCCGCAAAGACGCGTGCGGTGAGTTTTCCCCCGGTGCGTTTTTCTAATTCTTTGGCCCATGGCTCGAGTACATCGACCACGAAGCCATGCGTTGGCGGTACGTAAGTGGTGATTTTCCATTCCACTTTGTCTTGTGCCTGCGCCTGACTCGCAAGACACAGCGACAGCGCCAGCGCAAAGCGTCGCCAATTTGTTGGATAGGCATGCATGGGGGGTCTCCTGGATTGGGGCCCTTCAGAGGGGGCTGATGTTGGGACGGTTGTGCGTACGGTGATGCGTTTGATTATACGGGGGCAAGGCCGGTACCAGACTGCTGCAATGCACCTGCGTGCGCAGCTTAGAATCGACGGTCACAACGCGATGATGGTCATGGTTTTTTTGGAGGGCTGACATGCAAGGAAAACGCTGGTTTGTTGCGCTGCTCATGTTGTGGTGTCACGCGATAGCCGTTGCGCAAGAATATCCAACGCGTGCAGTGCGCATGGTGGTTGGTTTTCCACCGGGTGGCGCAAACGATATTCTTTCGCGATTGGTTGGGGCCAAATTACAAGAACGCTTGGGACAAGCGTTTATCACCGACAACAAACCCGGCGCGAACGCCATGATTGCGGCGGAGTATGTCGCGCGCGCTGCACCCGATGGTTACACCTTACTGGTCGGTGCCAGTGGTGCGATGGCCTTCAATCCGGCGCTATACGACAAGTTGTCCTACGATCCAATCAAAGACTTTGCCCCAGTGACGATGGTGGGTGCGTTTCCACTTTTTCTTGCCATCCATCCAGGCGTTGAGGCCAATAATGTGCGCGAACTGATCGCCTTAACGCGCGTGCGGCCAGGGCACTTCACTTATGGCACTGGCTCAACACCGTTTCAATTGGCCGTCGAGTTATTTAAATCACGTCATCAACTGGACATTCGCCATATTCCCTACAAAGGCAGCGCGCCTTCGGTGAATGCGTTGCTTGGCGGCGAAGTGAGTATGACGATACTCGATAGTCCGCCGTTGGTTCCGCATATTCGTGCCGGAAAATTGCGTGGTTTAGCGGTGACAGCAGCGCGCCGTGCAGCAGTCTTACCCGACGTGCCCACGATGGCAGAGGCTGGCATGCCAGACTTTGAAGTCGCGCTGTGGACGAGTCTCTTTGCGCCGGCAGGGACCTCGCCAGTGATCATCAAAAAATTGCAGACAGAAATCGCGCGTCTATTGCAAGCGCCGGATGTTCGCGAGCGCCTCGCCTTACTGGGGATTGAAGCGTCAGGCATGAGCGCGGATGAATTAGCGCTGGTGTTACGTCAGGACATTGATCGTTGGACGCGTGTGGCCCGGAGCACGGGAATTCGATTCACGCCGTAGTTGATCGTGTCAAACGTTGAGTGGGCAGCGCATCGAACGGTGCACTGAGCGCGGCACGCGCATCCGCTATGATGTGCGTTTCAAAATTACCCAAAGGTCGGTCTATGCAACGCGTGCCGTTTGCTCGTTTTGAACCCAAGTTACTCGCGCGCCTAGAAGCGCTTTGGGGTCAGCCCGTCAATTTATATAAGGCGCTCGGCAATCATCCTGCGATCGTTGCGGCGTGGACTGAGTTTGCACAAACGATTCGCGCCGATAGCATCACGCCGCGTGCGTTGCGTGAATTAATGATCCTGCGTTCGGGGCAATTACAACGCTCGGATTACGAGTGGGCGCAGCATTTAAAAATGGCACGTAAGGCGGGCGTGCGCGAAGCGCAAATCAACGCCTTGGCGCACTGGCGCGATTCAACCGAATTCGATGCGCGTGAACGCGCTGCGCTAGAGATCACCGAAGCGGTCACCGCAGGCGAAGTCTCTGATGCCGTATGGAATACAGCCGCGACCTTGTTTAATGACGCAGAAATGGTGGAGCTATCGTTGACGGCTGCGTTTTATTGCATGGTGGGTCGAATGCTGAATGCCCTGCGCGTCGAGATGGATGCCGATATCATCGACCACCACCCACGTTTACCTTAAGGCGTCATGCACATGCAAGCAACAACGCAGCGTTCGTATCGTTACTTTGATTTTGTCATGGTGGCTTTTGTCATCGTGCTGATTTGTTCTAACTTAATTGGCCCAGCGAAAATAGCCCAAGTGAATTTGCCAGTGATTGGCGCGTTTACGTTTGGCGCAGGCGTGTTGTTCTTTCCAATCTCGTATGTGTTTGGCGATATTTTGACTGAGGTGTATGGCTATGCACGCGCACGCCAAGTGATTTGGGCGGGATTTGCGGGGCTGGCGTTTGCATCTTTGATGGCGAGCATTGTGGTGGCGCTTCCACCTGCGCCGTTTTGGCCGCATCAAAGTGCATATGAGGTGGCCTTTGGTTCAACCTGGCGCATCGTCGCCGCCTCGATGGTGGCGTACTTTTGCGGCGAGTTTGTGAATTCGTTTGTGCTGGCAAAAATGAAAATCGCGACGGCGGGTCGTTGGCTTTGGATGCGCACGATTGGCTCGACGGTGGCCGGAGAAGCGGTGGATTCGGCGCTGTTTTATCCGCTGGCGTTTTATGCCACGGGAATTATTCCCGACGACAAATTACCGCTGGTGATGTTGGCGCAATTCGTCACAAAGGTCGGCGTAGAAATTATTTTTACGCCACTCACCTACAAAATTGTGAATGCACTGAAGCGCGCTGAGCAAGAAGACATGTACGACCGCAACACTAATTTCAGTCCGTTTGTGTTGAAGGAGTGAGTGTTGTTGGCTCGCTCGGTTCGGGTGTTGTTGCTTCGTCCTGATCGCTTGGCGACGATGATTCTGCGGGCGCTGTCGGTGCTGTGAGTGCAGGTGTGGTGGGACGCTCCTCCGCTGGGGTGGGACGCTCCTCCGCTGGGGTGGG
>CANIIA010000078.1 GCA_947467435.1 Betaproteobacteria bacterium
CGCCTTCACGCAACAGCACGCCCAGCACGGCGAGTTTGCCCGAGGCGCTCTTGTGAACAAAGTGCGCCACCATATCCATCGGCTTACCGTTGATGTGCTCTTCGCTGGGGCGATGAAAGTGAAACTGGAGTAAGTCGAAGGGCTCGGAGTTGATAAACATCCGGCTGCCAGGTTCGATGTTGACTTGGATGGTGTGACCGTTATTCAGAACCGTGAGCGCGCCCGGTTTGTAATCGGGACGAATCACATGCGAGGTTTTGGCAAAGGGTTCTTTCAAGTCGATGGGCGATTGTGCTTTGCCAGTGCCACAGGTTTCAAAGCCCTTCATGCTGCCCCATTTGTCCGGTCCCATTTCGCCTTCGTAGGCCCAATGTGGTCCTTCGTGCTTAGCTTCATGAGATTTTTCAGCAGCAGCGTGAGCTTCGTGTGCGGCAGCTTCAAGCTCATCAATGCGCTTAGCCACTTCGCCAATTTCTTTTTTGGCTTCGACCACTTGCTTTTGTACGTCTTTGCCTTGCTTGAAGCTCACAAAGCTCAAGGTGGCCGTAATTGCCAGAATCACGGCAACCACAATTTCAAGGACTAATCTAATCATGAGAACTCTCTTTTAAACTGAAGAAACGAATGCCGCGTGTTTGAGGGGGGGGGGCTAATAAAACAAAAAATAGCCATTTAATGTGGAGAGCGCACCGAGCGTCCCCAAAAAGGCGGCCGCGTAAAGCAGTGCAGGCGTTGACATAATGATGGCGACTGAAGCAAGCACAATGCCGATCTGTAATGCCGCTTCGGCGTAGTCAAACCAAGGATCTTTACGCAAGGCCACATCGCGGTGATGTTCGTGTTCTTTGGCTTGTGCGATGAGCTCGCGCTTGCCTTCGCGGGTTTCGGGCTCAGATTCGTATCGGGCTGCAGTTTTTTTATAGTCTTCTAATTTTTTTTGTAATTGCGCGCGTGCGGCTTCGGGCAACTTGGTGTCACGTAACAGCTGTAATTCGATGTCATCAGCTGCCAACTTATAGGCGGTTTGGCGGATGTTTTTTGCCTGGAAAAACGCGTAAGCGTTGGCAGCCAAAATATTATGTTGGGTCGCTTCTTTTGCCGCGTTCGAGCCACCCAAGCTTGCCAGCGCAAGAATCATGGCCAGTACCGAGACCAACATGGCGGCACGGGATTTAAACGGATCGGCGCCGTGGGCGTCGTGCTCGAGGGCTTCTGCTGGGTCGATGGTTTCCAAACTGTCCTCAGTCGTCCTCGTCGGCCAAAAAAATGCCGGAACAAAGTCGAAATAATCTGTTCATAATGCGTTAAGACAACAAATTAATCAATTGCAAAATGCGCAAACTGAACCAGCTCAGCGCCTGTTTCCCTCGTCGTTTCGCAGTCAAACTGGAGGGGCGTCCGAGGTCGATGTTGATCCGGACACGGTCGCGTTTTTCGGCTTACCTAGGGGCCCTTGTGTGGGGCGGCTTGAGCGCGGTTGCATTGGCGCATTCCCCGACGCCACCGCAGACGCCACCGCCGCCACCGGTGGTGGCCCCACAACCCTTGCCCGCGCCCGGCGCCCGGCTGTTGGCGGTCAGCTTGCGCTATGGTCCAGCGGTGAGCAACGCCGTGGTTCAACACAGTAGCCGCGATGCGGCCGGGGACAGCCGGCTCGAGCAGCGGGTCCTTGTACTCGAGGGCAGCAAGGCGAGCTTCAGTACGCGCAGTGGCGGTTCGGTCGTGAACCGCACCCCGATTGGCGGTCAGCCGGCGGCGGGTGCACCCGCTGAGCACATCACGCAGTTTGAGGTGACGCCGCAGCTCAATGGGCGGGTGGCGATTTTGCAAGTCAATATTGAGCGCGAAAGCACAGGTGCTGCCGGTGGACAGCGCTTGAATAGCACGGTGAGCGTGCCTTTAGGTGAATGGGTCGAACTGGGCGGTCGTGGGCCGTGGATGAATGAATCCGCCGAGACTGCTTCTTCGCGAGATGCACGTGCCCAAAGCGATCGGGTGTTGATTCGGGTGGATGAAGTCCGTCGCTAGCAAACCGTGAGGGCTGCGCTCAGCGGGCGGTGCCCAACGCACTGCCGGCATGAGCACCACGGCTTAACTTTGCGTGGCTTGCGTCGACTTTATTTATGCAGTCCTATAAATAAGATGCGCACGCAAGGGTAAGAAAAGTGAAGATCGCTCCGAGGTATTTCGCTCTGTTGGTCGGTGTGTTGGTTCACACCACACCGCTATTTGTTTGGGCACAAGCGCGACCGGCGACGCCTGCGCCTTCAGCGGGCGTTCCGGCCAATACAACTGCAGTGGCGTTTGCATTGCCCTCGGGTCCAATTCCAGGAACAGAACCCGAAACTGCACCGGCACCTGCGCCTGAAAAAAATTGCCGTATTGGTAGTTTTAAAGCGATGGCCTTGAGCGTGAACGATCCCACGGTCCGTGCCAACGCGGCGGTGGCATGGTTGCGCGCGCACGCGGTGGAATGCTCGGCGGATCAGTTACGTTTTATTCGCAACAATCAGCCCTTGTGGCTGGGCACCGCAGATTCTCCGCGACTCACCGCGCTGGTTGATACATTGATTGAAGTCGCAGCGAGTGAAGATCCAAGTTTGTTTCGTACGATTTTTGCTACGCCTGAGTTTGCGGCTGCTGCCCCTGCGCGCAGTGCAGTCAAGCCACGTGCCGTTGGTGCCACGACCACGCGTTAAGCGGCGTCAGCCTATCGAGTCGAAAGATTACTTTGCCGCGGCTTTAGCTGGCGGTTTTGCCGTAGGTTCAGTGCTTGCGTCGGCGGGTTTGAGAGCGGCTTCTGCGGCACCGACAAGCGCCTTGGCGTTGGCGCAATCTGCAAGGACCTCAATGGGTCTGCCGGTGGCTGCAATGCCACTTTGGGCTGCACAAACAGAACTTAAGCTAGCAGACCAATTCACCATCTCGAGTGCTTTTTGATACGCGGACAAGGTTTCAGGATGGTCACGTCCTTTGGTCAACATGCGTAACGCGGCCACGGCGAGAATTTGTTCGGCGGTTGGATTACGTGATGCACCGACGGCAATTTCGAGATCTTTCAGACCTTGGCCATTGGCTAGAGCGGCTTTCGCCGCGTCGAATTCGACCTCTTTGGCCAGCAGCACTTGCATGCGCGCTTGGTTGGATTTTTTTTCTTCTTCCATACTCTTGGTCTGCGTTTCTGCTAGGGTCACGCGTTTACGCAGATCTTCGGTTTCGGTTTCAATCGCCTGCAGCTGTAGCGTCGAATAAAAGGCGTAAGAGCCACTGCAGATCGCCAGTATGATTGGTAAGACATTGAGGAGAAAACGGCCCATGATGCATTCCTTTTTAATCAGTGCTGCTGCGGCAGGCTTATGGAGACACGCATGAAAGCGGTACTCGTTTCGGTGTTGGCCACGCTGTGCGTGGGATTGGTGATTCTTTTTGGTTTTGATGCACTTGGCTGGATGCGCTTTTCTTTTGGCAGTAGCGATAGCGCTGCTGGTGGTCCGCTCTCAACCGAGAGTAACGCGCAATTAATGCTGGTGTGTGATCTGCAAATTACGCTGCCAGTGAATGGTTTAGATAAACCAGCCGAACAGCGCCAGCAAACCGTGGTGGCTGGTTTTGATTTTGAAAAACAATCAGGCTGGTACGGTGGTTTGTTTGCACTCTCGGAAAGCCGTAAAGGCACACTCGTTGTTGAGGGTCGAAAATTACGCGTTAGTCGTCCGGCGTTGTTTCCACGGTTCGGCACCATGATCATTGGCGAAGAATTTGTGGTCAATCGCGACACCGGCGATTTCACGCAAACCCTCACGTTCCAAGATGGACGCTCGGCGCATTTCGTCAAAGGCGCATGTGGTCGTTTGATTCGTCCGCCATTTTGATCCTGAGACGCAAGCATTGATCTAGGGGCGTGTGCTTTGCGGCGCTGGATATTGTAGAAATTCATTGCGTGGAATTTCTGGCGCCGACGGTTTTGCTGCACTGACTGCGGGTGCTGGGCTCGGTGCCGTGGCCGCAGGCTTGGCAGGTGCCGGCGGTGGGGCCGTTGTTGTTGGTGCACTCGCTGCGGGTGCTTTGGGTGCCGCTTTCGCTGGCGGCTTTTCGACAGGCTTTGGTGCTGGCGGTTTTTCGCGCGCGGCTGTGAGTGTTTCAAGGCTGCGTGAAATCGCGGCTAATTTTTCAGCTTGTGCTTTGTTTAATGCAGCTAATTCTTTATTGGTTGCAGCAATCTCTTCGCTCAGTTTGGTGGCCAGCTTGGCTTGCGCATCGGTTTGCGCTTGCAGCTGCTTATCCAGTGATTTGATTTGCGCTTGCAACTCTTTTTGTGTCGCCGCTAAATCAGCCGCACGTTTTTCTGCAGCGGTATCAATCACTGGTCCGGCTGCCGCAAGCGTGATCGGCTTTTTCATTTCTTCTTGCATGGCATCGAGACGCTTTTCAATGCGCTGCAAATTTTTGGTAATCGGTGCCGGGTCCAATTCGGCAACACGATCGGTGATACGTTTGGCTTGATCGATACGCAGATTTAAATCGTTGACGCGTTTACTCACACTTTCAAGTAAGTCATCTGCCGCGCCCACGCTGCTGGTGACGGAGTAACCAAACGCCCCCAATAAGCCCAGGCCAATCACCAACATGGCACCGGTCGTGGCGAGGACGATTTGAGAGGTAACGCGTGAACGACTCATCGTGTCTTCTAGTCGATCTTCAATGCCCAACATGCGCTCTGTCGATTCGGCGGCCATTTCGGCGGTGCGATTCGCCACCGCAGCAGAATCTAGAACTACCTTAACTAACTTATCCAAACTATCGGGTGCACCATCGGGCATAACGATGTCTTCACCCTCAGTGAGCTCGGCATGTAAGCCGCCTTCGGTCTCGTTGTGCGGATCGTGAATGACGGCTTCGTCGTGCGCGAGTTCAGCCCCCGTGACATGGAAGTCTTCTACATGTTCGGTGGTTTGACCTTCAGGGCTTGGATGGTCTGGTGCAGCGTCAGCAGCAGGCGTCGTGGCCTCGGGTGACGCGTCAGCGATCGCGGCGTCATCTGTCGGGGGGGCGGTGTCTTGTTTGGTATCCATGGCCCTACTCAGCGTGGTTTACGCGGTCGTGATTCAAGTTGTTGATTGATGCGATCTAAACGCGCGTTGAGTTCGCGTGTTTGCGTTTCGGTGGCTTGCAGTTTTTCGATCGCAGCCTGACTCATGTCGAGTTTGGTGATTCGATGCTCAGCGGCGGGTGGGGCAGGTCGAGGCGTGGTTGCCGCAGCAGGTGTGATCGCTTCGGTTGGTGTTTCCTTTGCAACCGGTTGCTCAGTGTGCGCATCGTTCGGTGAAATAAAAATACGGTGCGCAGCTTCACCAGCGGCCTCTAAATCTAGGCTCGGCAGATCAATCGTCGTACCTTCAGTCGAGGCTTGTTTTTCTGAGGCGAATGGGGTTTGAAGTGAAGTATCCGGAACAACATCCATCCCGCTTGCGACTTCGGCTGGTAGCAGCACATCGTCAAGACGACGTCGTTCGGCATCCGCGTTTTCTAAAAAAGTGAGGGCGTCTGTTTCACGACGCTTGCTGGCTCCAGCTTCTGCAGCATCCGAGAGTGCGTCTTCGGTGGTTTGTTCGCGATGCGGACCAGACGCCGCTTCGGGGGTGGCTTCACGGTGTGTCGTCGAGGGGCTGCTTTGCGGCGTTGGTTCGCGGTGTGTGCCGCCCAACTCGGGGTCAGATTGTTCGTTGTGTGGGTCCGATGGCGATGCACCCGTTGTCTCGCGATGCGCATGACCAAGCTCTGGATCGTATGCACTCGCTGCATCTTCCGCGCGTTGCGCAGCGATGGCCTCGCGATGGGCGTTTGCTTCCGCGTTGGAGAGTGTCTCGCGGTGTGTGTTGCCATCGGGCTGCTGTAGTGTTTCTAAGTGAGCACTGTTGCGGTGATGACTTGCCTGCTCAAGATGCTCATCGCTGACGCCGTGCTCCTGGCGCTCGAGATGTTCGTCATGCGCTTCGTGTCCTTCCTGCGCATGATTGTGCTGTGTGCTTTCCTCAAGTTGTAAGCGTTGCTCTTCTCGATGTCGCGGTTTTTCTGCGGCTTCGTTGATGTTTGCAGGACGCCGCGCTGAACCGGTTTTTTCATTGAACTCAACCGTTGGGGTTGAGGTGTTACGAAATAGTCCGGGAGTATTTTTTTGGTCTGCCATGGGGTTTCCTTAGCGCTTGGTGGCCGCAGCGCGCGGCAGAACATCTTGTAAAGACCCGACGGTGCGTAGCCAAGGATTCGGTGGCAAGCCTTGACTTGCAGCAAAGCGCTCGGCTTCTGCACGCGATTTAAACGGACCCGAAACCACCACATAACGCAAGTTACGTTGTCCCACCGGTTGCATTGGCACAATCAAACTACGACCCAGCAACGGATACTCTGCGCGCCACACATCGGCTGCGCCAGCGGATTCGAGCGCAGCGTGTTGCACCAGCCATTCACCACGTGCCAAGCCGCGCACGCGTGCAACATCCGCGCTGGTGCTGCCATCACTGATTTGTGCGGCAGCGGTGGCCGTTGTTTCAGACTTTGCTGGTGTGGCAACCGGTGTGGGTGTGGTTGCGACCGGTTTAGTGGTGGGTGTGGTTTCAGATTTTGTTGGTGTTGGTGTTGGTGTTGCTGTTGCTGTTGCCGATGCAGGTGCACTCGCTGCGGGTTTGCTTGGCGTTGCAGCGACAGTGGCTGCGGGTTTTGCAGGCGCAGGGACAGCAGGGGACGTTGGCGCTGCCGTGGTGGGTGGCGTAGGCGCTGCGCTCGTCGCTGGTGTTGGCGTGGCCGGTGGTTTTGCAGTGACGGTGCTCGGTGTGGCCACTGCCGGTGGATTGATTGTGGGCGCGACGGGTGCAGTCGGAGGTTCGCTTACTTCGCGTTTTGTCGCACCACTCGATTTATCTTCACTCGATGCATTTACGCTCGGCTGCGGTACAGGCGGTGCAGGAGGCATGGTTGGGGCCGCCGCGGGTTGCTCGGGTGCTTTGGTTTCTGCTTTGGTTGGCGCAGGTGCGGTGGCCATGGTGGGCGCTGGTGTGAGTCCGACCATTGCGCGCAGTGCAGCCATATTGCGCGGAAACGCAATCGCTGCAATGACTGCTGAGATGGCCATCAAAGTCAGCACCACTGAGGCAGTGCGCACAAAACGTACCGCGGCGGATGACGGCGCAGGGGGGGGCGGTTGCGACGCATCGTGCGCATGTGCTGCATCGGCATCGAGGGGGGGGAGTTCGTCCTCGGGCGTGTCAGCCTGCAACAGGATGTCGGGTGCAGCGTGTTGTAACAGCTCAAGAACTTCGTGTTCGCGCGTGGTGCCGCGCGCGCGCGCAAGCAAGAGTTCCGCTTCGTCTAGCGTCGGTAAATTGATGGTCCAACGTAATAGACGCTGACCCACGATATCCAGGCTTTTTGTTTCTGGATCTTCATTGGGTGCGGTTTGCACCAACACGAGCTGTGTGTTGGCACCCGGAAAATTATTGACGAGGCGATTAAGTAAGCGTGACTCCGATGGGCTAATCGGTTCGTCGTGGCTGAGTAGAAGAACGCGCACGGGCGTTTCTGGATTGCGTTGTCCCATCGCCTCATCCATTGATAAGGTGGTGAGGATGCGATTAAAGCGTTCGAGCAAGCCTTCGGTGGTGGTGGGTGAGTAGACCTCGATACGCATGCCCGCATTGGCACGCAAATGATTGACGATCAATTTGCTGTAATGCTCTGCCGTCACATGATCGGGCGCACTTAAAATCAGACTCATGCCCTCATGCACCATGGCTTGAATCACGCTATCGCGCAGCGCACGGTCTTCGGGACGAAAGAAGATTTCCTCAAACGGCTGTAGGCGAGCCGTACCGATGTCGTCGGTGGTTGTCATGCGCGCTCCTCACTCACAATCTGTTTGCCATTCGTATCAAAGAGCATCGCGGCCGGTACGCTGACCGTGGGTTTTTGTGGCGACCCTTTGCCCGGTTGAAAGCTATTGAGGTTAAACACATACGCAATTACTTGAGCGACGGCTTGATACAGCGTTTCAGGAATAGGCTGATCAATTTTGGTGGTGAAGTACAACGCACGCGCAAGCGGCGGTGCTGCAAATCGATGAATACCAGCTTTTTCTGCTTCTTCGCGAATACGTGCCGCAACTTCATCCACGCCTTTGGCCAGTAAGATCGGCGCACCATCACTGGATGGATCATAAGCGAGTGCCACCGCAAAGTGCTCCGGGTTCGTGATGACCACATCCGCGTCTTTCACGCGCTCCATCATGCGGCGCGTGGCGATTTCGCGTTGCCGGCGACGGATTTGTTGTTTGACCTCGGGGCGACCCTCGGCGTCTTTCATTTCGTCGCGCACTTCTTGTTTGGACATCTTCATGCGCTCGTTAAATTGATGGCGTTGATAAAACGCATCTGCCACGGCAATCAAGGCAAGCACGGCAACCAACACAAACGCCGAGTGGGTGAGCATGGTGCCGGCTTTGAGTAAGGCCGGTTCTAAGCTCATGGTTTCGAGTAACACGATATCGGTGAGATGTTTGTCGATCACCCAAACCAGTGCCGCGCCAACCAATGCAAACTTCACGAGCGCTTTGGTGAGTTCTGCAATCGCTTTGGTGCTGAACATACGCTGTATGCCAGCAATGATGTCAAATTTATCGAGCTTCGGACTCGCGGCTTTTAAGCTAAACAAATAACCGCCGGTGAGACCCGAAGCTACGATGGCCGTGATGACGGTCGCTAGCAGCAGCGGCAAGATAATCCAAAACGCACTACCAATATGGTCAGCAAATCGCGCCGGGAGCATATGAATACTCTCGACACTGCGCAGATCAAACACAAAGCCGCTACCAAATAAGGTTTCAATGGCTGCCATCACGCTCGCGCCATTGAAATGCAACATCGCGATGACCGATAGCGTCACCGCGGCGGCGGGTACTTCGATGGATCGCGCAGATTCGCCTTCTTCGCGGGCCTTTTGAAGTCGTCGTCCTGTCGGTTCTTCTGAGCGGTCTTCGCTATCAGACATTAGCCGATCCCCAGAATGTCACGTATACGTAAGAACGCTTGTTCCCACAACCAATTCATACGGCTACCAATACCGCTCATCGAAAAAATCATCACGATAAAGCCGGCAGCAACGGTGGCAGGAAAACCCACGGCAAAAATATTCAAGCTGGGTGCGGCACGGGTAATGATGCCCAAACCAATGTTGATGAGTAAGAGCGCGATGATGATCGGCAGTGCCACTAATAGAGCGCCCATAAACAGCATTGAACTCCAACTGATCATGCGCGTAATGGAGGTGATGCTTAAGATCGATTCACCCACGGGCAGCATGGCAAAGCTATCTGAGATCAAGGTGCACACCGCAATGTGTCCACCAATCCCCAAGAAAGACAAAATACCCATGATCATTAAAAACTGCGACAACACCGGGACGTTGCCCATGTTGGGGTCCATCAAGTTAGCCATCGATAAGCCCATCGTGGCAGAAATCGTTTGGCCGGCCATCACCAGTGCACTGGCGACGATTTGTAAGGCAAAGCCGGTCATTAATCCGATGGCAATTTCATTGAGTAACGCGATGATGCCAACCGGCGTAAAAGGATCGAGCACCGGCCATTCACGCAACGGATAAATCACTAAGGTGAGGGCGATCGCGATACTTAAGCGTACGCGCACGTTGGCGGCTTCAGCAGAAAACACGGGGGCCGTCATGATGGCTGCAGTTATTCGCGCCAACGGCCAAAGGACGGTCAGAAATTTTGTGACGACGTCAGCTGAAAGGGAGGTCATGGCGCGTTCCGAGGCGTACGGTGATTCGCACTGGAATCAGGAAAACAGTCCGGGAATGCGTTCGAACACACCGCGCACATAGTCGGTGAGTACGCTGATCTGCCAGCTACCAAAAATTACCAAGGACAAGCCCACACCAAAGAGCTTAGGAATAAAACTTAAGGTGGCTTCGTTAATTGAGGTGGCTGCTTGCACAATGCCGATGAGTAGACCAATGCCTAAGGCAATCACCAAAATCGGGCCTGACACCATCAATGTGATGATCAAGGCTTCGCGTGCAAGATCGATGACGGTGGCGTTATCCATGGCAAGTTATGGCATCGCAAAGCTAGCGGCGAGCGAACCCATGGTGAGGGTCCAACCATCGACAAGCACAAACAACATGAGTTTGATTGGCATCGAAATCATCATCGGGGAGAGCATCACCATACCCATCGCCATCAAGACACTGGCGACGATGAGATCGATCACCACAAACGGGATATAAATCAAAAAGCCAATCGTGAACGCGCTTTTTAGTTCAGAAATAATAAATGCGGGCACTAAGGTAGAAAACGGTACTTCAGAGGCATCTGCTACCGGACCTTTGCCAGAAATTTGTACAAAGGCGGCGATTTCTTCTTGCCGCGTTTGTTTGAGCATAAAGCGACGAATCGGCTCTTGCGCAGTGGTGAGCGCCTTATCGGCAGGCAAGGTGTTGTTCATGTAAGGCACCACGGCCTCGTCGTAGACTTTATTGAGGATGGGCGACATGATGAAGAAAGTCAGAAACAGCGACAAACCGACAAGCACTTGGTTGGGGGGCGTTTGACCTGTACCCAACGCCTGACGCAACAATGACATGACGATGATGATGCGAATAAACGGGGTCATGGATAAGAGCAACGAGGGCAGCAAGGTAATTGCTGTCATCAATGCCACGAGCTCCAGCGATAAGTTGTAGCGCGTGCCTTGTCCGCCGTCGCCACCACTGACGCTGATGGCTGGGATGCCTTGCGCTTGTGCCACTAACGGTAGCAACAGCAAAGCGATCAACAGCCAGAATTTCTTATTCATCACACGCGCACCGAAACGTTA
>CANIIA010000079.1 GCA_947467435.1 Betaproteobacteria bacterium
CGGCCCAGGAAACGCAAGCAATGCATCTAGTAAGGCAATCGAGGTGTAGGTTAATCCAGCGCCGTTAATAATTAATCCATCGGCGTGTTGAATGCCTTCTTGAACCCAATCGATGAGTTCCCCTTCAGCGTTACTTTGTCGAAACGACAAAGCAATCCCTAAGCGCGTGGCTTCGGCTTCGCAGCGCGCTTGTAGCATGTCGTAGGTGTCGTTGCCGTACGTACCTTGCGCGGTATGTCCGTACAAATTGGCATTCGGGCCATTTAAAAAAAATACACGTGATTGCTTTGCCAATGCAGGCTCACTCATTTAAACCCCGGCGCTTTGGTTGGATCAACGGCTCGTTGAATGTAGTCGTGCATTTGCGGCGCATATAAAGCGTGCAGTTGTTGTAGCTCGGTAATCGGCGCGTCGTGCCAATCGACGCGCAAATCCATCACCGGCCAACAGTGGCGTTCAACCACATACACGCCTGCAGAACGCACCGGTGTGACTTCGCCGCCTGCGGCTAATCCAGCCGCCAATGCTTCCAGTAGCCGCGCGCCCAGGTGATGTTGCGGATGATTTGCAAAGGCACGCACCATCGCTGTTGGTACACCGGCATCGGCCAATAAATTTCCACTGGCAAGACAATCCTCGCTAGGCGCAGCACGATGTAATCCAAGCGCCTCTTTGCCAGAAAAACTCGCACTGCGTCCTTCTGCATCAAGCACCGCAAGCTGACGAAAATCTGCAAAGGGTTGCGCATCGACCAGCGCGCGTAACGTGGCTTGCGCGCCATAGCCTTGCTGCAACAAATCTAAACCCAACTGTCCCAACGCGGGATCGGTGATGTTTTGTGTCGCGACCACACCAACCCCAGCACGCGCCCATCGACCACAACGCGCGGCCACGCAAATACTGGCCGAAGACACTGCCACACCAAACGCGCCGGTTCGTGCGCAGCGCGCGATAATGGAAAAAGTCATTGCTAAAAATTCTCCATGCGTTCTTGTGCTTCGTTTTCCAAACGACGATAAGCACGATCGCAATACAACAGCGGCGAGCCCTCGCGACTTTGCAAGTCCACCACCGTGCCTACAAATACTGCGTGGGTGGAGACAATCACTTCGTTGGTCAGCGCGCAATCAATAGTAATCAGTCCATCGCACAGCGCAGGCGAACCGGTCTCCAAGGTAGTCCATGTATCGCACGCAAAGCGATCGTTACGCCAACGCTCAATACGACCCGCAAACGAATCGGCTACATGCCGATGGCGACGATCCAAAATATTGACGACAAAGTGTCCGTTGGTTCGGATCGCGGCAGGGCTAGGGCCACCTAAATGCACACAGACCAAGACTTGCGGAGGCTCGGCTGAAGCGGTGCACATCGAACTGACTGTGACGCCAAAGCGTCCCCCGGGCCCATCCGTGGTGACCACACACACCGGCGTGGCGGCAAGACGCATGGCATCTGTAAAACGACGCGTATCGATTGGATTCATCTTTGCAAGATAGGGATTTTGCGCGCTGCCGTAAAGCCGCGCTGCGAACCGAGCCAGATTTAGCACCAACGCGGGTTGTTGGAGCGGGTGATGGGAATCGAACCCACGTTCACAGCTTGGGAAGCTGTTGTCTTGCCATTAGACGACACCCGCATGAATCCTCGCAGCGAGGCCAATCAATCCCGACGCGTACCGCAGGAACCCTCGCAGCCAGCAAGTTTAGCTGAGTCCCTGAAGCGCTCGGACCGCTTGGCTCACGCGGTCACGTTGGCACAAAGTCAATGAGGCTGCATCTGTGCGAGCTAAATATGTGCTAAATAGTTTTTATGGCATTTATATTAAATCTTGGGCTAGCGCGCGACCAACACCCGCCGCTTGCGCGTCACTTCCAATGCCTGAATGTGCTTCGCCCACGCAAGCTGACCATCGATTTCATGCGCTGGGCGCTTGGCTGGGCGCTGCTGTTGGCCACGACCACCTTATGTGCAGCCCCACTCGAACCGGGGACTGTCAGCGTGTTACATGTCCACGATGGCGACACACTCACCGTGCGTACCCCACAGGGCCAGACGCTGAAGGTACGTATCGCAGCCATTGACGCGCCTGAGCTTCGCCAAGCGCATGGTGAATTTGCACGACAGCATTTGCGCGCGCTGCTGCAAGACATACAACCGACGCTGGATTGCATTAAATCTGATCGCTATGGAAGAAAAGTATGTCGTGTGTTTGTTGGCCAACAAGACCTCGCGCTCGCTCAGGTGGATGCCGGTGCGGCGTGGTGGTACACGCAGTATTCTGCCGAACAATCTCCCGCCGACAAGTTGCGCTACGCCGAGGCACAACGCCAAGCGCAAGCTGCGGGTCGCGGGCTGTGGGCTGATCACGCCGAAGCGCCATGGGATTGGCGCAAACGCATCAAAATGGGACAGGTGCGCTAAGCACGTCGCACGAGCAACACAACGCTTCAGTCAGTCGCGACAAACTAAAACGTTGTTTCAGTGCGAAGCGCTTGCCACAACATGCTGGCACCACCGACAAGAATTAGCGCATCCATGGCCAGAACGTGCACGCGCGCACCTAAACGTTCGACACACCACGCGGCCAATCGACTCGCTGGCAAGGTACTGAGGCCAATCAAGCAGCCCAGGCTCAACGCCGAAAAATTCAGCGCCCCAAGTTCGCCAAAGAGCAGTGTCTTACTTAGATCGATCACGATCGTCACCATCGCATCGGTTGCGAGTACGGCCTGACCACTCAAGCCTGCGCCCAACAACAACGACACTAAAATCACGCCGGTCCCTGAGGCTGCACCAGACAAAAAGCCAAACACGCCACCGCCCGTGGTGAGCGCAATCGGTCCCAACAACGTACCGCGTGCGGCAAGCCAACGACGCAGCGGAATACTGAGAATCACAAAACTTCCTAACCACAGCCCCAAGGCGCGACCATCCATGCGGCTATACGCCCAAGTGCCCAAAATGAGAAAGGGCAGGCCTGCCAGCAACACACGGCGCGCAGCGTATCGATCAAAATTGTCGCGATACATCCAGAAGCGCCCCGCGTTGATCACCACGCCAGCCACACTCAACACCGGCACCAAGGCTTTAAAGCCGATCAACGGCGCCAGCACAGCGGTGAGGACAATGCCTGTCCCAAAGCCACCGATGCCACCCACAATGGCCCCTGCAAACGCAGCCAAACAAACCAAAACAAGGGTCATCGGCTCAAGCATGGTGAACGTTCCTCGCGAAAAACGCAGGCGGGTTAAAATGACGACATCCTACGCTTATGCCTATGCTCAATATCACTGTGAACGGAGCAGTCATGCAGCTTGCAGCCGCGTGCGATGTCAGCGCGCTGCTTGCGCAATTGGCGCTGACCGGTAAAAAAGTAGCCGTCGAACGCAATGGCGAGATCGTTCCGCGCAGTGCGCACAGTAACACCGTGCTGTGCGATGGCGATCAACTAGAAATCGTTGTCGCCGTAGGTGGTGGCTAACGCGTTTGATCAAGATTTTTTTGTAACGGTGTCGCGATCAACGCCAAAATATTTCACATCTATTGAGAGTGAGTTCCATGCAACACGCCGCTTCCGATCCGCTCATCATCGCCGGAAAAACGTACGCCTCGCGCTTACTCGTGGGCACTGGAAAATACAAAGACTTTGCGCAAACCCGCGCCGCGCTCGATGCCTCGGGTGCACAAATTGTGACCGTGGCGATTCGTCGTACCAACATCGGACAACAAGCCGGCGAGCCTTCGTTACTCGATGCGGTGCCCCCGTCACAGTTTACCTATCTACCGAACACCGCTGGCTGCTACACCGCAGAAGATGCCGTGCGCACCTTGCGTTTAGCGCGCGAGCTTCTTGATGGGCACGCGCTAGTCAAACTTGAAGTCTTAGGTGATGCTGAATCTTTGTATCCCAACATGCCCGAAACGCTACTCGCCGCACGCACCTTAGTGAAAGACGGCTTTCAGGTGATGGTGTACTGCGCGGATGACCCGATTCAAGCCAAGATGCTTGAAGACATCGGTTGTGTGGCCGTGATGCCACTGGCCTCGTTGATTGGTTCGGGCATGGGCATTTTAAATCCGTGGAATTTGCAACTCATCATCGAGCGTATTCAAGTGCCGGTGCTGGTGGATGCCGGCGTGGGTACAGCGTCTGATGCCGCGATCGCGATGGAGCTTGGCTGCGATGGCGTGTTAATGAATACCGCGATTGCAAAAGCGCACGATCCGATTCGGATGGCACACGCCATGCGCTTAGGCGTGCAAGCTGGACGCGATGCGTTTTTAGCTGGACGCATGCCAAAAAAGTTTTATAGCGCTGTACCCTCTTCGCCCATTGGCGGCATGATCGCACCCAAACAAACGTAGGTCCGTTGAGCGCCTCTGACTCCACGCCCCGCATTGACGACGCGCCCGAGAGCGCGTTTCGTCGCGGCATCCGCAGCTACGTGCTGCGTCAAGGTCGAATGTCAGAGGCACAACAGCGCGCGATCGATGCGCTCTACCCACAGTTTGGTTTAGCCTTTCGCGACACACCGATTGATGCATCAACGATCTTTAATCGACACGCACCACTGGTGCTAGAAATCGGCTCTGGCATGGGTGAAACCACTGCCGCAATTGCCGCCGCAAGACCTGACACAGATTTCATCGCGATTGAAGTACATCTGCCAGGCATCGGTGCCTTGCTCAAACACATTGCCACGCGGGGCTTAACCAATGTGCGCGTGATTCGGCACGATGCGCTCGCGGTATTGCAAACGATGATTGCTGCAGACAGTTTGGCTGGCGTGCATTTATATTTTCCGGATCCATGGCCCAAAAAACGGCATCACAAACGGCGTATTGTGCAACCGACATTTGTCGATCAAGTCGCACGCAAGCTTGCGCCAAACGGCTATCTGCATATGGCCACCGATTGGCCGCCTTACGCCGAACACATGCTCGAGGTATTGCGCGCCTCACCTTTACTCATCAACACCGCGAGTGATTACGCACCGCGACCTGTGTGGCGGCCGCTCACCAAATTTGAGCAACGCGGACTCAAACTGGGTCACGCGGTACACGATCTCGTATTTAAAAAAATTGCGGCGCCTCAAGCTGCACGCAACGCGTACGTCTAGGGCAAAAACAGGGTCAGTAAGTCGTTTAAAAATCGCTGCCCGTGTGCCGTCGGTCGTAAGTGTGTGTGATCGCGTTCAAGTAAGCCTTGCGCCTCGGCTTGCGCCAAGGGCTGCGCAATGCGCGTCAGTTCCAGTCCCGTACGCTCACGAAACAAGGTCAACGGCACGCCCTCACACAAGCGTAACGCGTTGAGCATAAATTCAAACGGTAAGTCTTCGCTGCGTACGCGCGTATGCGTCAAGATGGAATCGTGTTGTAACGCACGCGGCATATATTCGCGTGGCTGAGCAATCCGCGCATGACGCTCGATACGATCCGGGAAACTTAACTTGCCATGCGCGCCTGCGCCGAGTCCAAGATAATCGCCAAATTGCCAGTAATTGAGGTTGTGTCGGCAGCGCATGTTTGGTTGAGCAAACGCTGAGGTTTCGTAGTGCACATAACCTGCAGCGATGAGCGTTGCTTGTGCGCATTCCTGAACTGCAGCGGCAACATCATGCGAAGGCAAATCGGCCGGGGGATAGCGATGAAAAACGGTATTGGGCTCTAAGGTGAGTTGATAGGCCGAAAGATGCGGCGTACCAAAGCCAATCACTTCACGCAGCATGCGTTGCATGCCCTCGACATCTTGACCTGGCAAAGCCAACATCACATCGAGATTCATCTGATCAAAAATACGCTGCGCAGTTGCAATCGCACGACGCGCCTCATCGGCTGAGTGAATGCGTCCCAGCACGCGTAATTGCGCGTCATCCAAACTTTGAATACCTAACGACAACCGGTTCACACCGGCTTGACGGTAGTCACGAAATTTTTGCGCCTCAACGCTACCCGGATTTGCTTCGAGGGTAATTTCTGCGTCCGGCGCAATGGCAATCCGCGCCCGAAACGCAGCAAGCAACCGATCTAAACTGCGCGCCGAAAATAAACTGGGTGTGCCGCCACCAAAAAATATACTGCTTACACGCCGCCCCCAAATCCACGGCAAGGCATGCTCAAGATCAGCAATCAACGCATCAACATAGGCTTCTTCGGGTAGCGCCGCATCATGCCCAACTTCGTGCGAATTAAAATCACAGTAAGGACATTTGCGCACGCACCATGGCAGATGTACATACAGAGCCAAGGGTGGTAATTGCGCGAGCAACACGTCACTTGGGCGTGATAACGACACCGTCTGGATGTTTGCGGACGTCGTGGCGTGCGGCTCTGTCGACTTCGATGCACTCATCTCGTTAACGCACTCCATTGCGCCAGTAATTGCTGCAAGGCTTGGGCGCGATGGCTGAGACGATTTTTTTGTTCTGGCGCCAACTCTGCTGCGGTTTGACCAAGTGAAGGTAGAAAAAAATACGGGTCATAGCCAAAACCACCTTGCCCACGCGGGGTATCAACGATTTCTCCAGGCCATGTGGCTTGCGCAACGATTGGGTACGGATCGTTTGCGTGCTGCACCAACACCAACACACACACGTAAAACGCACGTCGATCAGCGACTTGTTTGAGCGCCTGTAAAAGTTTCTGATTATTGCGTGCATCGCGCGCTTGGCGTGAACCGGACTCACCTGCATACACCGCCGATTGCACACCAGGTGCACCGTTCAATGCGGGCACCACCAACCCTGAGTCGTCCGCCAACGCAGGCAGCTGTGCAGCAGCGCTTGCATGTCGCGCTTTCGCGAGCGCGTTTTCTAAAAACGTTTGATGTGGTTCGGGTGCGTCTGGTACGCCGAGCGCAGTTTGGCTCGTTAAGGACACGCCCAGCGGCGCAAACAGCGCGCTGAGTTCGTTTAATTTTCCTGGATTCGATGAAGCCAGAATCCATTGTGGTGGTGTTGGCACCATCGGTTTCGTCACGTAGCCAATAAATCGCTAAACAAGGATCGCAATGCGCAAGCTCAACTTGCCAAGGCTTGTTTTTGTAATTGCACCAAGTGGGCAATGCCTTGCTCAGCCAGTTGCAATAACGCATCCATTTCTGTACGCGAAAAAGCAGCGCCCTCGGCGGTGCCTTGCACTTCAATAAATTTTCCAGCGCCCGTCATCACCACATTCATATCGGTATCGCAATCGACATCTTCTGCGTAATCTAAATCTAGCACCGGCACCCCTTGATACATGCCCACTGAAACTGCTGCTACAAAATCAAGTAGCGGCAACGCCTTGAGCGTACCGCGCTGTAGCAACCAAGTGAGTGCATCATGCACCGCGACAAAGGCGCCAGTAATCGCTGCGGTACGTGTACCGCCATCGGCTTGCAACACGTCGCAATCGATCTTGATCGTGCGTTCGCCCAATCGTGATAAATCGACGGCAGCGCGCATCGAGCGACCAATCAAGCGTTGAATTTCTTGCGTGCGTCCACTTTGTTTGCCACGCGCTGCTTCGCGATCGCCGCGCGTGTGCGTCGCCCGCGGCAGCATGCCGTATTCCGCCGTCAACCAGCCCTGACCTTTTCCACGTAAAAATCCGGGGACGGATTCTTCAACACTGGCCGTGCATAGCACACGGGTGTCACCAAAACTGACGAGCACGGAGCCCTCGGCATGTCGTGTAAAGCCACGTTGTAGTTGTACGGCACGAAGTTGGTCAGGCTGGCGTTGACTGGGTCGCATACATCTTCCAAAAATAATTAATCGGGGCGTTTATTGAGGGACCGCCACACAGGATGCGCACGATCCCGCGCGCAAAGCACTGCTATGATACGCAACCGCTTTTATTGCGTGTGTATTCTATGTCTCGTATTCATAGCATGACCGGTTACGCCTTGGTTGCTCACACGCTGAGCACTGGCTCGCTGCAGCTCGAGCTGCGCACGGTCAACGCACGCTATCTGGACATCCAATTTCGTATTCCCGAAGAATTGCGCTTACTCGAGCCGATCTTGCGCGAAGCGATCAGTGCACGTCTATCGCGTGGCAAAGTCGATTGCCGCGCTTCATTTTCGACAGCGGCAGCCGGCGATGCTGCACACAGCCTCAACACCGAGGCCATGGCGCAATTACAACAACTCAGCAGCACGGTCCGCAGTCATTTTCCGGATGCTTCGCCCTTGCGCGTGGCCGATGTGCTGCGCTGGCCTGGTGTGCTCGCGGAAAGCCGCATCAGCGAAGATGCATTACGTGCAGCAGCCACCACACTGGCCAATACCTTACTCGATGAACTCGCCGCGGCTCGGCAACGTGAAGGGGCGCGCTTAGCCAATGTGATTCGGGAACGCGTGGGGAGTATCCGTGCTCGGCTTACCGACGTTGCCCCCGAAGTGCCGCAAGCGATTGCGCAATACCAAGAAAAATTATCGCAACGCTTGCGTGAGGTGATGGGAAGCGGTGACGACGAGCGCATTCGACAAGAAATCGCAGTCTTTGCCATGAAGATCGATGTCGATGAAGAAATGCAGCGTCTCATCACGCACCTAGACGAAGTCGAGCGCATCCTTGATCAAGGCGGCGCTGCGGGAAAGCGACTCGATTTTTTAATGCAAGAACTCAATCGCGAAGCCAACACCTTGGGTGCCAAGGCAGCCTCGCGCGCCATTTCGCAATGTGCCTTAGAGCTCAAGTTGCTTATTGAGCAAATGCGCGAACAAGTACAGAACATCGAATGAAGTCATCACTGGGCCATCTGTTTATGGTGACCGCCCCGTCGGGCGCTGGAAAAAGTTCGCTGATACGTGCGGTCTTGCCAACCGATTCACGACTGAAGCTGTCCGTGTCGTACACCACGCGAGCGCCACGGCCTGGCGAACAAAACGGGCGCGAATATCACTTTGTTGATCAAGCCACTTTTCTGCGCATGTTGGACCGAGGTGAGTTTCTTGAATCAGCGCTGGTACACGGCAACCGTTACGGCACAGCACAAGCCGTCATCCAAGGCGTATTGGCTGCAGGCGATGATTTGTTGCTTGAAATCGATTGGCAAGGTGCGCAGCAAGTGCGCAAACAGTTTCCTCGCAGCATCGGCATTTTTATTTTGCCGCCGTCAATTGCCGAACTGGAGACCCGCCTTAAAAAGCGCGGGCAAGATAGCGATGCAGTGATCCAAGCGCGCGTGCAAGCGGCGCAGGCTGAAATCGACCATGCGCCTGAGTTCGATTATGTTATTATTAACAAGGACTTCGATGAGGCGCAGCGCGACCTACTCGCAGTCATCCGAGCCACTCGGCTTGGCACTTCCGCGCAGCTTGCGCGTCACCCTGAATGCTTTACCACTGGGAACTGAACATGGCTCGCATCACCGTCGACGATTGCCTCAAACACATCCCCAACCGTTTTCAGCTCACGCTGGCGGCAACCTTTCGCGCACGGCAACTGAGCTCAGGTGCTTCGCCGATGGTCGATCCAAACAAAGATAAATCAACGGTGATTGCTTTGCGTGAAATCTCCGTCGGTAAAGTCGGCGTTGAAATTCTCAAACGCACCCCAGCTGTCGTCAGTGCACCTGTCGTCGCCACACCGGCACCCATTCTGCCGGCCGCTTAACACCACACGCGGGTGCATTGCGCCCGCCTGTTTTTTTCTTCAGGCCCGCGTCCATGGCAACCGTGTCCGCAATCAATGAAGGCCTGTTTCAGTACCTCAAGGCACCGGACCTTGCTCGCCTAAGCGAAGCCTATCAATTCTCTGAGGCCGCTCACGCCGGACAAACACGGCAATCTGGCGAGCCTTATATCTCGCATCCACTCGCGGTCACCGAAATTCTTGCCGGTTGGCGTTTAGATGGTCAGGCGTTAGTTGCAGCGTTGTTGCATGACGTGATGGAAGACACCGCCATCACGAAAGCCGAAATTACCGCGCGCTTTGGCCAACCTGTCGCTGAGTTGGTCGACGGTTTATCCAAGCTCGATAAGATCGAATTTCAATCCGCCGAAGACGCGCAAGCTGAAAACTTCCGCAAGATGCTGTTGGCGATGGCGCGCGATGTGCGGGTGATTTTAATTAAGCTTGCCGATCGCTTGCACAACATGCGTACTTTGGGTGCCGTGTCGCCGACCAAACGCCGACGTGTCGCACGCGAAACCATGGAGATTTACGCACCGATTGCACACCGGCTTGGGTTGAACGCGCTCTATCAAGAGCTACAAGAGCTGGCTTTTTCGCATCTGTACCCGTTGCGCTATCGCGTGTTGGCTAAAGCCACCCGTGCATCGCGTGGCAATCGTCGTGAGGTGATTGGAAAAGCATTGGTCGCCTTACGCACCAAACTTGATGAAGCGCAGTTGCACGCCGACGTGAGTGGTCGCGAAAAACATATCTTCAGCACCTATAAGAAGATGACGGAAAAACATTTATCGTTTTCCGAGGTGCATGACATTTACGGTTTTCGCGTGGTCGTGAAAGAAATTTCTGAGTGCTATCTCGCACTCGGCGCGTTGCATAGTTTGTACAAACCGGTACCCGGAAAATTTAAAGACTACATCGCCATTCCTAAAGCCAACGGTTACCGCTCGCTACACACCACCTTGATTGGGCCCTTTGGCACGCCCATGGAAATTCAGATCCGTACCGAACAAATGCACCGCGTGGCCGAAGCGGGCGTGGCCTCGCACTGGATGTACAAAGAAGACGAAGCAACGCTCTCTGAGTTACAGAAAAAAACGCATCAATGGTTGCAGTCGCTACTCGAAATTCAGCATCAATCTGGCGATCCACACGAGTTTCTTGAGCACGTGAAGATCGATTTGTTTCCTGATGAGGTGTACGTTTTTACGCCCAAAGGAAAAATCCTGTCACTGCCGCGTGGTGCCACCGCGGTA
>CANIIA010000080.1 GCA_947467435.1 Betaproteobacteria bacterium
AGCAAGTGCTTGAGATGTTTGATGTGAAAGCTCGCCTAGAGCATTTGCTCAGCCAGCTCGAAACCGAGATCGACATTCTGCAAGTTGAAAAGCGTATCCGCGGTCGCGTGAAGCGCCAGATGGAAAAGAGCCAGCGCGAGTACTACCTCAACGAGCAAGTGAAGGCGATTCAAAAAGAGTTGGGTGAAGGCGAGGAGGGCGCAGACCTCGAAGAAATGGATAAGCGCATCCGCAAGGCACAAATGCCCAAAGAGGCGCGTAAAAAAGCTGAAGGTGAGCTCAAAAAACTCAAGCTCATGTCGCCGATGTCGGCTGAAGCCACCGTCGTGCGCAATTACATCGACACGTTGATTAATTTGCCTTGGAAAAAGAAAACCAAGGTCTCGCGTGACATCAAGCCTGCGCAAGCCATTTTGGACGAAGATCACTATGGCCTAGAAAAAGTCAAAGAACGCATCCTCGAATATCTTGCCGTGCAAAGTCGTGTTGATCGGATGAAGGCGCCCATCTTGTGTTTGGTGGGGCCACCCGGTGTCGGTAAGACTTCGTTGGGTCAGTCGATTGCGAAAGCCACGAACCGCAAATTTATTCGCATGGCCTTGGGTGGCGTGCGTGACGAGGCTGAAATTCGCGGCCATCGTCGCACCTATATTGGTTCGATGCCCGGCAAAATCTTGCAGAGTATGAGCAAGGCGGGTGTGCGCAATCCGCTGTTCTTGCTCGACGAAGTCGACAAAATGGGCATGGACTTTCGTGGCGACCCCTCCTCGGCGTTGCTAGAGGTGCTCGACCCCGAGCAGAACCACACCTTTGTCGATCATTATGTTGAGGTGGAATACGACCTCTCCGAAGTGATGTTCATTGCGACCTCGAACACACTCAACATTCCGCCTGCGTTGCTCGATCGTATGGAAGTGATTCGTCTGTCGGGTTACACCGAAGATGAAAAGGTCAATATCGCCATGAAATATCTGCTGCCCAAGCAGATGAAGAACAACGGTCTCAAATCTGGCGAACTCACGCTCGGTGAAGCCGCCGTGCGCGATGTGGTGCGTTATTACACCCGAGAGGCCGGCGTACGTGGTTTAGAGCGTGAAGTTTCTAAAATCTGCCGCAAAGCGGTGAAGCAAATTCTGACCGAGACCAAGGTCAAGAAAATTACCGTGTTGCCGCGCAATCTCGATAAATATCTAGGTGTGCGGCGGTACACCCACGGTATGGCTGAAAAAGATAATCAGGTGGGACAGGTCACTGGCCTTGCGTGGACCGAAGTGGGTGGCGAGCTGCTCACCATCGAAACCACCTCGATGCCTGGTAAGGGCAACATCATTCGCACCGGTTCGTTGGGCGATGTGATGAAAGAGTCAGTCGAGGCCGCGCGCTCTGTTGTCCGTAGCCGTGCCCGTCGTTTAGGAATCAAAGACAGTGCATTTGAAAAAAGCGATTTGCATGTGCACTTCCCTGAAGGCGCGACCCCCAAAGACGGACCAAGCGCAGGTATCGCGATCACGACTGCGTTAGTGTCTTCACTCACCGGTATTGCAGTTCGTGCTGATGTGGCGATGACCGGCGAGATCACGTTGCGTGGTGAAGTGCTTGCCATCGGTGGGTTAAAAGAAAAGCTGTTGGCCGCTGTGCGGGGAGGCATTAAAACAGTGATGATCCCAGAGGAAAACGTCAAAGACCTCCAAGAAATCGCTGACAACATCAAAAATAAACTGGAAATCATTCCAGTCAAATGGATCGACAAGGTGTTGGAAGTCGCACTCGAACGACAGCCTGAAGCGCTCCCCGAGCCAACGGAAGCAGAATTAGCCGCTGCTGCGGCCGCTGAGGCAAAAGCAAAGGCCGAAGGTAAGGATGCATCTACCGGTGGTGGAGTTACCACGCATTAACCTTCGCACCCATTGTCATTGGCTCAATAGCAGGAGAAGTTGGTAATGAACAAAGCAGAAATGATCGATCAAATTGCGCAGTCGGCAGAAATTTCTAAGTCTGCTGCCGAGCGCGCGATTGACGCGATGGTGAGTGCCATTAAAACGAGTTTAAAAAAAGGCGATGCAGTCACATTGGTTGGGTTTGGTACGTTTCATGTGACGCAACGGGAGGCGCGTAGCGGGCATAACCCAGCAACACGTCAACCGATTCAAATTGCCGCTGCGCGAATCCCGAAGTTCCGTGCTGGAAAAGCCCTCAAGGATGCGCTAAACTAGCGCGCTTCACGGGGCTGCCGTGGTTTGGCGGCACCAAGCAACGGTTGCCATAGGTCGTCCCGGGGTGCTTAGCTCAGCGGTAGAGCGTCGCCCTTACAAGGCGAATGTCATAGGTTCGACCCCTATAGCACCCACCAGATTGATGAGTTCGGAGCGGTAGTTCAGTTGGTTAGAATACCGGCCTGTCACGCCGGGGGTCGCGGGTTCGAGTCCCGTCCGCTCCGCCAATGAAAAAAGCCTGATTTCTCCATCGAGGTACAAAGCTTCGGTGAGGAAATCAGGCTTTTTTGTTGGTTGCGTGTCGAATCGCAAACAACATCCGCAGCACAAGCTGCTGAGGGCGTTACGGCACCAGCGTCAGAAATAAAAATGCCGCAAAGATGATGAGGTGAATCGCACCTTGCATCAGATTTGTGCGGCCTGAACCGAGCGTGATCGATCCAACCAGAAAAGTCAGGCTGAGCATAGCGATATCTTTGTCATCGATGCCAATCACCAACTTGAGATCGAGCAAGACCGATGCAAGCACAACCAGCGGAATGGTCAATCCGATACTCGCCAATGCCGATCCGATCGCTAAATTCATGCTGGTTTGTAATCGATTGCTCAACGCTGCGCGTAACGCCGCCCATGTTTCTGGTAGTAACACGATCATTGCCACCAAAATGCCGACAAACGCAGGTGGGGCATGCAATGCGGTAACGAGTTGCTCAATTGCTGGTGCTAAGGTTTTCGCGTACCCAACGACGCAAACTAACGAGACTAAAAGCAGCCCAAAGCTCGTCCACGCTTGACCCAATGAGGGAGGGGGGCAGTGCACCGTTTCATCTTCGGTGTTGCTGCTCGGGAGAAAATAATCGCGATGTCTAATGGTTTGAATGAACACGAATACCAACCATAAGATGAGTGACGCGGCGGCAACGAAGATGAGTTGACTGTTGGTGTAGGTGGCTCCAGGTGAGCTGGTGGTGAGTACGGGCATGATGAGTACCAGCATCGAGAGTGTGACCAACGCAGCAAATCCGGACCCGGTACCTTCAATTCGAAATACTTGTTCGCGATGATTAATACCACCCAAGAGTAAGCACAGTCCAACCACGCCGTTACAAATGATCATCACAGCGGAATAAACGGTGTCACGCGGTAGCGTGGGATTTTCGCTCGTGCCCAGTAACATTAACGAAAGGATCAGCGCTGTTTCAATCACAGTGACGGCGAGCGCGAGGACCAACGTGCCGTAGGGTTCACCGAGGCGATGGGCAATGACTTCTGCATGGTGTACCGAGGTGATCACGGTCAGCAACATCGCCAGGATCGCAACACCTGTCAGTAGGCTGCTCATCGAGTGCTGATATAAAAACCCAAGGACGATCGCCCCAAGGATGGGGGTGAAGATTGGCCAGCGCGAGAAGAGGTTCATGGCGATTGGATATCAATATAAAAGTGTGGAGCTGCGGGAGCGCAGCAGTGCAGAAATATGGAGGTGTATCGGTGAAGCGGGCGACCCCTTAGTGTACTGGCTTAACACTTATCAGGCATTGCATCATCTACGGATTGTGAAGATTGTACTCATCCTGAAAAAATTTATTATTATTTTTAATAAATAAAATAACTAAAAATATCTCTAAATCATCACGTGAATTGAAGAAACTAATTTTTTGTTATTGCTAAGTTAAAGGTTGTTACTTGTAGTGCATCTGTGTGGATGCAAAAAAAACTTTCTCATACGCTTACGTGTTGGTGTTTTGCGAAGTTTTTTTCAATCACACAGGAGCGTTGCAAAGATGAAAATAAAGCAGCTGTCGTTCACGGCATTTTCTATGGTTGTTTTTTCTGCCTCAAGCGCTACATTTGCGCAGTCTGAAAATTTTACTGGACTGAGCGTGGGTGCAAATTTCACGCAAACGGCAGCGACGCATAAGCGGACCGAGTCTGACTCAAGCACGGTTGAAGTTTTTAAGTACGGAGAGACGAGTTCAGGTGCTAATTTACAAGCTGCCTATGGCATCAAGGCGGGGGATTCGATGGTGATCAATGTGGGCGGAACGTATAGCCTGAATGACTATAAGGCGGGCGGTTACACATACAACGGAAGTTCATGGGAATCGAATAATAAAGCCAAGAATCATTACACCCTGTATATCGAGCCAGGTTTTGTGTTGAGTGATTCAACGCTCGCCTATGGAAAGCTTGCCTATCACAATCTCAAATTGAAAACAGATACTTCACACTCCAATGTGTCGCAAAACTTCAGCAACATTGGCTTCGGCGCTGGGGTTCGCACCATGTTGTCAAAGAATACTTATCTTCAGGCGGAGTTGGGGTTGGTCAATTTCTCCGAGAAATCCTACGTACTTAGCGGTGCCACCTACAAAGAGCAACCCAAGCTCACGTACGGGTCGCTGGGTGTGGGTTATAAGTTCTAAACGCAACGCCTGCTTCATCACAAAGCCCAGCAATGCTGGGCTTTGTTTTTTGTGCGAACGATTTTGGTGTGACGTGGTCTCATTTGGTCGCGTTGCGTATAATTGCCTTCTTGATCGCGATCTTTCCCCCCAAAGGATCCATAGCGTGCGTATCGTTTCTTTTATCGCTCTTGTTCTACTTGCCTTAATCAGCGCAGGTTGTGCGGTCTTGCCTAACAGCATGACCGGTAAACCTGGGCCGGTGACTGCACCGACTGCAGTTGCAGAGACACGTTCGATTCCACCCAAAGTGGCGCTAGCCTTGGGCGGCGGAGCTGCGCGCGGATTTGCACATATTGGTGTCATCAAGGCGCTCGAGTCGCAAGGGATTGTTCCTGACATCATCGTCGGAACCAGTGCGGGCAGTGTGGTTGGCGCGTTGTATGCCAGCGGTTATCGTGCATTTGATTTGCAACGATTGGGCATGCAACTTGATGACAGCATGCTCACAGATTGGTCGCGTCCTGATCGTGGATTTATCAAGGGCGAAGCGTTGCAGAACTTTGTGAACCAAGCGGTGCAAAATCGTCCGCTGGAGAAACTCACTAAATCGTTCGCAACGGTAGCGACTGATTTGCAAACGGGCGAGTCCGTGGTGTTTCGTAGCGGTAACACTGGCACAGCGGTACGTGCCTCGAGTAGTGTTCCGGGTGTGTTTCAACCGGTTTCTATCAACGGCCGCGATTATGTCGATGGTGGTTTAGTCAGCCCAGTGCCAGTGCGGGCTGCGCGCGCTATGGGGGCCGATGTGGTGATTGCGGTCTACATATCGAGCGATCCGCGCTTTGCCAAAACTAAAGATACGCTCGATGTGATGCTGCAAACCTTCACCATCATGGGCCAAAGCATCGCTGGCTTTGAGCTGCCCGAGGCCGATGTGGTTATCCGGCCCGATATCGGCCGGATGCGTAGCACGGGCTTTGAGGATCGGCATGTGGCGATTCTTGAGGGTGAAAAGGCTGCGCTCGCAGCGATCAGCGCAATCAAAGAGCGGATCGCCAGTAAGACCACCGTCACCAGCGCGGCTCGTTAGCGTGTCGTCATTCGGGCGTCACCCACTAAGTCTGCTACGTCAGACGCCACCTACTAAGTCTGCTACGTCAGACGCCACCCACTAAGTCTGCTACGTCAGACGCCACCTACTCTGTCTGCTGCGACAGACGCATTCGGTTAAAATTACTAATTCGGCCGTCCTCTATCGGCCCCTGATCGACTCGTTTATTGCCCTGGATCGCCATGTTCGATTTTGTTGCTAAGTACAAATTCATTATTCAAATCATGCTGGCCCTGATCATGGTGCCGTTTGCGTTTTTTGGTTTGGAGTCTTACACCCGCTCGGCAGGGGGTGCAGATACGGTAGCGAACGTGGCCGGACGAAAAATCTCGCAGCGCGAATTTAATGATGAGCTGCGCCAACAAATGGACCGTCTACGCGGAGTGTTTGGACGTAACTTTGATACCGCGATGTTTGATACGCCTGCGGTCCGCTTGGAATTACTGGATGGAATGATTAATCGCGAGGTTTTAAACGGTGCCGTGCGCGATGCGAATCTGACCATCAACGATGAACAACTGCGTGAGCTGATCGCAAGTCAACCGAGTTTTCAAGTGAATGGCCAATTCAATAAAGATCAGTACAAGGCCTTACTTGCTTCGCAAAATATGACCGAGCAGCAATTTGAATCGCGTTTACGTTTTGATTTGGCAATGTCGCAACTCAATCGTGCTGTAGGTGGCAGTGTGATTCAGGCGCGGGCGGTAAGTGATCGATTAGCCGCGATTGAAAATGAAAAACGCGAAGTCTCAGAAGTGGCCATTGCTGGGCAGTCGTTTGCTGGTCAAGTCAGAATTGATCAGGCCATGATTCAGACCTATTACGATGCCAACCTCAAGCAGTTTCAGTCGCCCGAGCAAGTGAAAGCGGAATATGTCTTGCTCTCAGCAGATCAGTTGGGTGCGCTTGAACCAGCGACCGAGGCAGAAATTAAAGCCGCCTATGAATCGCGCGCTGCGCAGTATCGACAAGAAGAGCAGCGGCGTGCGAGCCATATTTTAATCCCCGCCGCTGCGGATGCGAGTGCTGATAGTAAAGCGGCTGCACGTAAACAAGCTGAGACAGTGCTCGCCGAATTAAAACGTACCCCCAATCGTTTTGCTGACCTTGCTAAGCAGTACTCAAAAGATCCAGGCTCTGCAGAGAAGGGCGGCGATTTGGGATTTTTCTCGCGTGGAATGCTCGTCAAAGGTTTTGAAGATGCGGCCTTTGCGTTACGTGAAGGTGAGACTTCTGGTGTGGTCAGCTCTGAATTTGGCTTTCATATCATTCGCGTGACGACGATTCGTGCAGGCAAAACCAAAGCGCTCGATGAGGTCCGCGCAGAGTTGGCAAAAGAAATTACCCGTCAAAAAGGCATGAAAAAATTTGCTGAAGCTGCAGAAGTTTTTAGTAATACAGTTTATGAGCAATCCGACTCACTTAAGCCCGTTGCGGATCGTTTTAAATTGACCATCCAGCGCACGGACTGGATGAGTCAAGTTGCCACACCTGCAGCGGGTCCCTTAGCGCATCCGAAGTTGATGAGCGCGTTATTTTCAACTGACGCTACGCAAGCCAAACGCAATACCGATGCGGTTGAGGTTGCGCCTAGCACACTGGTTGCTGCGCGTGTGATCGAGTACCGTCCTGCGGCGCAACGCAAGCTGGAAGAAGTGAGCGCTGAGATTGACGTGTTGTTGCGTCGTCAGCAAGCAGCAAAACTTGCCCACGCAGACGGTGCCGCGCGTTTAGCAAAGCTACAAGCAGGTCAAACGGATGCCACACTCAAATGGTCTGCGGGTCGTGCGTTAACACGTCGTGGTGCGGGTAACTTACCTCCCGACTCGGTGCGGGCTATTTTGTCTGCTGATCCGGCCAAGCTGCCTGCTTATGTTGGGGCAGAGGCAGAGGGAGGGTATGTGATTTATCGCGTCAATAAAGTCATCGCACCTGAAGCCCAAGATGAAAAACAACAAAAGGCCATGCGTGCGCGACTTGATGGACAAGCCGGTGGCGCGCAGTACGACGCCTACGTCGCAGCGCTGCGTGCGCAGTCAAAGGTCGTGATCAACACAGAAAATTTAGAAAAACGGCAGCCATAAATTTGCTGTGTGATTGCAGCGAATTATTTTTCTTCGATGCGACCGATCTTTTCTAGTGTGTTGGCTAGGCGCCGCGCATCACGTTCCCAAAAGCGTGCAAATTCTGGCGCATCAAGATAACTCACGGGTGTTTCAATCTTCGCCATCGTGGCTTTAAATTCGGGATCCTGTACGGCCAAACGAAGGGCATCACGTAAGCGTTGCATCACGGGTGCTGGTGTACCGCTTGGGGCAAATACGCCAGACCAGATATAAAACTCTGCGTCTAAGCCTTGTTCTCGAAAGGTGGCGACCTCGGGTAACGCGGGCAAGCGCTTATCCCCCCAGCTGCCTAAAGCGCGCAACTTGCCTGCTTTAAGTTGCCCCATCACCGCTGAGGGTCCTGAGGCCAGTGCGTCGACTTGTCCGCCAAGCAACGCAGCAACGGCAGGTCCACCGCCAGGGTAAGGTACGTGAAAGAGTTGTACGCCTGTTGCATGCGCCAAAATTTCCATCGATACATGCAAAGTGCCATACACGCCCGATGACGCGTAGTTCAGTCGCCCAGGTTGCGCTTTAGCGGCATCTAAAAAGTCTTTGAGCGTTTTGTAATTGCTGTCTGCACGGACCACAAGCACCGTGGGGTCGGCTGAGATTAACGCAATCGGCGCGAGTTCGCGCATTTCGTAGCTGGGCGTTTTTCCGTTGATACGATCAGTGACAGGAAAAATCGATACCGACGATAAGCCCATCAGCAAGGTGTAGCCATCGGCGGTAGCACGTGCGACCTGCGCAGTCCCTGTGGCACCGCCAGCACCCGGTCGATTTACAACTAATACCGGTTGACGCAAGATTTTTTCGAGCGCGACGGCGGTGGGACGTCCGGTTAAATCGGCCACCCCGCCTGGCGGAAACGGCACAATCAGTTGAATCGGACGCGTTGGAAACTCTTGCGCGTGACTGAATGCTGAAAAAAAAACGCTGAGCGCAATGCAAAGCGCAAGCAGCACACGCGTTTGCATTGAATTTATTTTGTCCGATGCAACGCGCGTCTGTTTTGTTGTCATTGATCTGCTTCGCTTAGTCCTGCAACCACGTTATGAAAACCGCCATCGACATACACTACTTCGGAGGTGATGCCGGCAGCTAAGTCGGATAATAAAAAAGCCGCGGCGTTGCCCACATCTTCGATGCTCACGTTGCGGCGAATGGGAGCGTTGGATTCAACAAACTTGAGAATTTTTCCGAATCCAGCGATCCCAGAGGCAGCTAATGTTTTGATTGGCCCAGCAGAAACAGCATTGACGCGTATGCCTTGCGGACCCAAATCGGCTGCTAAGTAACGCACGCTAGATTCAAGCGCAGCTTTGGCTAAGCCCATGGTGTTGTAGTTAGGTAAAACGCGATCTGCACCAAGATAAGTCAATGCGAGCATCGCACCCGCACGTCCTTGCATCATGGGGAGTGCGGCTTTGGCCAAGGCGGGAAAGCTGTATGCGGAAATATCGAGTGCTTCACGAAACGCCTCACGGGAAATGCCCTCTAGAAATTTTCCAGCGATGGCTTCACGTTGCGCGAAGGCAATCGAATGGACGAGGCCATCCAAGCCATCCCACTGCGTGCTTAACGTCGCAAATAGGGCGCTGATTTGCGCATCATCGGTGACTTCGCAGGGCAACACGATCGAGGCGCCCAACTCTTTGGCCATATCCTGAGCACGCGAAGCAAACCGATCGTTTTGGTAGGTCAGTGCCAACTCGGCACCTTCGCGCCGCGCCGCTTGCGCGATTCCCCACGCAATTGAGCGATTGCTGAGTAAACCGGTGATCAAAATACGTTTGCCTTGAAGAAATCCCATAAAGGTCACACTCGTTCGAGTAATTGGATGGCCGAATTATAACGGCGTGACCTGATTGGGCTACACTTGAACGCATGCTTGTGCTTCAGACAGTTTTGCGTCGGCTACACCTACGCCCACTCTTGGTATGTTGCGTTGCACTTACGCTCGTGGCGTGCGGTGAGATATGGAACAACCCCTATCCAGCGAGCGCCTCCGGAGAGAATGTGCTGTATGCCGCATTCACCGAGCGGCCGAAACATTTAGATCCGGTGCAGTCATACACCGAAGACGAAGCACGCTTTACGCAACAAATTTATGAACCCCTGCTGCAGTATCACTATCTGAAGCGTCCGCACACGCTGATTACCTTGACTGCGGCTGCTGTACCTCAGGTGATGTATACCGATCGTCATGGACGTCCCGTCGGTGCCGATAGCGCTGCGCTTGCTTACAGCGTGTATGAATTGCGCATCCAGCCGGGGATTCGTTATCAACCCCATCCTGCGTTTGCGCAAGACGCCAGTGGGGCCTATGTGCATCATCAATTAAGTACCCAACAGATTGCAGCACTAACGACCCCCTACGACTTAGCTGAACAATCCACACGCGAGTTGCGTGCGGATGATTACATCTATCAGATCAAACGACTGGCTCATCCGCGTTTGCATTCGCCTGTGTTTGGTTTAATGGCGGGCTATATTGTTGGCTTATCGGATTTATCCAACACACTTCGCGCCGAGCAGGCGACATTGCAATCTAAAGGCCAAGCTGGCGCTTGGATGGATTTGCGAGACGTTGCGCTCGCGGGCGTAGAAAAAATTGATGACTACGGTTTTCGCGTTCGACTGCATGGGCGCTATCCGCAATTTCCGTATTGGTTAGCGATGCCGTTTTTTGCACCGGTGCCTTGGGAGGTTGAAAAATTTTTTCATCAGCCGGGTATGGCTGAAAAAAACTTCAATTTAGATTGGTGGCCCGTGGGTACCGGGCCGTACATGCTGACCGAGAACAATCCGAATGCGCGCATGGTACTCAAACGGAATCCAAATTTTCGTGGTGAAGCCTACCCCAGCGAAGGTACGGCGCAAGACCAGGCCGCAGGCTTATTGAAGGACGCAGGTCAACGTATGCCGTTTATCGATGG
>CANIIA010000081.1 GCA_947467435.1 Betaproteobacteria bacterium
GCCGCCTGTACTCGCTGCAATGCAGTTAATTAATGCTGCCGCAAATTTTACTAATACTGGAGCTGCGCTGACTGGTTCTGGGTCGTCTGTTGCTAACGATCCTGGTGCGTGGCAACAGCAATCTATGTTGGCATTACAAAAAGTAGCCTAATTAAAATCAGACCGAACCTAAACTGAAAAGAAACATCATTTTTCAGCCTTAGTTCTGTTTTGCGTATGGTGTTTGAGACCTAGCGGCCGCATGTTCTAGGTTCCTCAAACACCATGAGCAGCTGCCGTGAATATCGATCCAACACCGCTGCAAACCGAGGCCCCATCTGATACGGGCTTGATGTGTTTATTGCTGATGGCCAATTTGCATGGCGTTGCAGCAGATCCAGAAAAACTACGACACGAATTTGGTCATGCACCTTTTTCGCGTCAAATTATTTTACTGGCTGCAAAGTGGTTAGGCATGAGTGCGAAGCTGGTGGTGCAATATCCAGCACGTTTAGACCGCACGCCTTTGCCTTGTGTTGCCGTTGCCCGCGATGGGCGCTTTTTTATCCTTGGTAAAGTTGATTTACCAACCACTGAGGACAACAAAGGCGCGACACAGATAGCACTATCAGAGACCGATACACCAGCAGAAGTACCACCAACGTCTTCACCATCAGCTGGGCGTGTATTGATACAGCAAGCGGGGCAGCCGCCAGAAGTCTTAGGCATGGCTGCATTTAAAGAGATGTGGAGTGGCGAGCTGATCTTTTTTACAAGCAAAGCAAGCTTTGCTGGTGAAATGGCGCAGTTTGATTTCACTTGGTTTATTCCGGCCATTGTGAAGTACCGTAAGTTGTTGGGCGAAGTGTTATTGTTGTCCTTGGTATTGCAGCTGATCGGGTTGGTCACGCCGCTGTTTTTTCAAGTTGTGATGGACAAAGTCTTAGTCAATCACGCAATGAAAACACTCACAGTGATTGCGATTGGTCTAACAGTCACTATTTTTTTTGAAGCTGCATTCACAGCTCTGCGCACGTATGTGTTTGCACATACCAGCAGCAAAATAGATGTCGAACTAGGCGCACGCCTATTTCGGCATTTGCTCAATCTACCGGTCAGCTATTTTCAGGCGCGTCGTGTGGGTGACTCGGTTGCGCGCATACGTGAGCTAGAAAATATTCGGTCTTTTCTTACCGGCAATGCGATGACGTTGGTGCTGGATATTGCCTTTTCATTTATTTTTATCGGGGTGATGTTGTGGTACAGCCCGGTGTTAACACTGATTGTGGTGGGATCCATTCCAATTTATTTAGCCTTGTCGTTTTTATTTACGCCCATTTTGCGTAAGCGCCTGGATGACAAATTCAACAAAATGGCGGAGAACCAGTCATTTCTTGTTGAAACTATCAGCGGCATTGATACCTTGAAGGCCATGGCAGTTGAACCGCGTTGGCAACAAAAGTGGGAAGGGCAGTTGGCCGCGTATGTCGCTGCAGGTTTATCCACGAATAACATCGCTATGGTGGCCAGTGGCGGCGTTACGTTGGTGAGTAAGTTGGTCACCGCCGGGATCATGTGGTTGGGTGCTACGTTAGTGATCGACAACAAAATGACGGTCGGCGAGTTGGTGGCTTTTAATATGCTTGCGGGCCAGGTTTCCAATCCTATCTTGCGGTTAGCGCAGTTGTGGAACGACTTTCAGCAAGTCGGGATCTCTATGCGTCGTTTGGGCGATATCTTAAATACACGCACCGAAATTGTGGGCGATAAAACACGTTTACCACGGCTGGATGGTTCCATCGAATTCGATCAAGTGTCGTTTCGGTATCGACCAGATTCATCGGACGTCTTGCGTAGTGTGTCTTTAAAAATTGCGCCTGGTGAAGTGATTGGCATTGTCGGGCGCTCGGGCTCAGGCAAAAGCACACTCACCAAGCTGGTGCAACGTTTGTACGTGCCCGATCGGGGTCGCATCATGATCGATGGCCAAGATATTGCTGTGATCGATACCACCTCGTTACGCCGGCAAATGGGTATGGTGCTACAAGAAAACATGCTCTTTAATCGTTCGATCCGCGCCAACATTGCATTAAGTAATCCGGCTGCTTCGATTGAGCAAATTATTCAAGCCGCTCAATTGGCCGGTGCGCATGAGTTTATTTGTGAGCTACCTGAAGGTTACGACACCATGGTGGGTGAACATGGGACGGGACTGTCTGGGGGACAACGCCAACGGGTGGCGATCGCGCGTGCGTTGATGACTAATCCACGCATCTTGATTTTGGATGAAGCAACAAGTGCACTCGATTACGAGTCAGAAAAAATCATTCAAGAAAATATGCGCAGCATCTGCGCGGGTCGTACGGTGATCATTATTGCGCATCGACTTTCAGCGGTACGCGATGCAAATCGGATTGTGGTGGTTGAGCGTGGCCAAATTGCTGAAGTGGGTACGCATGATGAGCTCTTACTCAATCCGGATGGAATTTACTCACATCTGCATAGCCTGCAACAAGGGCATTTAGTCAGTCCGGCAAAGCCCCATCGACCATCCAAAGCCCATGGCGGTGGCTTGGTTGCTTACGGACACGACTTTAATAACGGAGACGCAGCGTGAGCGCGCGTCACCGTTTTGAAGCGGTATTGATGTTGTTCAAACGGTACGGGGCGACTTTTTTGCATTTTTGGAAAATACGTCAGCAATTAGGAGGCGGCCTATTTCGTGTTGAGGAGGCAGAGTTTTTACCTGCTGCATTGGCGATTCAAGAAAAACCCGCATCCACCACGGCACGCCTGACCGGTTACATTCTGATGGCCATCGTCTTGTTTGCATTGTTATGGTCAATCATTGGCAAGATGGATGTGGTGGTCAATGCAACCGGCAAGGTGATTCCTTCTGAATACACTAAAACCATTGCAGCCGTTGAAGTTGCCGTGGTGCGTGCCCTCCATGTGCAAGAGGGGCAACAGGTGAAAGCCGGTGATGTGTTGATCGAACTTGATTCGAGTGGCACGGATGCCGAGCATTTAAAAGCAAGTGGCTTATCTACTGAAGGTGCATTGCTGGTTGCACGCTCTCAGGCGTTGATCGAAGCTATCGAGCATGTGCGTCCACCACAATTAAGACCCATGCCAGGTGTGCCTGCCGCGCAATGGCAAGCGGCACAGCGTCATTTAGAGGGCCAATACCGAGATTTTGCTTCTCGATTACAACGAATCAACGGTGAAATTGCGCGCTACAGTGAGGCGTTACCGTTGGCTGAGCAACGCGCCAATGATTACAAACATCTCAAAGAAAACGGCGATGTTTCTATCCATGCTTGGTTAGAAAAAGAACAGGCACGCGTGGATTTGTCTGGCCAACTCAGCGATGCTCGCAATCAACGCGCCTCATTAATTTCGCAGATGCGCAAAGAAGCTTGGGATGCGATGACCGAAGGTCGTAAGTTGGTGACGAGTAATGATCAAGACGCCAATCGCGCTGGCGAACGCAGCCGTTTACTCAAACTCACTGCACCTGTGTCTGGCACGGTGCAGCAGCTTAGTGTCCATACCGTAGGGAGTGCGGTACCTGCTGCGCAACCTTTGATGGTGATCGTGCCTGTGCAAAACCAACTCGAGGTGCTGGCGCAACTCGAAAACAAAGACATCGGGTTTGTGGCAGTGGGTCAACACGCTGAAGTCAAGGTTGATGCTTACGACTACACGCGCTTTGGAACCATTCCAGCCAAAGTGACCCACATTTCGCGCGATGCGGTTCAAGATGAAAAAAAGGGATTGCTGTATCAAGTGCATGTGCTACTCGATAAAACAACTTTGGTTGCAGACGGAAAAAACTTACCGATTGGTGTTGGGATGTCAGTGAATGTAGAAATGAAAACCGCGGAGCGACGCATCATTGAGTACTTTTTATCACCTTTGTTACAACACGCTCGGGAGGCGTTACGTGAACGATAAACCAAGCAGCCACACCACTTTGCGTCTCCGCCCAGTGATCGCGATGCATCCTCTTATTGTGCGAACGATATTTGTGATTTCTTTGGTAATAGCAACGCCGCTAAGCGCGCGTGCAGATATTACTGCTCCGCCTAAATTTGATCTGGCTTTGCCCTTGATGGATCCGCTATCCGCTGAGCCGGCGCGATTACAAAACGGCGCGACGTTACCAGGTGATGCAGGTGCTTTGCTTTGCCCGGTGGCTTATGACCTGTCGCAACCGCTTGGTATGCCTCAAGCCGTTGATTTGGCCTTATGTAATAACCCAAAAGTTGCTGCTGCGTGGGCTAACATCAAGGTGCAAGCTGCAGCGTTGGGCGAAGCGCGCGCTGCGTATTTTCCAACACTGAGTGGTGCAACGAGCCGCGTTGAATACGCCACGCGTTATCCCAACCCTGACTTAACAGCGTTTGGTACGCAGATTGCAAATGAATTTCGAGTGAACAGTACATTCACACTGAATGCTGCTTGGCGCTTGCTTGATTTTGGTGGTCGAGATGCAAATCGTCTATCAGCGGATGCTTTGCTCCAAGCGGCACAATTTAATCATGATGCCGAACTACAACGTACTTTAGCGGTTGTCATCGGTGCGTACTACGACGCGCAAACCGCTCGTGCAGCTTGGCAAGCCAAAGAAAAAAGTGCGGTGCTAGCGCTTCAAACAAAAGAGACCGCTGAGCGTCGAGAAAAGCTAGGTGCCGGCTCACGTGCTGAAACGCTACAAGCGAGCACCACGTTAGCTAGAACCGCGCTAGAACGCAATCGCGCGCAAGGGCAATATGAAAAATCGCGCGCAGCACTGGTCGCTGCGATGGGCATTGCGCCAGGAACGGCGTTGAACCTAGCGCAAGACTTATCTGATAGCAGTGAGCGCGTACGCAAAGCGCTCAAAGATTGGATCACGGAAGCGCAAACACGTCACCCGGCATTGTTGGCTGCGCGTGAGCAAGTGCATGCAGCTTCGCAAAAAGTGACTGCGGTACGCTCAGAAGGTTTACCCTCGATGGACTTAACCTCGGCGTACTACCAGAATGGTCGGCCCGGGTTTTCGCCGACACTCATTCGGACGCACGAATCGATTATTAGTTTGACGGTCAATTTTCCGTTATTTGAAGGCTTTGGCCGGACCTACAAAGTGCGAGGCGCTGAGGCGCAAGTGACCCAACGCGAAGCGGATCTGCGCGATGTAGAACAGCAAATCATGAGTGAGTTAGCTAAAGCGCATGCCGAAGCCGAATCCGGCTTTGATAACTTGGAGGCTTCTCGATTATTACTCGAGAGTGCAGAAGCTGCGTTGCAAACAGTGCAACGAAAATACGAGCGCGGTGCTGCAGATATCATTGAAATGCTCAATGCGTTGACCGCGCTTGCTGACGCGCAACAAGAGCGTGTGCGTTGCTCAGCCGAATGGCGATCGGCGCGCCTTCGTTTATTTGCCAGTGCCGGTGCTCTAGGACGCCTCGCCTTGAATCCGCAAGGTGGGCTCTAGACGGGGTTTGTTACTTCCAATCAGGCTTGCGTTGAGCTCACGGAACCCGCCGGCGCGTCTGTGTCGTTTTCGTTGAGATAGCTGCCGTTTCACATTCCTCGTGCAGCGGTGTGCGCATTCGTCTCTGAGTCGACCTAGAATCAGTCTTTTCGTCCTCTGAGCAGGAGACGTCGATGGCTGGTTTGTACTTTGAAGAGTTTTCCGAAGGGCAGTGTTTTGCCCATGACTGGACGCGCACAGTCACCGAAATGGATAACGTGTTGTTTAGTAGTTTGACCATGAACGTGCAACCTTTACACCTCGATGCACATTTTTCTGCAAAAACAGAATTCGGTAAACCGCTCGTCAATAGTTTATTTACCCTCGGTCTGATGATTGGAATGACGGTGAATGACACCACCATGGGGACCACCATCGGTAACCTTGGAATGACTGAGGTAAAGTTTCCGAAACCGGTGTTTGCAGGTGACACGCTACACGTGCGCACCACGGTACTTTCTAAGCGCGAAAGTAAATCATGGCCACATGCGGGCATTGTTGAGTTTCAACACGAAGCAATTAACCATCGCGATGAAATTGTTGCTACTTGTAAACGCGCAGCCTTTATGCGCAAACGTCCCACGAAAGGATAGTCGCCATGGCTTGTGCGTATTTATTTGTTCCTGGAGATTCTGAGCGAAAATTCACGCGTGCCTGTAGCGGTGCTGCGCAGGCATTGATTCTTGATTTAGAAGATTCGGTGGCCCCTGATCAAAAAATTGAAGCGCGCCGCATCGTGCAAGGCATGTTGCATCAAGCGCCTGCTGGAAAAGCGCTTTGGGTGCGCGTCAATGCGCTCGATACGGGATTAACGATTGCAGACTTGGCTGCCGTGGTTCCGGCCAAGCCCTTTGGCATTGTGTTGCCTAAATGTCGTGGTGGTGCAGATCTGGCACAGGTGTCGCATTATCTCGATGCCTTTGAAGCGGCACACGGACTGAATCCACAAAGCATCAAGATTTTAGTGATTGCCACCGAAACCGGTGAGGCGGTATTTGGTATGGGTACGTATCGCAACGTCACGCCCCGTTTAGCGGGTTTGTCGTGGGGCGCAGAAGATTTGGCTGCAGATATTGGTGCCATGGCTAATCGCGTGAATGGTGCGTATACCGAGCCGTTTCGCGTAGCACGCGCGTTGTGTTTACACGCTGCTGCGGCGGCGGGTGTACCAGCGGTTGATACTGTCTGCGTCGATCTTGAAGATCCTGCGGTATTGATCAATGAAGCACGCGAAGCGCGGCGGGATGGTTTTGCTGGCAAGCTTGCGATTCATCCTAAGCATGTCGATGACATCAATACGGTGTTTACGCCCGATGCAGCGCAGTTAGCTTGGGCTCACAAAGTGATTGCAGCGTTTGCAGCTCAACCCAATGCCGGTGCGTTACGCATGGATGGCATGATGATCGACCGCCCACACTTGCGCTTAGCGCGACGCTTGGTCGGAGACACTTAATCAGTTTGTGCGATCAATCAATTATTTGATGTTTTGTGTGCGTGTGTCGTCGATCCACGGACAACCAGCTCGATGGGTAGTTGTATGCAGCGTGCCGGCTTATCTTGAGTGATGCGTTCAATCAGATGGTGTGCGGTTTGTTCACCGACCTGCGCGATCGGGAAACGTACGGTTGTTAGTGGCGGCGTGATGACGCGCGCCAACTCCATATCGTCATAGCCCGTAATCGATAAATCATTTGGGATATGCAAGCCACGTTCTCGCGCACGTTGTATTGCCCCAATCGCGAGTACATCGTTGCCACAAACAACGGCGCTGAGTGAGGTGCGTGAAATCAGTCGGTCCAGGGCATCGGCACCAGCTTGCACAGAATATTGGGCTTGTTCGATGGCATGCGCTGGTAATGGAACACCTGCTGTTTGTAAGCAACGACGCAAGCCTTCTAAGCGGTCTGTCGCGCGGTCATTTCCTTCCAGAATGCCTGAGATCACGCCGATTCGTTGATGGCCGAGCGAGAGTAAATGCTCGGCAATTAAATGACCTGCGGCGCGATTATCAAATCCAACACTTGCTGTTTGTACACTTAAATCTGTCGCCCAGGTATACACGCACGCAACGCGGTGCGCAGCGAGCAATTGGTTTGTGGCAGCCGCATGTAATGTTCCAACGAGTGCAATGCCATCAACACCACGTTGTATGAAGGCACGCACGATTCGTAATTCGGAAGCAAGATCAAACTCATGACACGCCAACAAAAGTGTATAGCCTGATTGCTCGAGAACTTTTTGCAAGCTATGCGTACTGACGGAGTAAATAGCGTTATCTAGTGTGGGAATCACTGCGCCGATGGTTCCGGTACGGCGTGTGGAAAGTGCGCGGGCTAGACCATCGGAGACATAGTTGAGATGCGTGATGGCTTGATCAATACGCGCGCGCGTTTGTGTTCGAACTAATTCTGGTTGAGCCAGTGCACGTGAGACGGTCGCAATCGATACGCCAGCCTCGCGCGCGACATCGCGTACGGTGGCTTGTTTTCTCGCACGTCGTTGTGGCATCGAATGTTTAGTAGTCCGAAGTACGTTCAGCTACAAACGCTTGGCGTAAGGCAATCATTTCGCGTAAGGCGCGTGTATTTTCTGCGACGGCACCAGGCGCGGGTGATTTTCTTGCAAGTCCGCGCGTCACTAAATCTTGTGCGACTGCCTCAGCGACAGCGGGGTATAACGTGGCCGATAATGGGGTGGGCAAAATATGATCAGGGCGCAATTCGTGGGTGGTGACATCTGCTGCGATCGCTCGAGCAGCGGCTAAACACGTCGCGTGATCTAATCGAAGCGCGCCTGCATCAAGTGCACCGCGCATGAGACCAGGAAATGCCAGCACGTTATTACATTGATTCGGATGATCGAATCGACCGCTACCAACAATAGCGGCACCGCCGGCCAATGACTGTGCAGGCATGATTTCAGGAATGGGATTCGCCAGTGAGAGAACCACCGGATCTTTTCGCATGCGCCGAACCATTTCGGGGCTGACTAGGTTTGCCACTGACAGGCCAATAAATACATCGGCGCCGTTTAACGCTGTCGATAGATCGCCGGTGATGGCTTCGCGGTTGGTGTGTTCTGCGAGCCAGCGTCGGTGGGCTTCGGTGTAATTGCCGTGGCGGTGAATAATGCCCGACAGTCCCACACTCAAAATGTCACCAAAGCCCCAGGCGGTGAGTAGGCGTACCGTGGCCGTTCCTGCGGCGCCATCACCGCAGACCACGGCGCGTTGTGTTGCTGGGTTACGTCCGAGTAACTTATACGCATTCATGAGTGCGGCAATCACGACCGTGGCGGTGCCGTATTGGTCATCATGAATGATCGGAACGTGTAATCGTCCTTCGGCTTGCGTCATCACATCAAAGCAGTGCGGCGCAGCCACATCTTCAACGTTGTATCCACCAAAGGTGGGTTGCATTGCGGCAAGAATATCGACCAGCTGCGATGGATCAGAAACATCCAGACACAGCGGCACGGCATCAATGCCAACCAGGAGCTTGAACATCGAAGCTTTGCCTTCCATCACCGGTAAGGCTGCGCGCGGACCGGCTCGACCAAGGCCGAGTACGGCGGTACCGTCGGTGACCACAGCGATGGTGTTGTCGCGACCAGTTAACTCGCCAAGAGCGCTTTCGCGCGCCAGAATTTCTTTGACGGCGTATCCAACCCCTGGGGTATAGAGCAACGCGATGTCATCGAGGTTGCGTGCCACGACTTTGGGCAGGATTTCAAGTTTGCCGTGACCGATATAAGGCGCGCGTAGGACACGCAAAGAACGTTCAGCGTAGCGGGCCTGATCGGAATCTTCGGTACGCATGCAGTTATTCCTTGGTTATGCGCAAGCTAAGTTGCGACCGGTGGATGGATCAAACAAATGTAGGCGTGCGGGATCAAAGTGACACCAAACGCTTTGCCCTTCGTTGAGCTCGGTATCGGCACGCACTTGGGCGCTGATCGTGGCACCGTCTCCCCATGTGAGGTCGATGAGTTTTTCTGAGCCAAGCAACTGAATTAACGACACCCGCGCGGGCAAACTCATTGCATCGGCTTGTGTGCGTAATTCAATATCTTGGGGTCGAATGCCAAATAACACCGCGCGATCAGCGCTGGGGTAGGGTGAACGCGCAACGCGTTGGCGCTGGCCATGCCCACTGGGTAAGGTGAGATGTTGGTCATGCAGTTGGGCGTCAGCCAAAAAGTTCATCGGAGGACTGCCGATAAAACCGGCCACAAAGGTGTTGGCTGGTTGGTTGTAAACCTCATCGGGCGTGGCGTACTGTTGAACGGCACCGCCATCCATCACCGCAATGCGATCCGACATTGTCATGGCTTCGAGTTGATCGTGGGTGACATACACTGTGGTTGTTTCTAAGCGTAAGTGAAAGCGCTTGAGTTCACCGCGCATGGTGACGCGTAGCTTGGCATCCAAATTTGATAAGGGCTCATCCATCAGAAACAACCATGGTTTGCGCACCATTGCACGACCCAACGCCACGCGCTGACGTTGTCCCCCCGAGAGCGCTTTGGGTTTACGCTCAAGCAGATGTTCAATTTCTAGAACGCGCGCAACTTCAAGCACACGCGGTTCGATTTGTGCACGCGGTGTGCCGCGAACTTTTAGACCGTAGGCGATGTTGTCGCGGACGTTCATGTGGGGATACAACGCGTAGTTTTGAAACACCATGGCAATATCTCTTTTGCCTGGTGCGAGATCACTGATGCGTTGATCGCCGTGCCAAATTTCACCACTCGATGCGGTTTCTAAGCCAGCAAGAATTCGCAGCAAGGTGGTTTTGCCGCAGCCACTGGGACCAACCAAGGTGATGAACTGACGTTCGGGAAGATTCAGGTGGATGTCTTTTAATACATCGACCGGACCAAAAGATTTACGAAGATGCTCTAGCCGGATGGACATGCGTATTCAACCTAATCGATGATTAAACATTGCGCTCAACCTTTTACCGCGCCGGCGCCGAAGCCAGCGACCAAATGACGTTGCATGAGCA
>CANIIA010000082.1 GCA_947467435.1 Betaproteobacteria bacterium
AATCGACTCCGCTGAGGTCCCAATCACCGGCACGCCGTTGGCCTCCAGTGCGCGCGCCAACTTCAGGGGCGTTTGACCACCATACTGAACCACCACGCCAACGGGCTGCTCAATCGCCACAATTTCCAGCACGTCCTCGAGAGTTAATGGCTCGAAATACAAACGATCGGCCGTATCAAAATCAGTCGATACGGTTTCGGGGTTGCAATTGACCATGATGGTTTCGTAACCATCATCACGCAACGCAAATGCAGCATGTACACAGCAATAATCAAACTCAATACCTTGACCAATCCGATTGGGTCCACCACCTAACACCATGATCTTACGTTGCGAGGTTGGGCTAGATTCGCACTGCATTTCATAACTCGAATACAGGTACGCCGTCTCGGTGGCGAATTCTGCGGCACACGTATCGACGCGTTTATAGACGGGCCGAATACCGAATGCATGGCGTTTTTCACGCACTGCGTTTTCATCGCTCGCACATAAGGTTGCAATACGTCGATCTGAAAATCCTTGTCGCTTGAGCGCTCGCAAACGTGTTGCATCGAGCGCCTCAAGGTTGGTGGCCTCTATCTGCAATTCTGTTTTTGCTAAATCTTCAATTTGCGCCAAAAACCAAGGGTCAATATGACTCAATGCAAATACTTCATCTAAGGTCCAGCCGGCACGGAATGCCGCACCAACATACCAAATACGTGCTGGCCCAGGTTCAGCGAGCTCGCGTGCGATGGCCTCGCGTGTTCGTACAGTGCTATCCAATCCATCTAAGCCAACTTCCAATCCACGCAATGCTTTCTGAAAAGACTCTTGAAATGTTCGGCCAATCGCCATGACCTCGCCCACCGACTTCATTTGAGTCGTCAGGCGATCATTGGCTTGCGGAAATTTTTCGAAGGCAAAACGAGGAATTTTGGTGACCACGTAATCAATACTTGGTTCAAACGATGCCGGCGTTACACCGCCCGTAATTTCGTTACGCAATTCATCGAGCGTATATCCCACCGCAAGTTTGGCTGCGATTTTTGCAATCGGAAATCCGGTGGCCTTGGAAGCCAGTGCTGAAGAGCGCGACACGCGCGGATTCATCTCGATGACCACCATCCGACCGTCGTCAGGATGAATCGCAAACTGCACGTTAGAACCGCCCGTGTCGACCCCAATTTCACGCAACACGGCCAACGATGCGTTACGCATGCGCTGATACTCACGATCAGTCAAGGTTTGCGCCGGTGCAACTGTAATTGAATCGCCCGTGTGAACGCCCATCGGATCAAGGTTTTCGATCGAACACACGATGATGCAGTTATCGGCACGGTCGCGGACCACTTCCATTTCATACTCTTTCCAACCCAACAGCGACTCTTCGATCAGTAGCTCGCGGGTTGGCGAGGCTTCGAGTCCTCGCTCGCAAATCGCGATAAATTCTTCACGGTTATATGCAATACCACCACCGCTGCCGCCCATCGTAAAAGAGGGACGAATCACGACAGGAAAACCCAACCCTGATTGCACTTGAAGTGCCTCTTCTATCGAATGCGCTAACGATGATCTCGCCGAGCCCAAGCCAATGCGCGTCATGGCCTTTTTAAATTTCTCGCGATCCTCGGCTTTATCGATCGCTTCGCGACTGGCGCCAATCATCTCGACATTAAATTTTTCTAGTACGCCTTCACGGGCAAGATCGAGTGCGCAGTTCAGTGCTGTTTGCCCGCCCATGGTGGGTAGCAGCGCATCGGGGCGTTCTTTTTCGATGATGCGCGCAAGCATTTGCCACGTAATCGGTTCAATGTAAGTGGCATCTGCCGTCTCTGGATCGGTCATGATGGTGGCAGGATTGGAATTCACCAAGACCACGCGATAGCCTTCGCTGCGTAACGCCTTACAAGCCTGCGCGCCCGAGTAATCAAACTCACAGGCTTGACCAATCACAATCGGTCCAGCCCCAATCACTAAAATACTGCGAATATCTTCACGCTTCGGCATGCTGCACCTTTCGACTCAAGCAAGATGACTTACTTCGCTGCATGCGCATCCACTGTGCTTTGCATTTGCGTGATAAATCGGTCAAACAGATGCGCCATGTCATGTGGACCAGGGCTTGCCTCGGGATGCCCCTGAAAACTAAACGCAGCGCGATCTGTGCGCGCTAAACCTTGTATCGATCCATCAAACAAAGAAACATGCGTGACGCGTAAATTGTTGGGCAACGAATTTGGGTCGACAGCAAAGCCGTGATTTTGACTCGTGATAGCGACCGCACCGGTGTCGAGGTCTTTGACTGGGTGGTTCGCGCCATGATGTCCGAACTTCATTTTGATGGTGCGCGCACCCGAGGCTAGGGCCAATAACTGATGACCCAAACAAATACCAAATACCGGTAGGTTAGTGTGCTTAAGAATATGCGCGATGGCTCGGATGGCATAAGCACATGGCTCTGGATCGCCCGGTCCGTTGGACAAAAACACACCGTCCGGCTTGAACGCCAAGGCCTCTTGCGCACTCGTTTGAGCAGGTAACACGGTGATATGCACACCACGTGCTGCAAGCAGACGTAAGATATTTCGTTTGATCCCGTAATCAAAAGCGACGACATGATAGGGATGCTTGGGGACGCTCAGAAAACCTTGCCCCAAGGACCATGCACCCTCTGTCCATGAGTAAGCAGACTGCACACTCACCTCGCGCGCCAAATCCATGCCCGCTAAACCCGCAAACGATCGTGCAGCCGCTAATGCGGCATCCATATCCACTTCACCAGCAACGATTGCGCCGGGCTGTGCACCATGCATGCGTAAATGTCGTGTCAGTTGTCGGGTGTCTATGTCGGCAATACCCACCACGGCATGACGGCGCAGATAATCGGGCAACGCTTCAGTCGCACGCCAACTTGAATAACGCATCGGCACATCTCGTACCACCAAACCGGCCGCATGAATCGAGGATGATTCTGCATCTTCTGGATTCACACCCACATTGCCTACATGCGATGCCGTGAGCGTCACGATTTGTTTGCAATACGATGGGTCGGTGAGAATTTCCTGATACCCACTCATGGCCGTATTAAAGACCACCTCGCCGACACGTAAACCGGCGGCACCAATGCTTCGCCCACGAAATACCGTTCCGTCAGCAAGGACGAGAGCGGCGGCGTTAGACGTGGTCACAAAGAAACTCCAAAGACATGCTGAAAGATCGCCAACTTGAACTGGCGGATGCAATCAACATAACAACGCGTGAAAGGCGAAAAAAAAGCGGAAGAGGCTTTCGCCGCTTCCGCTTCTACAGAAGCGATGAATATTACCACAGTAGGTTTGTGTTGTGCAAATGGCCCGAGCAATTTGTCATCACTTTTTTTGCGCTTGAATTTTAATTCTCAAACTGCGCGCCCTCTTACAACAAAAGATTTAAAACATTCTCACTTTAATCCCAACACATCATCCATATCGTATAAACCTGCTGCGCGCCCAGCAACGAAACGCGCTGCACGTAACGCACCAGTAGCGTAGGTTGATCGACTCGATGAGCGCACCGTCACTTCAACACGCTCGCCCATGCCAGCAAACATCACCGTGTGCTCACCAATGATGTCTCCACCACGAATCGCGTGAAAGGCAATTTCTTTTGCGGGCCGCGCGCCAGGTTCACCGTGACGTCCATGCACAAAATCGCGCGCTGGGTCACGGCCCAACGCTTGCGCCACCACTTCACCAAAACGCAAGGCAGTACCAGAGGGTGCGTCGACCTTATGCCGGTGATGCGACTCGATGATTTCAACATCATAGTCATCGCCCAATGCACGCGCTGCAATTTGCGCCAGCTTAAACGTCACGTTCACACCCACCGCCATGTTGGGAGCAAACACAATCGGAATCGATTGCGCGGCCACAGCGATTTGTTTTTTTTCAGCTTCAGAAAAACCGGTCGTTCCAATCACGATGGCACGCTTGGCTTGCACACACGCCGCCAAGTATTGCAACGTTCCTGCGGGTCGCGTGAAATCAATCAGCACATCCGCGGCGGCTAATGCACCAGCAACATCATCACGCACCAACACACCGGTGGCTGCAGCACCGATCAGGTGCCCCGCATCCTCGCCGATACACGCCTGTCCAGCGATATCGAACGCGGCACCAAGTGCCAAGGTTGTATCGTCTAACACACCCGCAATCAGGGTTCGTCCCATACGACCTGAGGCTCCCGATACAGCAACACGCACGGCCTGTTGACTCATTTGGTCTCTCCGGATTTTTCAACCACGTCGCCCCCAATACGCTCTAGCACTTCGTCTTTAAAAAACACCGCAATTCGTCGCTGCTCGGGCGCCCCGCCTCGAACCTCTCGGTAGAACACATAATCCCAACGATCGGCATGAAAAATATCCGTCACCAATGGGGTGCCCAGTACGTAACGCACCTGCTCTTTCGACATGCCCGGCTTGAGCTGCGCGACCATTTCCTGCGTAATGTAATTGCCCTGCTGAATATCCATTCGATAAGGCGCAATCGACGGCAAGCTTGGCAACTTGGGCAGGCTCGGTAGTTCGGGTAATTTGGGTAGGCTGCTACAGCCGCACAACGACATGCTGATGCAAGCCAAAAGTAACCAACGGCGCGGCAAAAGCAACATGCCCAGACGCGCAACAACTTTTATGCGCATGATCGCGATCACTTAAAATGAAGAATGGCGATATGATAGCCGATCCCTCTGCGTGTCTTGGAGTTGCTATGCCGCTTTCTTCTTCCCAAAGTCTGAAAGAGATGGGGTTAAAGGCCACCCTACCCAGACGAAAAATTCTCGAACTCTTTGAGTCGAGCAAGGTGCGGCACTTATCGGCCGAAGACGTTTACCGCAAACTCATCGCCGAAGGCATTGATGTTGGCCTGGCCACGGTGTATCGCGTGCTGACACAATTTGAACAAGCTGGGCTGCTTTCTCGGCAGCATTTTGAAACAGGCAAAGCAGTCTTCGAGCTCAACGAAGGACATCACCACGATCATTTGGTGTGCTTGCAATGTGGTCGAGTTGAAGAATTTCATGATCACGAAATCGAACATCGACAAGCAGATGTGGCTTCACGACTTGGCTTTGCGTTACGCGGACATTCGTTGGCACTTTACGCTGAGTGCACAAAAGACAATTGTGCACATCGCACCGCGCGTGCGCTGAACCCAACCGCTTAAGTTCGACGCGCCGTGCGCGCGCGCTTTGGCGTTACGTTCGCCCCTTGAGACAGCAACTCCGTTGCATGCTGGCGCGTGGTCGAAGTGATTTGCGTGCCGCCCAACATACGCGCGATCTCCTCAATGCGCGCCTGCGCATCGAGTGATAGCAACTGCGTGGTTACTCGCTCACCCGTGCCAGATTTTGTGACACGCCACTGCGCATCGGCTTGCGCGGCCACTTGCGGTAAATGCGTCACCGCCAGCACCTGACGCTCGGTGCCCAATTGCTTGAGTGCACGCCCAACCACCTCCGCCACAGCACCGCCGATGCCCGTATCGACCTCATCAAATATCATGGTTTGTACAGGCGATGCTTTACTTGCCACCATCTGAACAGCCAAACTGATCCGCGATAATTCGCCGCCTGATGCCACTCGGGCCAATGGTCGCAACGGCAAGCTCACATGCGCAGCCACTTCAATATCAATGTCTTCCATGCCGTGGGCAGCAGGTTGATCTAAGGGTTGCAGCCGCACACCAAGTCGGGCGCCAGACATCGCTAATGTTTGCATCACCTCAGTGACATCATTTGCCATCTGCACCGCAGCCGCTTGACGTTGCGCGGTCAGTTGGGAAGCACGCTCCACATAAACAGCGTGCAACTCGTCCAATTGCGCTTGCAACGCGGCAATATCACTGGACTGCGCCAGCGCAGTGAGGCGCGCGAATTGTTCTTGCGCAAAATCAGCCAACTGCTCCGGCTTAATGCGGTAGCGACGCGCCGCAGCGTGCAACGCTTCAACGCGCTGTTCTGCAGCTTGTAACGCCTGTGGATCCAAGTCTAAACGCGACCCATAGTGACGTAACTCACGCACCGCCTCGGCGGCCTGCGCTTGCGCCCCGTCGAGTAATTCAACAATCGGCGCGAGCCCGGCATCGTGAGCAGACAGCTGCTGCAATTGCGTTTGAATCGCCGCCAACTGCGTCAGCATCGCGGGTTCATTTTCTGAGAGCGCTTGGAGTGCCGAATGCGCCCCTTCGATGAGTGCGGAGGCGTTCGACAAACGCGCGTGTTCAGCAGCTAATCGCGCCCACTCACCAGGCTCGGGCGCCAAGCGCTTCAGATCAGCGACCCGCGCTTGCACCTCGACTCGCTCCGCTTGAAGCGCCGCTTGCTGCGTTTGCGCCAGCGTCACTTGGCTCAGGCAGCGCTGCCACGCCCGATAAGCTTGCGACACGGCTTCAACCAACGGCAATAATCCAGCATGTGTATCCAGGAGTTGGCGTTGCGCCACCGGTCGCAGTAATGATTGGTGTGCATGCTGACCATGAATATCGAGCACGCTTTCACCGGCTTCGCGCAGCTGAGCCAGTGTCGCGACATGACCATTGATCCAGGCACGCGAACGACCGTTTTGTTCAATCACACGACGCAGTAGTAACACCCCAGGATCGCCGTTCAGCTCGTGCGTATCCAACCAGGTCTGCAATGGGTGCGATGTATCAAACTCGAATTCTGCCGCGACTTCGGCGCGCGCGGCACCTTCACGCACCACACCCGATTCAGCGCGCCCACCCACAACCAAATCAAGCGCATCCACCAAAATGGATTTGCCCGCGCCCGTTTCACCGGTGAGCACCGAAAAACCCGCAGCCAAACTGAACTCGAGCCGATCGACGATGACAAAGTCACGAATCGCTAAATGGCGCAGCATGTTTTATTTTGCATGCCGTGAAGATGCGCTGATCGATGTACTGACCGGTACATCACGTTCAACGGCCTCACTCCAGCGTAATTTTTCGCGCAACATCGCAAAATAATCGTAAGTTGCTGGATGGACAAAACGCACTGGTGTCTGTGCACGACGCAAGCGCAAACGATCGCCAGCCACAACGTCTGCTAAAGCAAGACCATCAAAATGCGCGCGTGCATCCACCGCATGTAAGAGCACGATCTCAATGAGACTGCGATCACTGACGCTGACTGGCCGCGCCGACAAGGTATGCGGACACAAAGGCACCAAGGCAAATGCAGGCAGAGCCGGATGCAAAATCGGTCCATGCGCAGACAAGGCGTAGGCCGTCGAGCCCGTGGGCGTTGCCACAATCACGCCATCCGAACGCAGCGTGTAAACGTACTCGCCATCGATGTACAACTCAAATTCAATCAAACGCCCTTGCGCGCCTTTGTTCACCACCGCATCGTTCAAGGCCAGCGTTTTTAGTACCGTGTGACCGTCGCGAACGATTTCAGCTTCGATCAGCGAACGCTCTTCAAGTGTGTAATGACCAGAGACGATTTCTCCGAGTGAAGTTTGCATATCGTGTAAGGCCACATCGGTCATGAAACCCAACCGACCCTGATTGACCCCCACCACCGGGACACCATACTCAACCAAGTTGCGTGCGGCCGCCAACATCGTGCCATCGCCACCAACCACCACGGCCAATTCGGCCTGCGCGCCGATTTGCGCGTAACTCGCCGCTTGGGCATTCACGCCAATGTTGCGCGCTGTTTCTTGTTCGATCAGTACCGTGCAGCCCCGGGCGCGCAAAAAATCAGCCAGCGCGCGCAAAGAATCCGCCACATCAGGACTTTGAAATTTGCCAATCAAGGCAACGCGTTGAAAGGAAGCAGCCATCGTAGAATTAAACCACAGGCTCGCAACAAGAGTGCAGATCCCTTGCCAAAGGCGCTGCAGTGTAAAATGCGCGTTATGCTTGACCAGCGCGCCCAAGTACTCCTAAAAACTCTGATTGAACGCTACATCGCTGAAGGCCAGCCGGTGGGTTCGCGCACGTTGTCGCGTCACTCCGGCTTAGATTTATCACCGGCGACAATCCGCAATGTCATGGCCGATCTTGAGGAACTGGGGCTGATCGTTAGCCCACACACCTCAGCAGGACGTATTCCCACCGCACTTGGCTACCGACTATTTGTGGATTCATTGTTGGTGACCAAACCGCTGGACTCGGCACAAATTCATCAACTCGAAGATCACCTGCATCCCGATAATCCACAGCGGGTTGTGCAGTCGGCCTCGCAACTGCTGTCCCAACTCACCCGCTTTGCTGGCGTGGTGATGGTGCCGCGCCGGCGCGCAGGCACCTTCCGACATATCGAGTTTCTACGACTCTCCGACAAACGAATTTTATTGATCGTGGTAGCGAGCGACGGGGACGTGCAAAACCGAATCTTGTTTACAGACCGCGTGTATACACCCTCAGAACTGACTGAAGCGGCAAATTTCATCAACACCCATTACGCCGGCCAAAGCTTTGAAACCGCACGCGCAAAATTGCACGGCGAGTTAGCCGCGTTACGCGAAGACTTAAGCACCCTGATGAACGCCGCACTCGATGCCGGCAACAAAGCCGTCTCCGACACCACCGAACCGTATGTCATCAGTGGTGAACGCAATTTACTTTCAGTCGAAGAGCTCTCTTCCGACATGGGACGCTTGCGTCAATTGTTTGATCTCTTTGAGCAACGCACATCCATTCTGCAAATCCTTGATCTGTCATTACGCGGACATGGCGTGCAGATTTTTATTGGCGGCGAAACCGGCATTGCCGCACCCGATGCGGTGAGTGTCGTGACCGCACCTTATGAAGTAAATGGCGAGTTAGTCGGCGCTGTCGGCGTGATCGGCCCAACTCGCATGGCCTACGATCGCGTCATTCCGATCGTCGATATCACCGCAAAATTACTCTCTGGCGCACTGTCACAGGAATAACCCCATGAAATTTCGCGCTGAACCCGCGTACGCCCACGATCAGGTACAGCGCATTGGTGTGCTATTGGTCAATTTAGGTACACCACAAGCACCCACCGCAAGCGCCGTACGACGCTACCTCGCAGAGTTTTTATCTGATCATCGCGTGGTCGAAATTCCACGATTGATTTGGTTGCCGATTTTGTACGGCATCATTTTATTGATCCGTCCTGCGCGCTCGGCGCGCAAATACGCTGGTGTCTGGACCGCGGCCGGTTCGCCTTTAGCGGTACATACTGAAGCCCAGTCACGCGCACTGGGCGCCATACTCGAGGCGCGCTACCCGGGCCGCGTGGTTGTTGATTGGGCCATGCGATATGGCGCACGAGCAATGGGCGATCGACTAAGCGCGCTGCGTGCGGCCGGTTGTGATCGTTTGGTTGTTGTACCGTTGTATCCGCAATACGCGGCAAGCACGACCGCGAGCACCAGCGATGCGCTGGGGACTTGGTTAGCGCGCACACGCCATCAGCCTGACGTTCGGTTCATCAAACACTTTCACCGCGACCCGCGCTATATCGCGGCTTTGGCAGCACGCGTTCAAGCCCATTGGCAAGCGCAGGGGCGCAGTGAATTGCTGGTCATGAGCTTTCATGGTGTGCCACGGCGCTCGCTCGATTTGGGCGATCCGTACCACTGCGAATGTTACGTCACCGCGCGGTTATTGGCCGAGCACTTACAACTCCAACCAACGCAATACAAAGTCACCTTTCAATCCCGTTTTGGTCGCGCAAAGTGGCTCGAGCCGTATACCGAGCCAACGTTAGAAGCACTCGCGCACAGCGGCACGCAATCGGTCGACGTGATTTGCCCGGGCTTTGTCTCGGATTGTCTAGAGACGCTCGAAGAAATTAATCTTGAGGCGCGCGCCACCTTTTTAAGCGCTGGCGGCAAACGCTTTAGTTACATTGAATGCTTGAACGAAGAAGCCACCTGGATGGATGCGCTCGCTGGCTTGGTTGAAGATCACGCCCACACTTGGTTGAGCCAGAACGAATCGGTAGACATGCGCAACGCGCGGGCAGATCGCGCGCGACAAATCGGCGCCGAACGCTAACGCGCGCGAAAAACAGCGCCCCCAGGCGTCCAGGGTGATTGTTGCCGCGCTGGCCCGATTAAGGCCACGACCAACGATCGCGGCCAGTGAATCTTCCCGCCGCCCCTTGAACTGGCCAAAACCACCCCCATCTCGGGGGGATTGTGTTTGTACGTCCTGCGCTCCTCTCAGCGCAACCGCCTTTATCAGTCCGTTTCGGAGCTAACCGTATCATGACCGAACCCACGCAAGATGCCCCCGCGAGCCCCGCAGATCCCAGCCAAGACGCCGCTGCGCAGCCGGCCAGTTTAGAAACACGTCTGGCCGACGCCGAAGCCCGCATACAAGAACAGCACGACGCTTGGTTACGCGCCGTCGCCGATGCTGAAAACGCACGCAAGCGTGCCCAAGCGGACATTTCAAAC
>CANIIA010000083.1 GCA_947467435.1 Betaproteobacteria bacterium
AGATGCGCGCTGCAAAACCTCGACCAATCAAATCGGTGGCACTACCCGCTGCGAATGGCACGATGGCCTTGATCGGTTTACTTGGATAACTTTGCGCCCAAGCTGATGGCAAATACCAAGTGGCGATACATGTCAGCAAAATGCAAAGTCGATGGTTCATATTTTTAGGCCTGCAATGAAGTTAAAGGACTGCGACAATGCGCTCGATCGTCACACACAAAAGAGCATAGCATTCACCCTGCGCAATCGAGATTTCTTCTGGATGCATCATTGAGGTTGATCCACACGTTTGGTGCAGCGCAACGATTCGTTTTCCGTATTGCATCAGTGCGCCTGATGCCTTACCCTCGCTCGGTTGGACTACTGCGGGAACTGCATGGAAACGCTAATCGGAACCATTGATCGCATCAGCACATTTGCAGGTAAAGCCTTCGCTTGGCTGATTGGCTTGCTGATGATTGTGGTGTGTGTCGAAGTCGCAAAACGCTACGCACTCAACGCACCATCAGCGATTATTTTTGATGTGACCTCGATGATGTACGGTGCCACTTTCATGATGTGTGGCGCCTATGCACTGGCGCAAAACGCGCATGTTCGCGGTGACTTTCTGTATGGCTCCATGCGTCCACGTGTGCAAGCAGGATTAGATCTCGCCTTATATTTTTTATTTTTCTTGCCGGGAATTGCTGCGCTATTTTTAGCGGGCTGGGATTTTGCTGAAACAGCCTGGAAAATTCGCGAGCACTCGAGCGTGACCGCAGATGGTCCGCCGGTGTACCACTTCAAAACACTGATTCCGATTGCTGGTGCGCTCGTGCTGCTGCAAGGCTTTGCCGAGATCTGCCGATGCGTCATTTGTTTACGCACTGGCGCTTGGCCGGCACGCTTAAAAGATGCTGAAGAAATCGACGTTGTCGAACAACAGCTCGCAGCAAGCACGCATATTGATGACGAAGCGCGCCAACTTGCCGCACAAGCACAAAAAATTGATGAAGCGGCGCATCGTCGTATTGGAGGCGGACAATGACTGATCCAGCACTCGGATTACTGATGCTGGGGCTCATCGTGGTGGTGATCATGATGGGTTTTCCCACTGCGTTTACCCTCATGGGCTTGGGCATGATGTTCGGCTTCATCGCCTTTCATGAACCCGGACAAGCATTTCTGGATAACAAGATTTTCCCGCTGATGGTTCAGCGCGCTTACGGCGCAATGACCAATGACACGCTACTGTCGATTCCGCTCTTTGTGCTGATGGGTTACGTGATGGAACGCGGCGCTTTAGTCGACAAGATGTTTTACAGCATCGAGCTCGCCTTTCGTCGATTACCCGCTTCACTGGCTGTTGCCACCTTGGTGGTGTGTACGTTTTGGGGCATTGCCAGTGGTTTAGTGGGTGCCGTGGTTGTGCTCATGGGCGTGATTGCGATGCGTCCCATGCTCAAAGCGGGCTATGACGTGCGGCTTGCCTCTGGTGTCATCACCGCTGGTGGCACATTAGGTATTTTGATTCCGCCTTCGGTCATGATCATTGTGTATGCCGCGGTGGCTGGTCAATCTGTGGTGAAGCTGTACGCAGCGGCGATGTTTCCAGGATTTTTCCTTGCGTTCTTGTATGTGGTGTACGTCATTGGTTGGGCCTTAGCCAATCCACGCGTTGCGCCAAAGCTTCCGGAAAGCGAAACCGCCGTCCCCGTACCAGATTGGGTCGCGCATCTTGCGCAGTCCTACACGCCCAATCTATTTGTTTCTTTAATTCGCGCTTTTTTCTCTCCTGCGGCAGCCAAACAAGCGACTTGCGAAGGGCGTCCGCTCGGGCGAGGAGCAATCACACGTTATCTCATCACAGCGCTGTTCCCGTTGTTTTTAGCCATCGCAACGTTGGCGGGCACCTGGTGGTATGTGGTGATTCATCAGCAAGCGGATGCCGCGCCAGTCGTTGTTGTGCAACGGGTAGCAGACACCGCACCCGCAACAGAACCTGTGGTAGCCCCAGGCCAAGACGCGCCATTGCAACAACTCGGTGGGCTCGATGAACCTGCGCCGGATAGCCGCACCGAATCCAAAGAACCCGAGGGCTTGCAAGCGATGGGCAGTGCAGAAAACGCGCCGCTCGATGAAGCGGTGCCTGCGGATGCAGGTCCGCCGGCTGCGTTCTTTAAGTGGTTCTGGGCAACCGTGGCAGCCAGCGGGCTGGTGTTGATCTGGTATTACGCAACCATGCGCGCCGAACAATTTGTGATTCTCAAATTATTGGTCGAGTCTGTAATGCCGCTTGGAATTCTGACCATTGTAGTCCTTGCAGTGATTCTGTTTGGTATCACCACTGCGACAGAGTCGGCGGCGATTGGTGCTGCGGGTGCGTTCTTACTTGCCATACAAGCAGGTACGTTAGACTTTTCGAAGGTCAAACAATCGATCTTCTTAACTGCCAAGACCACCTCGATGGTTTGTTGGTTGTTTGTTGGCTCTGCATTGTTTTCGGCCGTCTTTGCCATCTTAGGCGGACAGCAATTGGTCGAACACTGGGTGATGTCATTGAATCTTTCACCCGTGCAATTTATGTTGCTCTCACAAGCCATTATCTTTGTGTTGGGTTGGCCACTAGAGTGGACCGAGATCATCGTCATTTTCGTGCCGATTTTCTTGCCCCTGCTCAAACACTTTGGCATCGATCCGATTTTGTGGGGCACCTTAGTGTTCGTGAATCTGCAAGCGGCGTTCCTCTCACCGCCAGTGGCGATGTCGGCCTTTTATTTAAAGGGGGTCTCGCCACCGCACGTCACGCTCAATCAGATTTTCGCCGGCATGATGCCGTATATGCTGATCGTGATCCTGTGCATGGTGTTTATGTATCTGTGGCCCGGCCTCACCTTATGGCTGCCACACTACCTCTACGGCGGATAACCATCCAACTGTTCACCGCGCAGTGCTTACTGGGATAAGTTGTTTTTCCTAAGCGCGGCGCGGTGTTGACAGACGTAGATTGAAACCGCACTGCGCGGCGGTTAGGAAGCTGATTGCTTCTAAGGACTGCGCGGCGCTAAACGTGGATCGCGTTGCAAAATCTGCGCGCGTGTCTCACTCACTGCCTTCATGTACGGACCTCCGAGCGCCAACGCTTGATCGACCAAGGTCAGCGCTTCTGCGTTGCGTCCGAGGTCGGATAGCGTCTGCGCTAAGTTGTTTAAAAAAATCACCGATTCGGGCTGAATTTCTAAAGCACGACGCAACACATCTTCGGCTTGCTTGAGCTCACCCAATGCGTAGTGGGTATTGGATAAACCGAGCCGAGCGGTGGTGCTGTCGGGCCAACGTTGCAACGCGCCTTGATAAGCAGTTTTTGCAGCGGCATTTTGTTTGACGCGCTCAAGTGCAGCCACCGACTCTAAATACGGTTGGGCTGCAGCAGTGACCGGAATTTTTTCGGGTGGTACAACGACCATCGACCAATAGCCGCCATCTTCCCAGGTGTACTCCATGACCTCAAAAGGCATCAGCAATCGACGCTTTTCACCTGAACGCAAGATCAGTTCGCCTTTGGGATAGTCGTAACCAATCACCACAGCGTAATGCCACAAGCTCACGGGCCAGAGACCAAAGTTTTGTAACACGATGACTGGGTTGCCCGCAGCCACTTCGCGCATCACATCTTCTAATCGCGGAGCCAATGGATAAGACACCAAGCCGTGTCGTCTTGGCGCCGCGAGCATTTCGACTTGTAGGCTACCTTGGCGGCCGGGTAAATATACCTGCTGAATCAGCTCTTCTAGCTTGATCTCAGGGCGATGCGGCGTAAGTAACATGGATAACGCCGCTGGACCGCACTGGTAGTCGGATTGCGCGACGAAAGGTGTTTCTTGAAGCTCGATTTGATCAGGTAAACCAGCGGGTTTGACTTCGCGTAGGGCCGTTGTTTGCGGTAACACCAAGGCGCAACCGGACAGGCCGACAGTTAAACTGAAGCCCAAAATGAAAACGCCCGCCAAGTGGCGGGCGCTTAAAAGGATTGCGAGCAATCCTGGGTCCAGAATTACTTCTTACCGTAGGCGTAATACACCCAGACAGCAATGGCGATCAAGAAAATGGCGCTCCAGGTGGTGAGCTTGGCACCAGCTGGTGCGGCATCCACTTGACCAGCCAAGTGACGAACTTCGGCATCAGTCATGGCAGCCACACGATCCTTGGCCACCGACACATCCACGCCCAAGGACTGCAGCTGGCTAACGACTTCTGGACGGCTCATGGCGCTAAGAACAGCTTCGCGCTCAGACTGAACAGCCACTTGATCGGTACCGATCATGCCAGCTTGAACGGCCTGGAACGGTGCGGCCAACATCGAAACGAGCAACACGCGGCTGATCAAACGAATTAAGACGGGTTTCATAAGTTTCCCCTGTGGGTATGGATAAAATAAATTGGAACCGAGATTCCGGCCGGCATTCAATTTAACGCTGGCGAGCCAACAAGTCAAACCGAATTTACACGCTTTTTTATTCCGCTGGCTCACACCAAACACGGTCACCACGCATGCATCTCCCCACCATTGATATTGGCGCCAACCTAACACACCCCAGCTTTTCGAGTGACCTCGAAGCAGTGATTGATCGCGCCCACTTAGCTGGCGTAGAGCAGCTCATCGTGACTGGCACGAGTGTCGAATCCAGTGTCGCAGCACGTCAACTCGCGCAGACGCGAGATCGTTTGTTTTGCACAGCGGGCATCCATCCGCACGAAGCGGGGCAATGTAACAACGCCGCAATCGATGCGTTATCCGTGCTACTTCAGGACCCAAAAGTTGTTGCTGTGGGTGAATGTGGCCTCGACTTCAATCGTCAGTACACGCCACATCCAGATCAAGAGCGTTGGTTTGTTGCGCAAATCGAATTGGCCTGTCAACTTGGTAAGCCTTTATTTCTACATTCGCGCGACGCACATCCACGCTTTGCCGACATTTTGTACGCGCACCGTGATCGACTTCCCGCAGCTGTGGCGCATTGTTTTACGGGTGAGCGCGAAGAGTTATACGCCTACCTTGATCTGGGTTTGTCGATTGGCATCACAGGGTGGATTTGCGATGAACGACGCGGCGCACATTTACATGCATTAGTTCGCGACATTCCTGCCGATCGTTTGATGCTTGAAACAGATGCGCCCTACCTCACCCCCCGAGACCTTCGCCCACAACCCAAAGCGCGCCGTAATGAACCCGCATTTTTGCCGCATATTTTGCGTACGGTGGCCCGGGCGCTAGATCAACCAGCTGAAGAACTCGCGCGTCAAACGAGTAACAACGCGCGGCGTTTTTTTTCATTACCGCTGCCATGAATTTATTTGCCAGTCTGTCCCGACAAGCCAAACGCAGTCCCAACCACACGGCGCTCGCTTTAGGCACCCAAGCACTATTGAGCTACGCAGATTTGGCACAACAAGCCATGCAACTCGGTGCTGGCCTGCGCGCCATGGGTTTAAAAGAAGGCGCGCGCGTGGCGCTCTTTTTACCTAACAGTCCCGCCTACTTTGTCATTCTGTATGCGTGTTGGGCTGTAGGTTTGGTGGCGGTTCCAATCAATGCAAAACTCCATCCACGCGAACTAGATTGGATTTTAGAAAACTGCGATGCGCAATTGTGTTTTGTTTCGCGCGATGGCGGCGGACCGCAACGTGCCACGACGGCTTGCATGGTTGTCGATAGCCCAGAATACCTTCAGCGGTGCGCGCACAACGCGTCGACGCATTACACTCCAGCGCACGCTGCCGAATTGGCGTGGTTGTTTTACACCAGTGGCACCACCGGGACTCCCAAAGGGGCAATGCTCACGCACCAACAGCTTCATCATATGATTCAGGCGTATTACGCTGACATTGATCCACTCGACACCAGCGATAGCATCCTGCATGCAGCCCCGCTCTCTCATGGCTCGGGGTTATATGGTCTAGCGCATCTCAGCGCAGGATCGCGTAACGTGATCCCAACCGCAGGTGGATTTGATGCTGATGAAGTGTTCGAGCTACTCCATTGCACGCCGAATTTGTCTTTCTTTGCAGCGCCCACCATGGTGCTGCGACTACTCGGCCACGCCAAAGCATCGCCGAGTCCCAATTTAAAAACGCTCATCTACGGCGGCGCGCCGATGTATTTAGTGGACACGTTGCGCGCGGTGGATTTATTTGGTCCGCATCTGTACAACCTGTATGGTCAAGGCGAAAGTCCGATGACCATCACCGGATTGTCACAACAACACCATACGTTAGCTGCGCACGCCTCACACCCAGAACGCCTTACGACGTGTGGACAACCTCGACACGGTGTTGCGGTGCGCGTTGTTGACGCGCAGGGGCATGATCTAGCACCGCATCAAATTGGCGAAATCATTACGCGCAGTGATTGCGTAATGTCGGGCTACTGGAACAACCCTTCGGCCAGCGCCAGCGCGATCAAAGACGACTGGTTATACACCGGTGATTTAGGCAGTCTCGATACAGCGGGCTACTTAAAGCTGCAGGATCGGGCCAAAGATCTCATCATCTCTGGCGGATCGAACATCTATCCTCGCGAGGTGGAGGAAGTGTTACTAAAACATCCAGCAGTCAGTGAATGCGCCGTGATTGGCATTCCGGATACAATGTGGGGCGAAGCGGTCGTGGCGTTTGTGGTGTGCCATGCAGGTGAGGCAGCGCCACAATCTACGAGTTTAGAAACCTTGTGCTTAGAAAATATTGCGCGTTTTAAACGCCCTAAGCACTACCGCTTTGTGACGGCACTACCCAAAAACAACTACGGCAAAGTCCTAAAAACAGAACTTCGCACGCAGTTTGAAGCAACGTACAACAAGCAAAATACTTAAGCGCCCGTTCCAGGATTGGGTGAAAAGTATTTGTCGTACTTATCAGCTTCACCTTTATGCGCTTCTGCATCGGCAGGCGCAGTGCCTTTGCGCGTAATGTTGGGCCATTTGGCGGAAAAATCTGTGTTCACCTGCAACCAACGCTCGGCTTTTGCGTCTGAGTCCGGCAAGATCGCGCCCGGTGGGCATTCCGGTTCGCACACACCGCAATCGATGCACTCATCTGGATTGATGACGAGCATGTTCTCGCCTTCGTAAAAACAATCGACTGGGCAAACTTCAACACAGTCCATGTATTTGCATTTGATGCAGTCTTCCGTGACGAGATAAGTCATTGCCGCTCCACAGATGATGAATTAAGTCGCATATTTTAGCAGCCGCGCCGGCAACAGGGAACCTTCCGGTGCGATCGATTGAAATTGGGTACGATTCGGCATGGCGAGCTTGCCATCAAAGCAGACCGACGGCGTGTTGATTGGGATGGGCATGGCAACAGACTTTTTACAACGTTTTGTTTTTGAGTCGTTAGATATCCGCGGCCGCTTTGTTTGTTTAACGCAAGCGTGGCAACTGATGAGCGCTGAGCGCAATTACCCGCCGGCCGTGTTAGAACTGCTTGGACAAAGCGCTGCGATGGCAACCTTGCTCGGCGCAACCACCAAGGCCAATACGCGCGTTTCATTGCAAGTCAGAGGCAATGGTCCGGTCCCCTTGCTGGTCGCCGACTGCACAGCAGAGCGACAAATCCGTGGCATGGCACAACATGCACCATCCGCACATGGCAACGCCCGCACGCTCCTTGGTGATGGACGCATCGCGCTCACCGTCGAAGATTTGGGTACAGGTCAACACTATCAAAGTTTGGTGCCCATTTCTGGCGAGCATCTACCAGAAATTTTTGGGCATTACCTTGATCAGTCGGAGCAACTCGCTACGTTTTTATTGTTGCAAGCCGATCCTCTGGCCAGTTGTGGTTTGTTGCTTGAAAAACTGCCCACCGCACAACTGCGCGATGCCGATGGGTGGGATCGCATTACCCACCTTGCCAGTACGCTCACGCTGGCTGAATCGCAATCGATGCGACCGCATGATCTTTTAGTACGTTTATTTCCGGAAGAATTATTGCGAGTTTTTCCGCTAGAAACGGTCAGCTATCACTGCCCGTACGACATCGAAAAAGTGCGTCGTATGTTGCGCAGCCTCGGCCGCGCAGAAGTTGAATCGATCCTTGCCGAAAAAGGCGAAGTCCTCGTGCGCGATGATTTATGTCATCACGAATACCGCTTTGATGCGGCGGCGGCGGCCGCACTGTTTACTGAAGAAGACCCAGCCAAACCTGGCGACACGCACTAAAAAAATTCGATGGGTGCGCGATCGTTACGCCAGCCATTAAGAAGATGGCCGCGCCAAGGATGCACCGGGCCACGCTTTCCATGCAGCGCGCTCGTATTGCGGCGGTACCGTCACAGAAACACCAAATTTTTCTGCGGCATGCCACACCCAACGCGGATTATCTAAAAACGCACGCGCCATCGCCACTTGATCGGCTTGGTTGTTGGCAAGAATATTCTCGGCTTGTTGCGCGTCAGCAATCATGCCGACGGCACGCACGGCAATGCCCGGTACAGCTTGTTTCACGGCTTGCGCAAACGGCACTTGATAACTGGCTTTGACATCGTAACGCGCTTTCAATATTAATCCGCCGCTGGAGACGCAGACGTAATCAAAACCAATTGACTGTAATCCCCGCGCATATGCAATCGTGTCATCCAGACTGGCACCACCCACCACCCAGTCATCCGCTGAAATACGCGCACCCAAAATTCGATCCCGAGGCCATGCTTCACGCAGTGCACGAGCCGTCTCAAGCGGAGCACGCAAACGATTCTCTAACGAGCCACCATAGTCGTCGGTGCGTTGATTTGATAACGGAGAAAAAAACTGATGCATCAAATAACCGTGTGACGCATGTAACTCAATGCAATCCAATCCAATGCGACGTGCTCGTTCGGCGGACGCTGCAAAGGCATCCACAATGGCGCGAATTTCCGTGACACTGAGCGCGCGCGGCGTATGCCATGCCGGATCGGGGTCATAAGCAATCGCCGAGGGAGCCAGTGTTTGCCACGGATCTTCTTGTGGCCCCAAGGCACCGCGTCCTTCCCAAGGACGTTGTGTTGAGGCTTTACGTCCTGCATGGCTCAATTGCACGCCGATGGCATTGCCTGTCAAGCGTCGACAGGCATCGACAACGCGCTGCATCGCCGCCTCATTTGCATCGCTATATAAACCCACGCAGCCATGTGTGATGCGACCCTCACGGCGCACTGCAGTCGCTTCCATCACGGTGAGTGCCGCACCAGAAATCGCCATGCTTGAAAGATGCGCAAGATGCCAATCATTCATACAACCATCATCGGCAGAGTACTGGCACATAGGCGCAATCACCACCCGATTCGATAATGTCATCCCGCCCAACTGGATGGGGGTGAATAGACCAGTCATACCGGTTCCTTCAAAAATGCCTTCGTCTACGGAGAGCTTACTGTGCGGTGTGGTTTAACGCGAGCTTCACGCCGATCAAGCTGTCGCGTGTCACCAACGCAGCCAGTTGCGCTTCATTTAATTTCGTCGTGTTGGCAGGACGCAGCGGCAGCACCATGTAACGCATGTCGGCTGTCGAATCGTGCACGCGAATCTGAACATCGTTTGGCAAGACCGTACCAAATTCCGCCAACACGGCACGCGGCTCACGCACCACACGGCTGCGGTAATCACGCGACTTGTACCACTCTGGTGGCAAGCCCAACAAGATACGCGGATAACATGAGCACAGCGTGCAAACAATCACGTTATGAATTTTCTCGGTATTTTCAACCACGATGAGTTTTAACCCAGGCACTGCAAACCCCAGCGCTTCAGCGGCAGCACTGCCATCCTGCAGTAAGCGTTGTTTGTATTGCGGATCAAGCCAAGCCCGCGCCACCATCTGGGCACCACGCTCTGGTGTGCGTGCCAACATCTCATCCATCGCATGATTGATTTCAGCATGATGGACGATGCCTTTTTCGACAAGCAGTTCACGTAAACTGACCTCCATCAACTGAAAATAAGTCAGCGGTTGGTAAACGCCTAAATCGTTGTCGTTATCCATCAGCACATTTCCGCATCGAGCCAGTGCTCAAAAATTTCAATCTCAATTTCATCTGCTGGGTTACCCGCGTAATCTGGCCACAATTCGCGTTGCAAAAAACGCACGCGGTATAAGGGCACACGCGGTTCGTTATAACGCGCGTAGGCCAACGCCTCTGGATTTCGAAACACCCCACACACGCGTTCGATCACACCACGATGACCGCGGCAATACCACGGCGTACGCACATGACCTAACGGAGCCGCGTCGAGCACACGTACTGATGTACCCGGTTGAAAGCGTGGCGTTGCAGTC
>CANIIA010000084.1 GCA_947467435.1 Betaproteobacteria bacterium
ATCATTGTTGCGCCGGATTCATCCAGCGTTTTTGCTTCTTTCATCACCTTGATCGCGGTTTCAAAGCTGCGCGTGTGTTCAATCAGTTTGATCATGGCTTCGTAAGCTGAAACGTTGCTGCCTTCAATGTTGTTCGGTGAAACCGATGGTGTTTCTTTGCCATCGTTGATTAAGCCTTGGGTCACTTCACGGGGACCGGAGGGCTGAAACAAACCATCTGGGCGACGCTCAAGCGGTGTTTCGCTGGCATCGCGTAAAAACAATCGACCCACCAACTGTGGCGCGGCATTGCCTTGTCCCTTGGCGGGGTTAGAGGCATACACCGAACCATCTTCAGTGATGTGCATCAGAAAACCTGCAGGCGCGGTGATGTTTCCACCGTCTTGACCACGCACTGCGTGACCGGTGCCTGTCACCACCATGCCTTGGGCGTTGACGCGCAGATCGCCACGTCGGGTGTAAGCCAGTTCGCCATTCGTTGCGGTCACACCCAACACGGTGCTGCCGTTCATCACGATATCCATCGGGTTACCGGTAAACGTCATGGGTCCTGCGGCAAGCGAAATACGATCGGCGTAGGTGTTGGTTGGGTTAAAGCTGCTGTCAAAGCCCGGACCTTCGACTTTGAAGGTCCGCATGGCGTTGGCGTAGCTGCGCTTAAAGCCCAGCGTCGAGACGTTGGCCAGTTCGTTGTTGACCTGTGAACGTGGCAACTCAGAAGCAGAGGTGCTCGCAGCAGAGATCAGGGCAAGACGGAACATGGTTTCAGATCTTTAGTTCAAGTCCCGTGCGGGTTAGGCACGGATCTGGATGATGGATTGGGTGATCGCGGTGTTCGTCTCGATCGCTTTGGCGTTTGCCTGGAAGTTACGTTGAGCGGTAATTAAGTCCACCAGCTCTTGTGTCAAATCCACGTTAGCGCGCTCCCTAGCACCAGCACGAATCGTGCCGAAGCCTGCGCCACCGGCTTCACCATACTTAGCCGCACCGGAAGAGGAGCTGGAGTAGAAGCTACTGTCACCAATTTGACGCAGTCCGTTGGGGTTGGAGAAGTTCACCAACACAATCTTGCCCAAGGAACGCTGCGATCCGTTCGAGTAGCTGGCGTTCACCAGACCGTCGTCACCGATGTTCACGCCCACCAAGTCACCCTCAGGAGCGCCGTCTTGCGATTGTGAGAGCACGGCAAACGCGGAGGAGTACTGGGTTGACTTCGAGTAATCGATATTGATACGCAGGGAACCCTTACCGTCGGGGAGGAACACCGTATCCAACTGGGCACCGGTCCGTGGCGAGATCAAGTTACCCGCCGTGTTAAAGGTCAGCTCACCTTTGTCGAGATACACCGGCGACCACTCGGGCAGGCTGGTGTAACCCTCGGCACTGCTGGTCTCGGCGCCTTTGTCATCGATGTACACCTTGACCGGACGACCGGTGGCGTAGTCCGTAAACTGCGTGGGCTTAATCCAGGTGGTGGTTTGACCACGACCGGCCGCCACGTCGAGCAAGCCCCACACCGGCGCTTGCGAAGACACTTTAATAAACGAATCGGAGTTGGCCGTTCCTGAGGTGAACTTGAGCGCGTTGGAGGAACGGTCATATTCCACCTTCACGCCATTGACGGTACTGCCCGTGTCGTTGGCCAATGTGTTGATGCGGTCTTGCAACGCGGCGATAAAGCTATCGAGCGTGTAGTTGGGGTTGGGTGGCAAGACCACTTCACCCTTCACATCGTCCACGGTCACGATAAAGCGGTTGTTGGTTTCATCAACCGGGAAGTTATTGTTCACGTTGATCGCGATTGGCGTACCGAGGGTGACCGCCGGTTTAGAGGCGATACCGCGTAAGGCGTCGCTCGAGGTGCCGATGGCGCTGGGGTTGACGTCGGTAAAGGTCATCCCGAGGATGGACTTGGCTAGCGATGAAATATTGGTGACCGAGATGCTCGAGTTGTCACCCGTGGTGCCGGATTTGATGGTGAACTTTTGGTTCACGCTGTCAAAGTCCACTTTCAAGCCATAGCGCTGCGGGTTGGTTTCAACACCAGTAATGAGGTTTTTGGTGATTTCGCGAATCGCGCTGCCGTTGGGGGTGGTGTCACCTGTGGCCACGTAGCTACCGTCAGCGGCAATGTCAGTGCCTGCGGCGCTTAATCCCAACACGCTGTTGGCTTCGGCCGTCACACCACCACCACGGATCGATACGTCTTCACCTTTGGTGGAATCAATAAACTTAAAGCCTTGGGCGACGGGGTCGTAGGACACGGTAATGCGTCCGGCCGTGGAGGCATCGCCATTTAAGGCCATGTTGATGCCTTTTTGCATTAAGGTCACGACGTCGTCTGTGCTGAGCTTGTCGTAGTCACCCAGATATTTTTGTTCGACATAGGCGGTGGCCGACACACCGGTTTTGCTTGCACCGTCCGCATCGCCATCACGAATCGTTTCGAGCGCTTGCTCTTTATCCGACATGTCGTAACTGATGGTGATGTAATCATCACCACTGGTCCAGTCCACCGATGCGCCCGGATAAGCGGTTAAGAAATCGCTACCTGATGCGCTCAGCGCTATTTGTACGGCCTCGGCAACGCCTGCGCCATCTAAGCCAGAGGCGATGGTGATTTCTTGACCTGCAATCGTCAGCGTACCGGTGGCGGAGGAGGCGCCAAAGCTAATGCGATGCTTCGACACGAGGTCGGGGGCGCTGAGCTCTTGTGAAACGGCAACATCGCCTGTGATCTCATCGGTCTCGCTGCTATCCGTTGGCGTAAAGCTCACCTCTTCAAGTGCGTCAGCGGTCGGATGCGAGGCATCATTTTTGTCGTAAGTGATGGTTAACGTGTTGTCGCTCACTGCGATGGATGCACCAGGATACGCAGTCAAGAATGTGCTGCCCGTGGTCATCATCGCGGTGCGAACTGCGGTGGCCACTTCGTCATCAGTTAAACCCGCAGAGATCGAAATTTCTTGACCAGCGACGGTTAACGTACCTGCCACGCTGGTGCCACTGGTGGTGGCTAAGTCAATCGTGTGAATTTCGGGATCTGCTAAATCATCCAAATTAATGTTCGTATCGACGCCACCCAAACTGAGCGTAAACATCTTGGCTTGATCGGAATCGAAGTTAAAGTATTTGGCGCTACCGAATTGACGATTCAATTCGTTGGTCATGGCTTTGGCGATCGCCGTACCGTTCATTAAACCGTCGTAGTTAGCCAATTTGCTCATATCCATGGTGACGGGCATACCCGAACCATCGATGTCGACCTGAAACATGGTTTTTAGACCGAGTTTTTGTACGTCGGTGAGCGATGAAAAATTAATTCCGTGGCTCGCGTCTAAGTTGTAATCGACGACTTTGTCGCCGGTGACGGCGGCAGGCACGGAGTCACGTTTATCGCTGAGGTCATCTAAGTGGAACGCTTGGGTCTTTTTATTGACCAGCTTTTCTGCCACTTGGCTATACGGGGCTAATTCACCGTACTTATTGACATAGAGTTTTTCGCTGTTGCTATCGGTGGCTTGAATCAGCGCAGCGCTGACCAGCGTATCGCCGATGTACACATAGGTTTGCCATTTGTTATTTGGGCTCGCTTGGCTCGCGTTTTGTGTTTTGGCGTAATACACCGTTGCAAGGTATCCGTTACCCCCTTGGTCATAAACGGTGATCGCGGTGGTTTTGTTATATGTGGCCGGGTTGTTACGGTTGAATGCATCGGTCACAACTTTGGCGTCAGCCGGGAAGTTCAAGCCCAACTGCACCAACGATGTTTGGCGTGCATCGCCACTGGTTTTTTTCGGAATCGATAAGCGATTCAAGTTACCTAAGTCAGCTTTACCACTCGAGTCAACTGACGCTGCCATCAGGGCTTGTCCAGCTGAGTTCACCACGTTGTATTGGTCGTTCATGGTGAACGATCCGTTACGGGTATAAATATCTTGCAAGCCGTCAGCAGATTTCAAAGGGAAAAAACCGTCACCGGTAATCGCTAGATCCAGTGCGTTGGAAGACACCTGAATGTTTCCCTGACTAAATTCTTGGCTCACTTGCTTTAACGACACACCCTGTCCAACCACCGCAGAAGCTTTTTGCAATGGCGAGGTGGCGAAGATGTCACCGAAGTCAGCACGCGATCGTTTAAATCCGGTCGTGCCAACGTTAGCGATGTTGTTTGAGGTGACGCCCAGCTGCGCGGTGGCAGCGTTCAGGCCGGTCAGTGCGGTATAGAAGGACATTGCAGACTTCCTTTATTCAGGTGAAATGAATACGTAACTCATTGATCAAATCGTTAGCCGCCAACGCGGACAACGGAAGAAAGCGGTGCGCTCGCACCGCCATCGAAGTCGAGATAAATTTCTTTGGTGCTTGGGTCGCTACGTGCGGCTTGGACAAAACCGTAGGTACTGACCGAAGGATTGGTTTTTTGACCGGCACGTGTGGCAGTTGCGACAACTTTGTAGGTGCCATCGGCAACGGCTTGTCCTGCATCGTCTAATGCATCCCAAGCAATGGTGGTTTGTCCGGGCTGCTGTGCGGCGGTGGTGACCGTGCGCACGGAGCGACCGAGGCTATCAAAGTACTGCACTTGCATTGAGTCGGCACCATCGGGCAGCTCGACCACCGAGGTGACCGGCTGCCCGTTGGTTACCTTCACGGGAATGTTAGGTGCAGCAACAGAACGTCCGACTAAACCGGCGCCGGCCATCATGCGGTCGCCTTGTAACGAGCTCACCAACGAAGAGAGCGAACTCGACATGTTGGTGGTGGCTTCTAATTGCGAGAATTGCGCAAGTTGCGCAACAAACGCTTCGTTCTTGACTGGATCCAGTGGGTTCTGATTTTTTAACTGTGCCGTAAACAGCGTTAAAAATTCAGTTTTCCCCATGGCATCCGAAATAGGGGTCTTGGCAGCCGCGGCTTTGACATCTTCGTAGCGCGTGATGCTGCCAAGGTTGTTCGTGTTGAGTGTGGTTGCGGCGGCCATGTAGGGCTCTCTATTGAATAATTAATGCAACGTTAGGACTTCAAGAGGTCGACGGTGCGCATCATCAATTCGCGCGCGGTGTTTACGACTTCAACGTTGTTTTGATACGAGCGTGCGGCCGAGGTCATTTCAACCATCTCGGACACTTCGTTTACGTTGGATTTGTAGATAAATCCATCGGCATCTGCTTGGGGATGCGCAGGATCGTAAATTCGAGGAATACCGGTTTTGTCTTCGATGATCTTGTCGACTTTCACGCCACCCACATAGTTAAACCCCGCATTGAGTTTTTCTTTTTCAAGTAAGGCTTGAAACACGGGGCGCTTAGCGCGATACGCTTCAGCCTCACTGGGCGACAACGTATTGGCGTTGGCGATATTCGAGGCGGTGAGGTTGAGTCGCACCAATTGCGAATTGAGTGCGGTGCCGGCAATTCCAAAAATATTAGACAAAGGCATAGCGATTACTCCCCGCGCAGTGCGCGTTTGATCGTGTTGGTACGGTTTTCAAGAAACATTAAGGTGGCGCGGTAATCTGCAGCCGCCTTACCAAACTGTGCTTGTTCAACACTCACATCCACGGTGTTGCCATCAGGACTTGCATTAAACGGCACACGAAACTTCATGCCATCAGGAGAGCCACCCGCTTCGGTGGTAGAAAAGTGACGGCCGTTGGTTGCGCGCATCGGAGATTGTTCGCTCACTGCACCCAGCACCGCTTTGAAATCGAGTTCGCGGGCTTTGTAATGCGGTGTATCAGCGTTAGCGATGTTCTTCGACAAAACTTCTAAGCGCTGACTGCGCACTTGTAAGGCTTGTTCGTGAATGCCGAGAACGTTAGGTAGGATTTCCATGGCGTTGATTTAAGTTTTTCGTTTTGCAGTCGATCTAATGTTTATCTACGATGACATGACTCGCAGCAAAGGCTGTGCCATGTGCTTGCGACGACACGAAGGACGAACCCGCGTTCTTTGAACTTGCAAAGCGGCAAACACTTGCCGATGGTGGCAGTACGACGCCATCAGCGTTGCCGCACGTTTGCCGCAGCGAGTGGCGAGTAAACGCATATATTTAAATGGCATCGTTGGGTCCCTTGTGCGAATTAACGCAAGCGCGTTGTTGCGTTGGTATCGAGTGCACTGACACGCACAGCATCACGTGTTGGGTGCGGCAGTGCCATCGCTAATTTTTGCTGCGCGTTACGCCACAAGCCAGTCAAAATCGACATGCGTGTGATGGGACCTTCGCGATTGCCACCTTCGTGTAGCAGCGTGGCTTGTGGTCCTTGAATATCTAATTTGGCATTCGGATCACGCTCAGCACGCGCGGCGGGTGTGAGCACGGTGAGGTACAAATTATCGAGTGTGGCCGGACCGATTTTGCGTAACCCGGTTTCATCTAAATATTTACCAACCAGGTCCAGTTGATCCAGCACACCTAGCTCAAGAATCCCTTTGGGGTTACTCGCAAATCCAACGGATGCGGCACCTCGATTGGGTCCATCACAAAATTGAATGATGCCGTGACAGTGGCCGTTACTCGCGCGAGGATTCATCCCGTCGCTTTCCATCAACATCACGGTGGCTAAATCATCGGGTGCAAAGCGATGTTCAGTGGATAAGCTCAAAATCTTTTCGCGCACGGCATCTTTTTGAGATGGATCGACGTAACCCAACGCCACTGCACGATCGAGTGTGCGTTCCATAATGACGTTTGCGGGCGCACCTTTAGTGGCTTGATCTACAGCAAGTACTTTTCGAGGTGGCGCCAATGCTTCGGTGCGTGATGGCGAACGACTGAGTGTTTGTTGCGTCCCTTCGGTAACAAACCCAGCGAGATTGAGTTGTTGGCCTGGTTTGATGCGATCTGGGTTTTCGATATTGTTGGCGCGGGCCAATCGATACGCCGCACGCATCGAGGCTTGCGGGCTGGCATCTTGACCAGACGCCTCGAGCAATTTTTTGGCGATTCCCGACATGGTGTCGCCAGTTTTGACCGTGTAATTAGAGGCTCGCGCAGGCGCGCTGCTCGGTAAGCTGGTTAAAAAACGGTTGGTACTGGCGTAACTTGCTGCGTAGCTGGGGGTTGCATTTGGCAAGCTCGCCAAGCGCAAAGGCCCAGGTGTCAGGGTTTTGACGCCTGGTGTGCTAGCCGATGGCATGGTCGCTTTGGCGAAGACATCCCGAAATCCGGTGTTTTCGTCCGTACGATTCTGCGCAGCGCCGCTATTCTCTCGTGCTGCGTTAATCAGCACTTGCCTTGAGATTTCCATGCCGTCCCTTGAAGCGTGTTGGGTTGGTTTAACTTGACGCAATCCAGTGACAGAGCGCGCCGCTTGGTGGTAAAAGTGTTCAGCAAATGACGGTTTTAATCGGTCACACGAGACTCTCCGCAAGGAGCGTGCCAATACAGGCAAAACAGTGCCGCGGGGTGGCAAATACAAGCCCATGAAAAATTTAAATAATTGTTTATTAAGTTTTATTTTGTTTTTTTCGCTGTTGTTTGGGATTCAGTCGGCCGGCTTAGCCGCAGACACCCCAGCTGAGGTCAACAAACAGCGTTTACTGCAAGATTTGAAAATCTGGGTTGCTAGTCAGTCTGGCGTGGCGCCCGATTTGGTTGAAATTGCTCCACTCGATGCCCGGCTTCGGGTGCTGGACTGCAGCGCTGCGCCGGTATTTGACTTTCCGTTTGGCGGCCGTGAGCAGGTGCGGGCACGCTGTGATTCGCCGGTTTGGCAGCTCTACATCAAAGTGAGCGTGATTGCCCCGCGCAATACGGTGGTTCTATTAAAGGCGGTCGCGGCCGGTCAGGTGCTGAGTCCGGCGGATCTTGATTTGCGCCCCGTGGTTCGCCCCCCGGCAAACAGCTTGACCGACCGGGCGCAGGCGGTGGGTCAAATGACCAAGCGCGCCCTGGGAACCGGGTCAGTGCTTTCTTCTATGGACATTGAAGAAGCGGTCGCAGTGGCCCGAATCAACGTGGCCATCAAAGCCGGGGAGACGCTAAAAGCGACGAACTTTAAGATCGAGCACATCGCCCGCAGCCAGATTCCTCCGGGCGCCGTGACCGCCGCGGCGATGCCCGAGGGAGCGCAGTTGACTCGGGATCTTCCGGCGGGCCACGTATTGCGTGTCGAAGATCTCAATAGCTTACGTAAGATATTGATTGCTAAGCAAAACTTATCTATTGGACAGATTGTCGAGCCGGCCTTGTTTGAACTCGCCTCGGTCAGCGCACCCGGTCCAATGCAAGGCTATTTCTTTGATTCTTCAGGGATTTCTAACCAAGAGTTGACACGTAATCTGCGTACCGGGGAACCCTTGCGCACGGCGGATTTACGTCCCGCCTTGCTGATCCGTCGGGGCAGCGGGGTGCTTTTGACGGTGGTCACCAGCGGTGGGGTTGAGATCTCGATTCGCGTTGAGGCTTTGCAGGATGCGCGGATGGGCGAAAAAATCCAGTTGAAAAACCCCGACTCGGGTCGATTAATGAATGGAGTGGTCACAGGACCGAATACGGCCCGCGGCATTTAAACGGCACAAAGTGGTGTTTTGCCTAGGAAGATTGGTCGATGTTGTTAGCGCTGGATCGGGGCTAGACCTTCGATTCTTACTGAATCGCCAGTTCTTTACGGCTATTTACCAATACAAATTTTTAAATTCGCCTTAAGATTCGTACTGTTTAGTCGATTTCAAGCCTTGAAGCCCCGCATTCCTTGCGTAACTTGCTGATATAGTAGGGACATCATGCCAAACGAAATTTCAAACACTACGGGACGCGTTAGCCCTCCCATTGCTCAACCGGTGCGTAAGCGTTCGGAAGACAAAGTGGCTGCTGCGTCAACATCTTCGGCATCTTCGTCGAGCGATCGCGTTGAATTAAGCGATTTGACCCAGCGCGTGCATGCCGAGTCTGGTTTTGATCAGGCGAAGGTCGACACGATTCGCAAAGCCATTATCGAAGGGGCTTACCCACTTGATCCCAAGCGCATGGCGGAGAGTTTTGCCGCGCTGGAAAAAATGTTGGGTAATTCCAGCCGCTAAACACGGCTGCGATTGCGTCACTTCAAAGGATTTAAAGTCATTCAAGGCGATCAGCGTTGAACTTGCCGCGTGAAGTTTCAGACGCGCTCGACGCTGGATGCAATGATGCGCATCGCCTAAAGGCCTTGCTCGAAGAAGAGTTTGAGGCCTTACGTGGTCAGTCACTCGATGCGTTCGAGAAACTGCAACCACTCAAAACAGAAATTTTTGCCACCCTCGCGCAGTTGGTCGTGCGTCTAACCGCACCACCCAATGCGCAGATGCCTGTGGATTTTTCTCAATCTCCCAATTGGATGAGCTTCCAAGCGCTGATGGCTGAGTGTCGCGATGCGCATCGTCGCAACGATGTGTTGATTCGTAGCAAGCTCGAGGCGATTCGTGGTGCGTTGCGCGTGTTACAAAGTGGCGAGAGTAGCGCGGCCTCGGTTGAGGTGTATGACCGCCTTGGACGCATTGGCGGTTACGGTCGTGGTCGGGGATACACCGACGCTTAACGCTTTGCGTGCGTATTTTTCTCGTCACCAGGCTGCATGCCCTTGAGCCAATACACCCAAGATAACACCACGGCCACTGCCGCATACAAATGCGGTGGAATTTCCTGATCCAACTGAAGTTGTCCCAACATGCTCACTAAACGCGGGTCGTGTGCAATATGCACGCCGCGACGCTGTGCTTCAGCGATGATGCGTTCGGCCACTTCGCCGCTGGCGTGTGCCGTCAATACTGGGGCTGGACGCAAACCATATTCAAGGGCGGCAGCTTCTTTGGGTGGTCGCATGATGGGTTATGCCTCAACATTTAGAATCGCGCCCGGTTCGGCGTTCGCCGCGTCACCACGAGGACGTGCTGCGTTGTACACCTGAAATGCCGTCATGGTGAGACCGGCTTTTTCAAGCGCACGTGCGAGTTGTTTTTCACCAGCGCCAGCGGCTTGTGCAATTTGATCTCGACGCGCCCACATGGTGAGCGCAACTTTTCGTTCTGCATCAATAGATGACTTTAACCACACTTCGCCTAATGCGGGACTTTCGGTGTACACGTTGACCACAAACGGCGGACGCGGTTGTTCGCGTGTGGGTGCGGCGCGCTGAAACGTAAAACGCACCGGGTTGTGATCGGCAAAGGGCAGCGTGAATTGCCAAAAAATTTCTCCTTGCGCCTGTGCGTGTACCGCTTTGAGTTGATTGGCCTCGATCTCATCGACCGCTTCACCCAGCGATTCCAACATTTGCGCGCCAGCGGGTAAGGCCTTCATCAAGCG
>CANIIA010000085.1 GCA_947467435.1 Betaproteobacteria bacterium
CCGTACTTGATGCGTCGTTAGATGCAGCGCTTTCGCGCGCCATGCAATTGCGAACGGCGTTAGGTATCGGGCGTGCCTGAATCAGCGACCTCGATTGCCGCGGCCTCGCGCGCACTCGGCGACGGTGAATTGGTCGCTTTTCCTACAGAAACGGTCTACGGCTTGGGAGCGGATGCATCCAATACTTCGGCGTGGGCACCTTTGTATGCGGTCAAAGCTCGACCTAGCGCACACCCAGTGATTGTGCATTTTGCAAGCGCAGCGCGTGCGTTTACTTGGGCGCGTGTGGTGCCAGAAAGTGCACGTGTTCTTGCGCAAACTTTTTGGCCCGGACCGTTAACGTTATTGCTGCCGCGTGCAGCGCATGTGCTGGATGCGGTGACGGGTGCGCAAGACAGTGTTGGATTACGCGTGCCTTCGCATCCGGTTGCGCTGCAGTTGCTGCGCGCGTTCGATCAAGACTTGGCACGTATGCCCGCGTTAGGTATCGCCGCACCTTCGGCGAATCGGTTTGGTCGAATCTCACCGACCACTGCGCAACATGTGCGCGATGATTTGGGTACGGATGTGTCGTGTGTGTTGGAGGGAGGGGCGTGCGATGTTGGTATTGAATCAACCATTGTCGATTGCACACGCGCTGTGCCGGTGGTGTTGCGCCCAGGGCTGATTACCGCAGCACAAATCGATCAGGCGCTGAAAAAAATTACGCCCTCGATTGCGCAGCCTGCCACGTCCTCGGCGCGCGGGGCCTTGGCCCAGCAAACCAGCACGACGCACGCGGGTAGCCATCACACACCACGAGTTTCTGGCGCGCTCGCGAGCCACTATGCGCCGCGCACGCCGGCTCACCTGATTGAAACCCACGCACTCGATACAGCGATTGCACGCTATGCGGGACATGCGGCGGTGTTGGCGTTTTCTCATCCAGACGAGCGCGTCGATTTTTGGTTGCGCCTGCCACGACAACCCGAGGCCTACGCCCAAGGGTTATACGCCGCGTTACGCGAATTAGACCAAGCGCAATGCCAGGTGATGTTGGTGGAAGCGCCACCAGATACGCCCGAATGGCAAGCTGTGCTTGATCGTTTGCGTCGCGCGTGCCATGTGGCATCTGCATCGGATACGCAATAAAACGCAACGCGCGGTTGTTTGCGCGATGCACGCAACATTCATTGTTCACTCGCGTTGTGCACCTGGGCGATCTGATTCAACCACAAAGCGCGCCAGCGTTTGGCAATTTGAATTTGGTATTTTTTCATTCTCTAGCGCTCGCAAATCGGCACGCCATTGTTGCGCCGTGAGTTCAACGCGCACATAGCCGCGGTGTTCACTGTGCCCGTATTTAAGATGGGGATTTTGCTTGAGTAAGGTATCAACGCTGGCTTGTGTGGGACCTTGCGAAGTAATCGATGTGCAGACAAATTCGCTGGCAATGACAGGCGATTGCGCTTGATCAGGTTGTGCATGTAAATCGGCAACCCAAAACAGATGCACATCACCGCCAATCACCACGGGGTTGCGCACGCGTTGTGTGGCGAGCGTTTGGAGCAAGCGTTGACGAGCCGCCGGATAACCATCCCAGCCATCGGTCCATATGCGTGCTGCACCTTGACGATTGCGTCGATCGAGCGGCGCCATGAGCGTTGCTTGCGCCAACACATTCCAATCCGCTTTTGTCTGACCAAGACTGTGGTGCAACCACTGTTCTTGCGCTTGCCCTAACATGGTTAAGCTTGGATCGTTGAGCGCGGCACAGCGCTCCACATCAACGATCGCGCTACCACCAGCGCGTGTTGGACATACTTGCGCAGAACGGTATTGACGTCCATCAAGTAAATGCAGTTGTAGTAGTGCGCCCCATTGCCATTGCGTATGTAACGGCAAATCTGCGCCAATCGGCCGCATGCGCGCGGGCAACGGTTGATGCTCGTAAAATGCTTTGTACGCGGCGGCACGACGTATTAAAAATGCATCGCGTGGCATGCCGTCTTCCGGTCGATCGTTGGCGTAATCGTTATCGACTTCGTGATCATCCCAAGTCAGCACCCAAGGACAAGCTGCATGCGCGCGCTGTAAATCCGGATCACTTTTGTATAGCGCGTACCGTTGTCGATAATCCGCCAGCGTGTAGGGCTCGCCGGCGTTGTGTTTGCGCACATGTGCGCGACCCCAAGACGACTCATAAATGTAGTCGCCAAGAAACGCGACAAAATCGGGCGCATCGTTGGCAATGTGTGCGTGCGCACTAAACCAACCTTGTTCGTATTGCTGGCAAGAGGCAAACGCAAAGTTCACGCGATCGACGCGGGTTTGCGGTGCAGGTGCAGTGCGCGTTCGACCAATGGCGCTAAACGCCTCGCCGACACGAAATCGATACCAATACCAACGCGCGGGTGCCAAGCCCGTCACTTCAACGTGAACGGAATGCGCCCACTGCGCATCGGCGATGTGGGTGCCCGAAGCGACGACATCACGCATGGCCTCATCACGTGCCACCTGCCATTGCACAGCAATGGGAAGCGGGTCAACACCGCCATCCGCGAGTTGCGGTTGCGGGGCCAAGCGTGTCCACAACACAACGCTGTGATGACTCGGGTAACCCGATGCCACGCCAAGTTGAAATGGGTCGCGTGAAAAATTGGGCGTGATCGGCGTACTTTGCGCACGCAACACCTGCTGCATTGGCAATGTGCCTGCCGCAAGTAAGGCTTGTAAAACGTGACGACGTTGCATCCGAAAGCTCCAATAATAAATAAAATGCGGAAACTGTTAGAGTCCGGCCTTGATGATACAAACAAAATTTCCGGCGTCATTGAAACATAGACCCAGTCGTTATTTTTGTGAGCAAAACTGATGTGTCGACGTGTGATTGCTTGGCTCGGTCGCGCCGGATTGGCGCTGGTGGGGTGGCGTTTTGTGGTGGGCTCAGCGCTACACCCCAAGTGCGTGGTGGTTGGCGCTCCGCACACCAGTAATTGGGATTTTCCGGTGTTGATGTTGGCTGGGATGGTGCTGGGTGTGCGCCCGTATTGGGTTGGAAAGCACACCCTGTTTCCGTGGCCGGTGGCGTGGTTGATGCGCGCGTTGGGTGGTATTCCGGTAGACCGGCGTGCCGCATCAAATATGGTCGATCAATTGGTTGAAAAAATGCACGCCTCGGAGCAGATGTTTCTCGTGATGCCGCCGGAGGGTACACGCAGCTACACCGCACATTGGAAAAGTGGGTTCTATCACGTCGCACGCAAAGCCAATGTGCCGATCGTGATGGGGTTTATTGACTACCCGCGTAAACAAGCGGGGCTTGGTCCGGTGTTGTGGCCCAGTGACGACCTCACCGCTGATATGAATCAGCTTCGCGCGTTTTACGCCGACAAACAAGGCAAGCACCCTGCATGGCAAGGCCCAGTACGCTTGCGTGCGGAGCTCGACGCAGCCTCCACCGATGCCGCAGCGAAGCGCGCACCCGAAGGCCAACCGTCCAACGCGGTTTAATTAACCTGCCGACTGTTCTTTGCCGCGATTACTGTGATACTCGTGTGCAGTGGTATTGACCAAACTCCGTCGTAGTTCGACAGGTGCATCACGATAAGTGAGTGCGGTGCGGTTAATCGCGAGCAGCGGCGCGTGCTGTTGAATCTTGAGTAGCGCAGCAATATCGGCCGTTGCAAGAACGGCAGATAAACGTTCGCTCGAGCGCACGACATTGATGCCATAGGCCGTTTGATACAGGTGATAGATCGTGTTGTCGCGTTGTTTGAAGCGTTGTGCGGTCAAATCGCTAAAGCGTGCTTGCGGCAGCACGATGTCATCGACGATCACAGGCTGCCCCTCAAGCGATAGCAAATTACGAATACGCAGCACCTTGGCGTGGGCCGCTAAACCAAGGCGCTGGGCTTCGTCTTCGGTGGCTTTCGCGCAGCGAAAGTGCAGGGTTTGTGTGGTTGGAAACGCCTGGTGGCCATCACGACCCACAATATGAAAAAAATGAAACAACAAACGATTGGCATTATGTGTCGCGACAAACGTGCCGCGTCCTTGATGTCGTTGCACGATGCGCTCGGCCACCAATTCATCGATGGCTTTACGCAGCGTGCCGATCGATACGCCGTAGCGTTTTGCCAGACGCGTTTCCGAGGGCAGCGCGACACCGGGCGCCCACTCGCGCTCGATCAAACTTTGCGTGAGTAAGCGTTTCACTTCTTTGTAGAGTGGGCCGTGGCCCTGAGCTGCGCTTTGCGCGATGGTCGGTGGCATCAGGCGCAATTTACCATGCGAATCATGCAGGTCATCTAGTTGACTTGCTGCGCTGCACGCACCTAGACTGCCGTTTCTTTATCCAGACTATTTGCGGAGGCGGGCATGATTCATTTCGTCGTTCACGACGAAGGCGATGGCGTTGGCGTTGTCGTTGTCGAAGGCATTAAAACGGGCCAGACCTTGATCGGTTGGATCATGGAGCAAGACAAAGAAATCAAAGTCGACGCGAAAAACGATATTCCGATTGGCCACAAAGTTTCGCTACGTGAATACAAACCGGGCGATACCGTGATCAAGTACGGCATTGATATTGGCAAGGTGGTTGCACCGATTGCCATTGGCGCACATGCGCATGTCCATAACATCAAGACCAAGCGCTGGTAAGGAAAACAACATGGCCATCGATTTAAGCAAAGCAACTTTTTGGGGTTATAAACGTGAAAACGGGCGCATTGGCGTGCGTAATCACGTGATTATTTTGCCAGTGGATGATTTGTCCAACGCGGCGTGCGAAGCGGTTGCGCATAACATCAAAGGCGTAATGGCGTTACCGCATCCGTATGGTCGCTTGCAGTTTGGTGCCGACTTAGATCTGCATTTCAAGACATTGATTGGTACGGGCGCAAACCCCAACGTCGCCGCCGTGGTGGTGATTGGTATCGAAGATCAGTGGGCGAAAAAAATCGCGGATGGAATTGCTGCCACCGGTAAGCCTGTGTCGTTCTTTGGCATCGAACAGCACGGTGATCATGACACCATCATGCGTGCATCCAAAGTCGCCAAAGAGTATGTGCAGTGGGCTTCAGAATTGCGTCGCGTTGAGCGGCCAATGTCTGACTTATGGATCTCAACCAAGTGCGGCGAATCAGACACCACCTCGGGTTGCGGTGCCAATCCCACCGTCGGAAATGCGTTTGATAAGTTATATCCGCATCAAGTGACCATGGTGTTTGGCGAAACCACCGAACTCACCGGGGGTGAGCATTTGGTCGCGGCGCGTTGCCGTAACGATGATGTGCGCAAAAAATTTCAGTTCATGTTCGATCGCTATCAAGCCATCATCGAGCGCCACAAAACCAGCGATTTATCTGACTCACAGCCCACGAAGGGAAATATCGCCGGTGGTCTGACCACCATCGAAGAAAAAGCCTTGGGAAATATTCAGAAAATCGGCAAGAAGTGCTTCGTCGACGGTGTGCTCGATAAAGCTGAAGAGCCCACCAGCCCTGGTTTGTGGTTTATGGATTCTTCTTCAGCCGCCGCCGAAATGGTGACCTTGTGTGCTGCGTCCGGTTACACCGTGCATTTCTTTCCCACGGGTCAAGGTAACGTGATTGGTAATCCGATTTTGCCAGTGATTAAAATTTGCGCTAACCCGCGCACTGTACGCACGATGAGCGAACACATCGATGTGGATGTGTCTGGCTTGTTGCGTAGAGAAATGACACCCGATCAAGCGGGTGATGCATTAATTGAATGCATGTTCCGCACGGCAAACGGTCGCTTAACTGCCGCCGAAGCGTTGGGTCAGCGCCAGTTTGTATTAACGCGTTTATACGAAAGCGCCTAAGCAGCAAAGCGGGCGCGTGATCTGCGCGCCTGCTTTTTCTAGGAAAGGCTCAACATGGCGGCAGCCTTGCGTGGCGCAGATGTGTTGGCGCAGTCCATTGCGCGGATGGGTGCGCGCCATGTATTTACGCTCTCGGGTAATCAGATCATGCCGGTGTTTGATGCATCGATTGATGCGGGCCTGACGCTGCATCATTTTCGTCATGAGGCCGCTGCGGTGCATGCCGCAGATGCATGGGCGCGCTTAACCGGTGAAGTGGGCGTGGCGTTACTCACCGGTGGGCCGGGTCACGCCAACGGGATCTCGGCGCTGTATACCGCGTTGATGTCTGAATCGCCGCTGGTGATGCTCTCGGGTCATGCGCCTTTCAATGAACTGCACAAAGGTGCATTTCAAGAAATGCGTCAAGCAGAGATGGCCGCGCCCGTGGTCAAAGCGGCATTCACTGCGCAAAGCGCGGAACACATCGGACAGGAATTTGCGCGCGCGGTGCGTCACGCACAATTTGGTCGTCCGGGTCCGGTGCATCTGTCGTTGCCCTTTGATGTACTTGAACACAAGGTCACTGCAACAGAACAACGCATTCCCGCAGCGCACGCCTTCACCACACAGCCCGCGTGCTTGGGGGAGGCAGGGATTGACGCGGTGTTGCGCGAAATCAATGCAGCAAAACGACCGCTCTTACTCACCGGCCCGGCCATGAGCACCGATCGCGGCCGCGCCGCGCGCGAAGCGTTAGCCACAGCGTTAAATTTGCCCGTCATTTGTATGGAAAGTCCGCGTGGTGTGAATGACCCACGCTTGGGTGCATTCCCCACCGTGTTAGCGCAAGCCGACTTGGTGGTGTTGATCGGTAAGTTGCCAGATTTCACCTTGAAATTTGCACAAGCGCCTGCGTTAAACGCGGCGTGTCGTTTGATCGTACTGGATCCCGATCCAGCGATGCTCACGCGTGCCGGCTATGCCATCGGTGATGCCAGCCGAATTACGCTGGCTGCAGTGTCAGAACCGTTTGCCACCATTGCGGCTCTCACGCAGCGTGCACAAGCGTTGAAGAGCACTTGGGGCAACGAAGTGCACGACGCTTTACGTCATCGTCCGGTGGCGTGGCGGACGATTCAAACCGCTGCAGGATCACCGGCCCATCCATTGGAAGTTGGGCGCGCAGTGCAAGCGTTGATCGATGCAGAACATCGGGCGCATCGTGAGACCGTATTCATTTGCGATGGCGGCGAATTTGGGCAATGGGCGCAAGCCAGTGTGGATGCGCCGACGCGACTGATTAATGGCCCTGCCGGTGCGATTGGTAGTGCGTTACCCTTTGCCATTGCCGCCAAACTCGCACGACCACAAGCGACAGTACTCGCGATGTTAGGCGATGGAACCTTTGGTTTTCATGCCATGGAATACGATACCGCGGTGCGCGAACAACTGGCCTTTACGGCGATTGTTGGGAACGACGCGTGTTGGAACGCAGAACATCAAATTCAACTGCGTGCCTATGGAAAGGCACGTGCGATTGCGTGTGAGTTACTGCCGACGCGCTACGATGCGGTGGTGCAGGCCTTGGGTGGTGTTGGTGCGTATGCGCCTGATGCTGCACATCTTGCGCCGTGTTTGCAACAAGCGGTGAAGGCCAATCAACCCGCGTGTGTGAATGCCATGATCGAACGACATCCTGCCCCAGCGGTGCACGCATGAGTGACTTACACGTACGCATTTGGCGTGGTGATGCCGAGGGCGGATTTAGCGCCTATCAAGTGCCACGACAAGAAAGCCAGACCGTGTTGGATGTGGTCACTTATGTACAGCGCCAACTCGATGCCACCTTAGCGTATCGGTTTGCATGTCGTGTGGGGATGTGTGGCTCGTGCGCCATGACCGTGAACGGTGTCGCACGATGGACCTGTCGCACGCATGTATCCAAAGTGATTGATGATCAGGGCGCGCTAGAAATTGCACCGTTAAATCATTTGCCAATCGTGCGCGATTTAGTGACCGACATGGCACCTTTTTTTGATCAATGGGCCGCCGCCAGCGGTCAATTCTCGGGCGCTAAAACGCGTCACGATGATTTTGCAACCGTGCCACCCGACTCACCTGCACGACGCGCGATTGATGCGGCTATTGAATGTATCGGCTGCGGCGTGTGCTATGCCTCGTGCGATACCGTCGCGTGGAATCCAGCGTATTTGGGCCCGGCAGCGTTAAATCGCGTATGGACGTTGGTGCAAGATGCACGCGACACGGCAACGCTCGACCATCTGCGCGCGGTGTCAGGCGATGCCGGCTGCCAAGCGTGTCACACGCATGTGTCATGTGCCGAACGGTGTCCAAAAAATATTTCTCCAACGGTTGGTATCGCCGGACTAAAACGTGCGCTGACCAAGGCTACGCTCAAGGGGCAACTATGAGCAGCACCAGTACACGTGCGAAGCGCGCTGTGATGCGGCTCACGCATGACCAATCCATCACGATGGAGGCGCGTTGAGCGCCCGTTTACAGACGTGGCTATGGATTGCGCAGCGTGGCTCGGCCATGGTGCTGGCGGTTTGTGTGAGCGTTCATTTAGTGACCATGGTGATTGCGGTGCGCGGTGGATTGAGCGCTGCAGAAATTTTGGCGCGCACGCAAGGCCAACTGGCCTGGTTGATTTTTTATAGTGTGTTTGTCGTGACGGTCACGGTACACGCCGTGGTGGGTTTGCGTGCGGTGCTGGGTGAGACTTTGGGTTGGCGTGGATGGCTGCGCGATCTGTGTTTGGGCGCATTTGCGCTGCTCCTGATCATTGTTGGTGCGCGCGCCGTACTCGGTGTGTTTGGGGCAGGTCAATGACACGTCACATACATCGCCCCTCGCGCATGAATGATGCACGGTCACGTCAACACGCAGGTTGGTGGGCGTTTGCGTTACATCGGATCTCTGGCGTGGCGTTGGCGTTATTTTTACCGCTGCATTTTTGGGCCTTGAGCCAAAGCCTGCAGGGCCCTGACGCGCTCGAGCATTTTTTACGCTGGACCGATCGGCCGCTTTTTAAATTTGCGGAATGGGGTTTGGTTTGTTTGCTGGCTTTACATATGACTGGCGGCTTGCGGGTCTTGGCGCTGGAGTTTTTGCCTTGGCGTGATTGGCAGAAAACGTTACTGGCGTGTTCAGTGGGTGCGGCCTTTGTTGTCGGGTGTGCGTTTGCGCTGGCCTTATAACGGATCACAGGAGGTTCAGATGGTGTTGCGTTACTTCATCGGGATAGTGGTTGGATTCATTGCAGCGATGCACGTGCAGGCACAAACATGGCCGACGCGCCCCGTACGCTTGATCGTGCCGTTTCAAGTCGGCGGCGCAACGGATATTGCTGCGCGCATGTTGGCGCAAAAACTCAGTGACACCTGGGGGCAGAGCGTGGTGGTTGAAAACCGCGGTGGCGCAGGCGGCGGTGTGGGTGCCTCGGAAGTGGCGCGTGCAACGCCAGATGGTTACACCTTGTTGTTTCCCTCGGGTTCAGTCCTTACCGCGAATCAGCATGTCTACAAAAAAATGACTTACGATCCGGACAAAGATTTTTCACCGATCACGAACGTGGTGTCGGGTCCGCAAGTGTTAGTGGTACCGATTAATTCACCGCATAAAACGATCAAAGAATTACTCGATGCCGCGCGTCAGCAGCCCGGCGTGTTGACCTTTGGTTCAGCGGGCATTGGATCGCAAGTGCATTTAGCCGCAGAAAATTTTGTATTTACCGCGAAGGTGGATGCCGTACACGTACCCTATAAAGGCGAAAGCCCGGCGTTGGCAGGATTGGTGGGCGGTGAAACTAGTTTTATGTTGGCTAACTTAGCGGGAGCGATGAGTTACATTCAAAGCGGCCGTTTGCGGGCGTTGGGTGTGACCAGCGCACAAAGCGTGGCGCAGCTTCCCGATGTACCACCGGTTGCACGCACATTACCTGGGTTTGAAAATGCTGGTTGGTTCGGTTTGGTTGCCCCGGCGGGCACTCCGCGTGAGGTGATTGATAAGGTGTATCGCGACACACGCAGAGCGTTAGATGACACGCAAATGCGTGCGCGGTTTTACGCACAAGGTATGGTGACTGTGGGTAACACCCCCGAAGAAATGGCGCGTGCGATCAAAGAAGAGTCGGCGCGTTGGGCCGTGGTAGTGCGCGATCGAAAAATCACGGTGCAATAACGCAAATGCTGACAGTCGATTTATTGCAGGTCGAAGAAGCCGCAAAAATGCTCTACATCCGCGCGGTGAAGTTATTGCCACCGGATATCAAGGCTGGCTTTTCGCGTGTGGCAAAAACAGAAACAGACACCACGGCGCGTGGCGTGATCAGCACCATGATCACCAA
>CANIIA010000086.1 GCA_947467435.1 Betaproteobacteria bacterium
AAGCCGAGCGCGATATTGTCTTTATTCCAAATAGTAAAGGCGCGATTCTGGATCCAACCTCAGATCCAGAAACTTTTACCGTCACCAAAATGGGTATTGATGCCACACGTCCGGTGGGTCGCGATTTTGCTGAGCGCTTAACGATTACCGATGAACAACGCGAGCGCGTGCGCAAAATTCTTCAAGCGGCTGGCGTGACGAATTAATGTCGTTGTCTGCATCGTCCGCGCCGTTATGCACACCGTTTGATCCGCAGCCGCGCGCACCGGAATGTGTGTTGCCTGCCAATGCCTGTGACACGCATGCCCATATCTGTGGTCCGTTGGCTGCGTATCCGATCGTGCCAGAAAGTTTATACACGCCAGCGCTTGCACCGCTGTCTGCCTATCGACATCTTCTAGATACCTTGGGTGTCACGCGTGGTGTGTTGGTGCAACCCAGCGTGTATGGCACGGATCTGCGCGCGTTACTCGATGCCTTAGAACAAGACCCACTGCGTTTGCGAGGGGTGGCGGTGGTGCCGATGGATGTGTCGGAGGCACAACTCGCGTACTTGCATGCCTGTGGTGTGCGTGGCGTTCGTTGCAATATTGTGGACCTGAAACACAACAAAGGGGTCCTGCCGCTGGCTGAACTCACCACACTCGCGCAGCGTATTCGGCCCATGGGTTGGCACATGGAATTTTTAATGCATGTGGATGCGTTTGCCGATCTGGATCAACAGCTAAAAAATTTTCCTGTCGATGTGGTGTTTGGTCATCTGGGTTACGTGCCCGTGACACGAGGTATAGCCACCCCCGGTTTTCTGGCACTGTTGCGTTTGATGCAAACCGGAAAAGCTTGGGTCAAGCTCACCGCGCCTTACCGTTTGGCCTCGTCTGCAGCGGACTTTGTCGATACCGATATCTTTGCGCGTGCGCTATTGTCGGCAGCACCCGAACGATTGTTGTGGGGGAGCGATTGGCCGCACGTGATGGTGAAGCCCCCGATGCCCAACGATGGTGACTTGTTTAACGTGTTTGCTCGCTGGGTGTCGGATCAGCGGGTGCGCGATCGCATTTTGGTAGACAATCCGGCCACCCTCTACGATTTTTGAGAGCCTCACCATGGCGTTATCGACACCGGCCGCGCGGCGGCACATGCATACCCGCACGATTCATTGTGAGGGTTTTCATCGCGAAGATGGTCTGTGGGACATTGAAGCACGCATCATTGATACCAAGACCTACGCTGTGGATGAACCCATGCGTGGATTACGTGCTGCGGGTTTACATGTGCATGACATGCAAGCGCGGCTCACATTAGATGACGCCATGACGGTACGCGATATCGAGGTGGTGACCAACGAGGCACCGTACAATCCATGCTTTACGGTGGCGCCTGCCTATAAAGCGTTGATCGGTGCGCGACTGGCAGCGGGGTGGCGTAAGGCCGTGGCTGCTGCGGTTGGCGGCGTCAAAGGCTGTACGCATTTACGCGAGTTGTTGTTTCCGATGGCCACCGTTGCTTATCAAACTTTAGGTAGTTGGCCAGATAAAAGAAAAAATGCTGCACAAGTGCAATCGCAATTAATCATGGACGAAAACACCGCCAAAAATAAACCGTACTTTATTGACGGTTGCAAGGCTTGGGACAGTCAGGGAGAAGTTGTTGCGCAGTTGTATCCCATGCATTTTCAGGCATCACGCTAAGTTGCGTCGCGTGCAACAAACTGAAAGCGGGCATGACTGAACTAGCCATCATCGTGCCCACCTTCAATGAGCGTGCCAATGTCGCCGAATTGGTTGCGCGGCTTGAGCATTTGCTGGCAGGCCTGCGTTGGGAGGTGGTGTTTGTCGATGACGATTCACCTGATGGTACTGCCCAGGCCGTGCGTACCTTGGCGCAGGCCAAGCCACATGTTCGGTTGATCGAGCGTATTGGCCGACGCGGCTTGTCGCGTGCCGTTGTGGAAGGCATCTTGAGTACAAGCGCGCCGTTTATTGCGGTGATGGATGCAGATTTACAGCACGATGAAACTATCTTGCGGCCGATGTGGGAAAAATTAAAGCTCGAGCAACTCGATGTGATTGTCGGTAGTCGCTATATCAGCGGAGGATCGGTCGCAGGTTGGAATGAACAGCGGGTGCGTATGAGCCAGTTTGCGACGCGCTTGGCCAAGCATGTGGTGCGTACGGAGTTAACCGATCCGATGAGCGGTTTTTTTGTTTTACGCCGCAGTGTGTTTGAGTCTGCGGTACGACGCCTATCGGGGCGAGGTTTTAAAATTTTGCTGGATCTCTTGGCCTCGGTGCCAACGCCATTACGAGTGGCGGAGTATCCTTATCGTTTTCGTGCGCGCCTTGAAGGCGAAAGCAAATTAGATTCTGGCGTGATGTTGGAGTTTGCGTTGATGCTGATGGACAAATACATCAGTCAGTTTTTGCCCTTGCGATTTTTTCTATTCTCGTTAGTCGGCGCTTCTGGTGTAGCGGTGCATTTTGCGGTGTTGTGGTTTGCATTTCGCTTTTTACAAACAGAATTTTGGACCGCGCAAACGATCGCAACACTGACTGCGATGACCAGTAACTACGCTTTAAATAACTGGCTGACTTATCACGACCGGCAGCGGCGCGGTTTCGCCTGGGTGAGTGGTTTGTTTAGTTTTTACGCTGTATGCGGGTTGGGTGTGATTGCCAATGTTGGTGTGGCGTCTGCGTTATTTATTCGTGAGGGTTGGGTGTTAGCGGCTGCAGCGGGCACCTTGGTGGGCGTGGCGTGGAATTATCTGGCCAGTGCAGCCGTGACCTGGAGAAGTCGATGAGCCGCAAGCTGATGTTTGGGGTGGTAGCGATGTTGATGCTTGGTGTGCCCCTGCACGCCACTTGGCAACTGGTGGCCTTGGCACTGGCCTGTTTGGTGATTGTGATTGGCCGTGTGCGCGCTAAAGCGGGTTGGCGTTGGTTGGGCGTACTTGTCTTTGCGCAGATCGTGACTTTTTTTTGGACTCCGCCGCAGTGGGAAGAAGGCCACAATCTTTTCGTACCAAACGAACATAATTTGGCGACTGTCTATCAGCCGCAATTGCCTGCGCATGTATTGAATGGATTTTTAGCGGAGTATCGCGCGGCTTATCCAAACTTAGTTTGCGACCCTGACGGCTTGTTTCCATGGAAAAACCGTGCGCCGTGTTGGACAGAGTTCCATCTCAATCCAGAGCGTTTTGCGCGTTCGGCTGATGCCTTTTTTGTGAAGGCAGATTACAGTCGCTTGGTGCAATCGATTGCACACCAGCCCGCTGTCCCGTTTGCTGCAGATGTGCTGTTTGATTTGTCTTATGTGTGGCGTTTGTTTGCTGAAAATCCGAACAAAACACCGAGCGCATTTTATGTAGCTTATCGAATCACGCCCGCCATGCGCGAGAGCACCTTGTGTTGGCAGGGGCCGCTGTATTGGGAGCAGCGCGTACAGATCGAAGATGCGAAGGCACAAGCGACGTGTCGTCAGCTGACCGATGCCGATGTGGGTGATCGATTTTGGGCATTACACCTTGGTGTACCGAAACCACTCTCACTCAACTTGGCACCTTCTTCCAAGTTACAGATGCAGCAGTTTGCCCATCGCGCTTTTGTGTTGTTGAGTTTGGTCTTGGTGTTGTTTCTCGGGCTCGAGATTTCCGCTGTAGGATGGACGCCCATCGTGATTTTTGTGTCGACCGCGACATTGATGGGCGTCGTTGCACCCGATTTTTTATTGGGCCTGCCGGGTCATTTGCATAACCGCGATGCCATGTTGTATTTGTCTTGGGCCAGACAGATTGCCTTGGATTTAATTGACGGCAATATTGCGCACGCGCTCGAAGGCGGTGAGCCGGTCTTTGGGTTTATGCCTGGGATGCGGTATTTCCGCGCGCTAGAACTCTTTGTGTTTGGCTCATCTGGATTCGGCCAAGCCTTGTGCGTCTTGTTTATTCCAATGGTGCTGTATTACTTGATGCGTGAGTTAACGCCTCGGTTGAGCGTGTTTTTGCTGTTTGTATTGCTGTCGGTGACTAAGTTTGTGCAAATCATTAAAGCCGCAGTGGACGGGTACAGTGATCCATTGGGGGTGCTGTTGATTTGTAGCGCATTACTGATTTTTGTTCGTCACTTACCTGCATTAAAAGGGGCGCGCGAAAACAATCAGCCAGATCCTGCGCTAGCCTTTGGCTTTCTGGTGTTAGGTATCTCCACCTTTTTGCGCCCGAACTTTGTGTTGGCGGCGATATTAATTTCTCTGCTGTGGGTATGGCGACGACCGCTTGCGTCGTTCATGACCGTGAAGCCGCTAGAAACCATCGGTATTTTTTTAGTGTTGGCGATGCCGCTCCATAATTGGGTGTTTGGTCATCAGTTCGTGCCGATGACCACGGCCACATCGATGCCCGATGCACTGACCGCGCCGCCCAGTGTGTATGTGGGTGCCATACAAGAACTACTGCAGGCGACACCAGCAGATAACGTGCGCATCCTCACCAAAAAATTTGTGGGCTGGTGGTGGCCAGGTCATTGGATTTTATTTTTTGTACCGATGCTGCTGACTTTTTCTTCTGAATTGCGTTCCGAACGATTGCGTTTGTTGGCGGCGATTGCTTTTACATTACAGTTACCGCATCTTTTTTTTAGATCGGGTGGACGCGAGATGATGGCCGCGAATATTCTTGCGCTGATGGTGGTGCTCGCGGCGGCTGCGATTGCTTGGGATCGGCGCCAGCGCACTCGCTCAGTGGTGCCGTGAGTTGAGGCAGTGGTTTCGCAGACTTGATCGCTTGACCGCTTAAAGAAGTCCGCTCTCGGCAAATGATTGGGTGTGATTGCCTGCCACAATAAAGTGATCGAGTACGCGCACTTCAATCAAGGCCAAGGCTTGCTTCAGCGTTTGTGTGAGCACTTGGTCGGCGTGACTTGGAGTGACGTTACCCGAGGGGTGATTATGCGCAAAAATGACGGCGGCGGCGTTGCGTTGTAGCGCGGCCTTCACGACTTCGCGCGGATAGACGCTGGTTTGTGTGAGCGTTCCACGAAATAAAGTTTCGGAGTCTTTGATGCGGTGTTGTGCATCCAGAAACAACACCACAAAACATTCATGTTCAACACCGCCGAGCCACAAGCGTAAATAATCTCGTACGGCCTGCGGCGCGTTGAGCACTTCTTGCTGTTGTAGTGTTTCCCCGATCGCGCGTCGCGCTAATTCAACGATCGCGGCAAGTTGTGCGCGTTTGGCAGGGCCCAGACCACGCACCGTGGGCGTTCGTTGTGTATGACTGCGTAATAGTCCTGCGAGTCCACCGTGGTGTTGGATCAGCGCTCGCGCCAGATCGACGGCGCTACAGCCACGCACGCCGGTGCGCAAGATAATCGCCAACAACTCAGCGTCTGAAAGACTGCTTGGACCCGCGCTAAGTAGCCGTTCACGCGGGCGCTCGCCCATCGGCCAATCTGAAATCGCCACTTGTTCGTCTTTCCCGTAGAATCGCCCTCCCTGACAACGCCTCGACACGTATTCAGATGACAACGACGGCTGGCAAGCGCCTCCTCCTTGGATTAACTGGTGGCGTAGCTGCATACAAATCGGCTGAACTTTTACGCTCGTTGACTAAAGCGGGATATGACGTGCGGGTCGTCATGACCCAAGCAGCGATGCAGTTTATTGGCACGGCCACCATGCAAGCCTTGTCTGGTCAACCGGTGTGGACTGATTTGTGGGATCCGCGCGTGGCCAATGGCATGGCGCATATCGATTTATCACGCGATCGTGATTTGATTGTGGTGGCGCCCGCTACCGCAGATTTCATGGCCAAGCTTGTGCACGGCCGTGCGGATGATTTGCTGAGCACGTTATTGTTAGCACGCGAATGTCCTGCCATGCTGGCGCCAGCGATGAATCGTCAAATGTGGGAACACCCGGCCACCCAACGTAATGTTCAGACCTTGTTAAGCGATGGTGTGTTGTTGGCAGGCCCGGGTGCGGGTGAGCAAGCGTGCGGCGAAATTGGTTTGGGTCGCATGCTTGAACCAGAAATTTTGCTTGAAGAAATCGACGCGTTTTTTCAACCAAAAATTTTACAAGGTCGGCATGTGGTCATGACCGCTGGGCCCACGGTTGAGCCGATTGACCCAGTGCGCGCTATCACGAATGCGAGTTCCGGAAAAATGGGTTATGCCTTGGCACGTGCTGCGCGTGAAGCAGGCGCCCAAGTGCTGTTGATTAGTGGCCCTACGGCGCTGCCAACGCCCAGTGGGGTACAACGGATTGATGTACGCACTGCGCAAGACATGTTCGATGCAGTGAAGCGCGTCGTGAACACCGCAGATATTTTTATAGGCGTTGCAGCGGTTGCAGATTATCGTGCGCAAACAATTGCACAGCAGAAAATCAAAAAAACCACAGCATCAGAGCGCACCTTGTTACTCGAAGAAAACCCCGACATCCTTGCTTATGTGGCGGGCTTACCGCAGGCGCCTTTTTGTGTGGGATTTGCTGCTGAAAGTGAACAACTCTCGCAGCATGCAAGTGAAAAACGTCGGCGTAAAAATATTCCCTTATTGATTGGTAATCTTGCTGAGCAAGCACTTGGTGCTGACGACAATGCGGTGACGTTGTTTGATGAAGCGGGCGAACATCCGCTGCCACGCGCGTCTAAATTGCCACTCGCGCGCACCTTGATTGCACAAATCGCGGCACGTTTGCCGCGTGGTTCACAAGGAAAAAAATGAAGACGATCGATGTGCAGGTATTAGATGCGCGCTTAAAAGAGGCTTTGCCCACGTATGGCACCCCTGGTGCTGCAGGGTTGGATTTGCGTGCGTGTTTAGATGCACCATTGACGCTTCAGCCGGGGGATACGCAATTGGTGCCCGCGGGGCTGGCGATTCATATTGCCGATCCTGCCTATGCAGCGTTGATCTTGCCGCGCTCAGGGTTGGGCGCAAAGCACGGCATTGTGTTGGGCAATTTGGTGGGGTTAATTGATTCGGATTACCAAGGCCAGCTGTTTATTTCGGTATGGAACCGTGGTCGTGACGCGTTCACCATCGCGCCCATGGATCGAATCGCGCAATTGGTGATTGTTCCGGTCTTGCAAGTTCAATGGAACGTGGTCACGGCGTTTAATGACTCAAGCCGCGGCGCTGGTGGATTTGGCAGTACCGGTCAACGCTAGCGCAAAAGCCCGCACCCGACAGACGCTCGCGAACAGCGAGCGCGAAAACACCCGCTAGAGTTTTTCTTAGCCGAGCGTATCTGACCAAATGTTGCGTGCCCACGCATCGGCGTACGCTTTTTCAAGTGCGCTACGTGCACTCGATACGCCACCACTGCCCGGGACGGTGAGTAAGGTTTTCTTTTCTGCATCGTAACGATGCACCGAGGTGACGTGCACGGCTTCGCTGTCGCTCACATAGCTATAGCAGGTGTTGGCGATGACCGGTTGTGGGTTGGGTGCTTCGCCAAGTACCTGTGCCAGGATGGCCGCCGCTGCGATCTTGGCGTGATTATTTGCCATGCTGGCTGATTTGGGCATCGCTGGTGCAGCTAAGGTGGCGTCGCCTAAAACGTGAATGCCTTTTGCAGCGGTCGATTCCATGCTGAGCCAATCCACATCACACCAGCGGTTGTTGTGGGTAATGAGTTTGGCATCACGCGCGAGGTTTCCTGCGCGCATCGGTGGTAATACGTTGAGTACATCACCTTTGTGTGTGTCGAATTCGGTTTTGACTGTGCCGGTCATTGCATCCAGCTCACGCACTTCCTGATTGGGGACGTATTGCAAAATGCCTTTGTACAAATCGTTCCACGCAGATAAGAACAGACCTTTTTTCGAGACGATGTCTTCGTTGGCATCAAGTACCAATACTTTTGAACGCGGCTTGGCTTGCTTGAAGTAATGCGCGACTTGACTGGCGCGTTCGTACGGCCCGGGTGGGCAACGGTACGGTGCTTTGGGAATCGACAGCACATACACGCCACCGTCACGCATGCTGGTCAGTTGCTCACGGAGCGCCACCGTTTCTGGACCGGCTTTCCAGGCATGCAGCACGCGTTTTTGCGCTTCTGCGGAGTAGCCGGTAATTTGCTCGTGCATCAGTTCAATGCCAGGTGAAACGATCAGGCGATCGTAATCAAGATCAGCAATTTTTTTCAGGCTGATGCGTTTTTTGGACGCATCAATGCTGACGACTTCGTCGTTGAGCACAATGACCCCAAGCTCGCGTAGCTTGGCGTAGTTCATGGTGAGGTCATCGATTTGACGCGATCCACCCAACACTAAGTTAGACAGGGGGCATGAAATAAAGTTGGTGTTGCGCTCGATTAGATACACTTCGATGTGATTGCCACCCCACAGTCGCAAATAGCGTGCAGCAGTGGCGCCGCCATAGCCACCACCAATCACGATCACGCGGGCTAAAGGTTTGCGTGCTTCTGGGGTGCTTGCGCAGCTCGCTAGCGTGGTGCTCGCCGCACCTGCAGCGATCAGTTTGAGTATTTCGCGACGATTCATTGGATGGGACATAGCCAGCTCCTTAGCGCGTAGGCTGTGCAGCAAAAAAAGCAGCCAGCGCTTCAATTTGTGATTCGGTATAACCCTTCGAGATCTGATGCATGATCGTGGCGGGACGTTTGCCATCGCGAAAATCGCGCAGCTGTTGAGCGATGTACTCACGCGGTAGGCCTGCAAGATGAGGTAATCCACCCGCATTGACACCGTTGGTGCCATGACAAATGGCACAGGCCGCAGCAAGGTTGCGTCCGAGGTTGGGATCGGTGGCTTGCGCCATTGCAAAGCTGCCATACAAGGCACACATCAAGGCGATCAGGGTTCGGTACATCGTTCCTCCAAGTTGAGCGGCCAGACTTTAGTTTGTCGCGCAGTGTGGTTTTTCATCAAGCAACTGTCAAGGCGCGGTGCAGAAAAATTGGCGAAAAAAAACCGCGCCCATGCGCGGTTTTTTGTTTGAACGTCAATGCGCTTGACGAACGCGATACGTTACGCAACCACCGCAGACTCTTCTTCAAAGCGTAGGGTGACTTTGTCGTCTGCATCCAGATCAATCGTTACTTTGCCACCGTTGGCCAGTTTGCCAAATAACAATTCATCAGCCAATGCGCGGCGGATGGTGTCTTGAATGAGTCGAGCCATTGGCCGTGCGCCCATCTGCGGGTCGAACCCGGTTTTGGCCAGCCAAGCTTTGAGCGCAGGCGTGAACGTGGCTTCGACTTTTTTCTCTTGCAATTGCTCTTCAAGTTGCATGAGAAATTTATCGACCACACGCAAGATCACTTCTTCATCCAGGGCGCGGAACGAAATGATGGCATCGAGACGATTACGGAACTCTGGCGTGAATAAGCGCTTGATCGATTCCATTTCGTCACCAGATTCGCGGTTGGTGGTGAAGCCCATGACGTGTTTTGAAAGGGCTTCGGCTCCCGCATTGGTGGTCATGATGATGACCACGTTACGAAAGTCCGCTTTGCGTCCGTTGTTATCGGTGAGCGTGCCGTGATCCATCACCTGCAAAAGAATATTGAAAATATCCGGATGGGCTTTTTCAATTTCATCGAGCAGCAACACGCAGTACGGTTTTTTTGTGATTTGCTCAGTGAGTAAACCGCCTTGCTCAAACCCCACGTAGCCGGGTGGAGCGCCAATGAGGCGTGACACCGCGTGGCGTTCCATGTATTCGGACATATCAAAGCGTATGAGCTCGATGCCCAAACAGTAAGCCAATTGCCGCGCCACTTCGGTTTTACCTACTCCGGTTGGGCCACTTAATAAAAAGTTACCAATCGGTTTTTGTGGATTACCTAAACCGGAGCGCGCCATCTTGATGGCAGAAGAAAGCGCTTCAATCGCTTGATCTTGACCAAACACGGTGGCCTTGAGGTCGCGTTCTAATTTAGCTAGTGCACTGCGGTCGTCCATCGACACCGAGCGCGGTGGGATGCGCGCAATTTTGGCAATGATGTCTTCGATCTCCGCTTTGCCGATCACTTTTTTCTGTTTGGATTTGGGTTGGATTCGTTGCGCGGCACCCGCTTCGTCGATCACATCGATGGCCTTGTCAGGCAAGTGTCGATCGTTGATGTGTCGTGCTGAAA
>CANIIA010000087.1 GCA_947467435.1 Betaproteobacteria bacterium
CGAGTTGCGCTATGTTGAAGAAACCCGTCAGCGCACCGAAAGTCGTCACGTTGAATTGCGTGTGCAATTAGACGCTTGGAAAGCGCAACGTGGTGGCCTCACGCAAGCGCTGCACATGTGGGCCAGTCGACAAGTCGACGCCACCGAGCGGGTGGGGCAGGCACAACAGCTTCAACAACAAGAAAGCGCCAAGTTACCGGTGGCCGAACAGCAATTTCGTTCGGCGCAAGAGCGCCTTAACCAATCGCGTAGTCAGGCAATGCAAGCGCAAAGTCGCGTGCAAGTTGAGCAAGCTAATTTGTCGCACGGCGAACGCACCTTAGAGGGCTTGGCACAGCGTGAAGCACGATTGCAAGCCGAATTCGCAGCACTTGAGCAGCCTGACCCGCAACTGAGTGCGTCGCTTTTGGCGCGTTTAGAACAAGCGCAAAGCGAAGTCGCGCGTGCGCGTGAGGTGGTCGGGTCACTTGAAACGCAACTTCAGTCCGCAGAAGCTTCGCGCACCCTAGCCAGAGACGCCATGCTAGAAGCGGAGCGCGCGCATGCGGCGATTGCGGCACGCCTCAGCGCTTTGCGCAAAATTCAGTCGGATATTGAAGCCAGCGGGAAAATTCATGCGTGGCTTGAGCGTCACAACTTAGCCTCACGTCCGCGAATTTGGTCTGGCGTGCGTATCACGCCCGGTTGGGAAGCTGCGTTTGAATCGGTGTTGCGTGAACGCGTCCACGCGATGCAGGTTGGTTCTGATGAAGAAGCCACGCTATTAGCTGATCGTCCGCCGGCTAAAGCGGCGTTGTTTTCATCCTCTGGCTCGCCAGCACAAATCGCTACTGTGTCAGGATTGCAGCCGCTTTCAAGCTTTTTGACTGCATCAACGCCTGAGATGTCAGCGGCGTTACAAGAGTGGTTGAGCGGTTTTTATGCAGCCCCATCTGAACCAGATGCCAGCACGCGCGCTGCGTTGCCTGCAGGCGCGGTACTCGTCACCAAAGAGGGGCATCAGTTTTCGCGCCACACCATCAGCTTATACGCCCCCGATGCCGAAGATGCCGGCATGTTGGCGCGCCAGCAAGACATTGATGCCCTGATGCCACAAGAAGCCGCTGCGGCCGCTCACGTTGAATCGTTGCGTGCAACATTGCAACAACACGAGCAGGCCTGCGCTAGCGTGACTGCCACCTTGGGGACGGCCCGCGAGCGATTGACCGTTGTGCAAGATGAGTCACGCGAGGCATCCTCCGCACTCGAGCGAGCGCAGCAACGTGAAGCGCAATTGCTCGAACTGCACGCACGTCTTGAAGCTGAAAAAACGCAGCTCACACAAGAACGACAGGGGCAGCTACAAAAAAATCAAGAAATACAGCTAGCGCTCGACAGCGCGCAGGCAGCGGTGATTTCTTCGGCCGATGTGATGCAAACCGACCGCGCTACACATGAGGCCGCAGAGATCACCTTGACTGAGCAGCGACAAGCATTGCAACAAGCCGAACGCGCCGCACAAGAGGCAGAGTTTGCCTTACGCGAGTGCGCTGCCAAAATTACTGAGATCGATAATGCGGTGTCGATGATCGATCAGCAAATGGATCACGCAGCGCTGGAGGCAGCAAAATTAGAAGGTGAACTCGCGATTGATCCCGTGCCAGAAGTGCGCGAAAACTTAGATCAAGCCGTGAGTGTCCGGATGGGCTGCGAACAAACTGTGGCGCAAGCGCGCGCGGAGGTCGAAAGCGCTGCAGCTGCTTTACGTGGTTTTGAAGATGAAAAGCAGCAGTGTGAATCACGCTTAAATCCCTTGCGCGACAAGATTGGCGAATTGCGCCTAAAAGAACAAGCTGCGAGCATTAATCAGCAGCAATTTGAAGGCCAATTGGCTGAGGCTGGTGCTGACGAAGAGCGCTTAGCCGTTGAGGCAGAAGCGGCACCCAAGCCCGCGGTCTTGCAAGGCGAAATCACGCGGTTAACCCAATCGATTTCAGCGTTAGGCGCGGTTAATCTTGCCGCACTCGAAGAGCTTAAATCAGACACCGAACGTAAGGGGTATTTAGATACGCAGCTGGCAGACCTTGAGGAAGCGGTCAGCACGCTGGAAGATGCGATTCGTCGCATCGACCGCGAAACACGCGAGTTACTCAAAGAAACCTTTGAAAGCGTTAATCGACATTTTGGTTCGCTGTTTCCATTATTGTTTGGTGGCGGTGAAGCCAAATTGATCATGACGGGCGAAGAAATTTTGGATGCTGGCGTGCAGGTGATGGCCCATCCACCAGGAAAGCGCAACAGTAGTATTCATTTGCTTTCGGGCGGAGAAAAGGCGCTGACGGCAATTTCATTGGTGTTTGCGATGTTCCAACTCAATCCAGCACCGTTTTGCTTGCTCGATGAGGTGGATGCACCGCTGGATGACTCGAACACGCAGCGGTTTTGCGATTTGGTCAAAAAAATGTCTGCGCAAACCCAGTTCTTGTACATTAGTCATAACAAAATCACGATGGAAATGGCCAGTCAATTGGTCGGCGTCACTATGCAAGAATCGGGTGTATCGCGCGTGGTGGCTGTAGATATCGACGAGGCGCTGAAGCTGCGCGAAGACCTCGCCGCTTAAGCGTAGGGGGTGATTTGAGCGATCTGCAACTCACACTGTTGGCTGTTGGCACGCTGTTCATTGCAGCGGTTTTTTTCTACAACTGGTGGCGTGAGCGTCGCGTGCAACAACAGTTGCGCGCGGCAGAGCGCGAACAAGCCGAACGTGCAGATGAAGAGCGTGAGCGTTTGGTACCAACGCGCGTCATTGAACTTGAGCCCGTGCGCGCCCAAAAGCAAGCTGCCGCTGCGCGAACCTTGCAACCTTTGCGTGAGTTCCATCCCGTTGCTGATTACGTATTGACGCTCGAAGCCGAGGCGCCGATTTCGGGTGCGTTGTTGATGGATGGCTGGCGTCCAGAGGCGCATCGCTTTGCAGGTCATGCAGCGATCATTGGTGTTGCTGCAGATGGCACCCGAGAACATCTTGCATCCGATCAGCATTACCTCAGTGTGCAAGCCGGTTTTCAGTTGTTGTCGCGCCAAGGCCTTGCTTCAGAACCCGAGCTGCTGGATTTTCGAACCACCATTGAAACGCTGGCGAAGCGCACGCAAATGCATTGTGAATCGCCCGACATGCGTGCCGCTCTGGATGAGGCACGCGCACTTGACGGTGTGTGCGCAGATTGCGATTTTCAGGTCGCGCTCCACGTGATTCCTGCTGCTGATCGCACGCTCCCAGTGAATGAAGTTGAAGCACTGTTGCTGGAATCGGGTTTGACTAGCACAGGAGTTGGCTATGTGCTTGATGCAGACATCGAGGGGTTGGGTGTGGCGGTCACGGCCATCGACGGCCGTTTAGAACGAGGCGTGAGTTTTGTGATGGATGTACCAAAAACACCTGCGGCCTATCGAACTTGGTTACGTCTTGAACATACTGCTGCGCAAATCGCAGCGCGCTTTCCTGCGCGTGTGGTTGATGACGAGATGGCAGATCTCAATGAGGCTGCATTACGTGCGATTTCACGACAGGTTGAGCAAGCTGAACAACGTTTGGTTGGCATTGATATTCCGCCTGGTAGCGCACTCGCGCTACGCCTGTTCGGCTAAGTGCGTTTGATGTCGGTCGGATCTGGCCCGCAAGAAGACGCTGCGCGGCTGCGCAAAGAAATTAACGCACACAATCACCGTTACTACGTGCTCGATGCCCCGAGCGTGAGTGACGCTGAATACGATGTATTGATGCAACGCCTGATTGCGTTAGAAACGCAACACCCGTCACTGCGCACGCCGGACTCGCCAACCCAACGGGTCGGTGCCGCCCCGTCGATCGAGTTTCAGCAAGTGACCCATCGCGTGCCGATGCTCTCGCTGAATAACGGATTTTCTGAAGCGGATATTTCAGCATTTGATCAACGCGTACGTGATGCATTAAAAGTAGCGTCGGTAACGTATAGCGCAGAACCTAAATTCGATGGCTTGGCGGTGAGTTTGCAGTATCGCGATGGTGTGTTTGTCAGCGGTGCGACGCGCGGTGACGGCACAACCGGTGAGGATGTGACTGCAAATTTACGCACGGTACGCTCGATCCCGTTAGCGTTACCACACACATCGCAAACGCGTGACATTGATGTGCGTGGTGAAGTGTTGATTCGGCACGCCGATTTTGAGGCGCTGAATCAAGCGCAACAGCAAGCCGGATTAAAGACCTTTGTGAATCCACGTAACGCTGCGGCTGGGAGTTTGCGCCAACTCGATTCTGCAATGACCGCGACACGCAGACTGCATTTTTTTGCTTATGGTTTGGGCTTTTCGGGTGAATTGTCGTTTCAAACGCAATCCGAAGTTCTTGACTGGCTGCAATCGATGGGCTTTGCCATCGCGCCTCAACGCGCAAAAGTCGAAGGGTTGTCCGGGTTAATGGATTACTTTCAATCCATGGCAGCGCAGCGTACGCAGTTACCGTTTGATATTGATGGTGTGGTGTATAAAGTTGATTCACTGCGTGCCCAGGAGACGCTGGGGTTTGTGTCTCGCGCCCCACGGTTTGCGCTTGCACATAAATTTCCTGCGGAAGAGGCCTTCACGCAAGTGCTCGATATTGAAGTGCAAGTGGGACGTACTGGTGCATTAACACCGGTTGCGCGCTTACAACCGGTGTTTGTTGGTGGCGTGACCGTGACCAACGCGACGTTGCACAATCAGCAAGAACTCGATCGCAAAGATGTACGAATTGGTGACACCGTCGTGGTACGACGCGCTGGGGATGTCATTCCTGAAGTGGTGCGTGTTGTCACACACCTCAGACCGGAGTCGACGACTCGTTTTGCGTTACCAAGCACTTGTCCCGTGTGCGCCTCGCCTGTGTTTCGGGCAGAGGATGAAGCGGTCACGCGCTGTTCTGGTGGATGGCGCTGTGTGGCTCAGTGCAAACAAGCATTGATACATTTTGTTAGCCGTCATGCGATGCATGTCGACGGTTTGGGTGATAAGTTGATTGACCAGCTGGTGGATCGGCAATTGGTTCGATCCGCTGCTGATTTATACGCATTGGATCGAACCACGTTAGTTGGCTTGGATCGAATGGCTGAAAAATCGGCCGATAATATTCTTGCTTCGCTTGAGGCGTCTAAGTCCACCACCTTGGCGCGTTTTTTGTTTGCATTAGGCATACGCAATACGGGCGAAGCCACCGCGCGCGATTTAGCCCGTCACTTTGGATCGCTCGATGCATTGATGCACGCCTCGATTGAACAACTTATGTCCGTGCGTGATGTGGGTCCGGTGGTGGCGCAATCTATTCATGCTTTTTTCGCAGATCCCACCAATCAACAGGTGGTCGCCCAATTACGCGCGCGTGGTGTGCATTGGGTTGAGCAGTCGCCCGCGCTCATCCAACCTGAGCGCCCGGTGGCGAGCTTTGCCATTACGGGGACCTTACCCACGTTATCGCGTGATGCGGCGCGTGCCATCATTGAAGCCGCCGGTCATCGCGTGGTGGGTTCGGTGTCTTCACGCACGCAGTTTGTGTTAGCTGGTGCAGATGCGGGCAGTAAACTTGAGCGAGCGCACAGTTTGGGGATTCCTGTGATCTCCGAAGAATTGTTGAGCGCGACACTCGCGCGTCTCAATGATCCTACCCAGACAAGCGCAACTTCTATTTGAAGCGTTGTCTTTTTTTATAGGCACACAATGAACGCAGTACGACCCTTGCGAAAAGCTGTATTCCCGGTAGCTGGTTTAGGCAGCCGATTTTTACCTGCAACGAAAGCCAGTCCCAAAGAAATGATGCCTGTTGTAGATAAACCGCTGATTCAATATGCGGTTGAAGAAGCTGCGGCCGCAGGTATTACCGACATGATTTTCGTCACGGGCCGGACCAAGCGTGCAATTGAAGATCACTTTGATAAAGCCCACGAAATGGAAGCCGAACTTTCTGCGCGTGGTAAATCTGTGCTGCTCGAAACAGTACGTAGCGTGCTGCCCAAAGGCTGTCGCTGCATTTACATTCGGCAAGCCGAGCCCTTGGGTTTAGGTCACGCGGTATGGTGCGCGCAACCTGTCGTGGGCGACGATCCGTTTGCAGTGATCTTGGCCGATGACTTAATCGCGGGTGATGTACCTGCGACTGGACAACTGGCCGCGGTGTACCACACGCAAGCGTGTTCGGTGCTCGGTGTTGAGGACGTCCCGCGTGAACAAACAGCGAGCTATGGCATTGTCAGTCTGAAGCCCGGTGCAAGCCTGGGTGATGTCGCGGCAATTGTTGAAAAACCTTCGCCCGATAAAGCACCAAGCACCCTAGCTGTGGTGGGGCGTTACGTATTAACTGCGCGTATTTTTGATCATATCGAACGACTCAAACCAGGTGCGGGTGGAGAAATTCAGCTCACTGATGGTATTGCCTCCTTGATGCAAGAAGAACGCGTGTTGGCACATCGCTTCACTGGCAAACGTTTTGATTGTGGTTCTAAGTTAGGTTATTTGCAGGCCACGGTCGAGCTGGGGATGCAGCACGCAGAAGTGGGCGCTGCGTTTACAGATTATTTGCACGGACTCAAGCGATGAAACCATCGTCAGACGAAGCGCTGCGTTTGCGCGAAGAGGCGGACTTGGTTTGTACTTCAGCGCAAGTAAACGAATCAATTCAACGCGTAGCGAAAGAACTGACGCGTGATTTATCCACGCACTATCCGCTCTTTGTGGTGGTGATGCGTGGCGGCGTTTATTTTGCTGGTCAGCTTATGGCGTATTTAGATTTTCCGTTGGAGCTTGAGTACGTGCACGCGACGCGTTACGGTGAGCAAACAGCGGGACGAGATATTGATTGGCGTATCACACCGCCAAGCTCCGTCGAGGGACGTGACGTGGTCTTGATTGACGATATTCTTGATGCGGGTATTACCCTAGCGGCGATTCGTGATCGGATCGCCGCAATGGGCGCCGCTTCGTGTCGATGTGCAGTGCTCGCTGAAAAAATTCTTCCACAGCCTAAGCCCTTGCGCGCAGAGTATGTGGGTGTTGAGGTGCCCAATCGTTTTGTGTTTGGCTGCGGCATGGATGCAAAAGGACATTGGCGCAATCTGCCAGCCATCTACGCCATGAAAGGAACTTAATTCATGTTGGCAATTATTGGGGGCAGCGGCCTCACGCAATTGGCTGGTCTGCAAGACTTGAAGCCGCAGCAGGTCGAGACGCCGTACGGAGCGCCGTCGGGGCCGATCGTGCAAGGAACCTTTGCAGGGCAACGCGTATTATTTCTTGCGCGTCATGGGCAAGCACACAGCATTGCACCACACGAAATAAATTACCGCGCAAATTTATGGGCATTGCATGCAAGCGGAGTGCGCGAAATCGTTGCTGTTGCGACGGTTGGTGGAATTTCATCGCGGATGCAAGCCGGCGTGTTGTTGGTGCCGGATCAATTGATTGATTACACCTGGGGTCGGGACAGTACCTATGCCCAAGGTCCCGGACAAGCGGTGCGTCACATCGACTTTACTTGGCCGTATAGCGCTGCATTGCGCCAGCGTCTATTAACAGCCGCCCAAACACTGAACGAACCCGTTATTGATGGTGGGACGTACGCGGCGACGCAAGGTCCTCGACTTGAAACCGCTGCTGAAATTCGCCGACTCGCGCGCGACGGTGCGGATGTCGTCGGCATGACCGGAATGCCTGAAGCCGCGTTGGCGCGCGAACTCGATGTGGCCTATGCAACGTTGGGTGTTGTTGCTAACGCCGCGGCTGGTCAAGGTGAGAGTGCACAACACATCAGCATGCAAGACATTGAAGCGGTCGTTGCGCAAGCGATGCAACGCGTTGGACGTATTTTAAAACACGTGGTGCAAGCATGATCCGGCCCGTGTTGCGCATGGGAGATCCGCGATTGCTCAGGGTCGCCAAAGCGGTAGCGCCAGAAGAATTTGCATTGATACCTGCATTGCTTGAAGACATGCGCGACACGATGCGACATCTTTCTGGCGCGGGATTAGCTGCACCGCAAATTGGTGTGGACTTACGTGTGGTGATTTTTGGCGTGCAATCTAACCCGCGCTATCCAGATGCAGAAGCAGTACCAGATACCGTGTTAATCAATCCCATGATTGAAGCGCTCGACGCAACACAAGATTCGGGCTGGGAGGGCTGTTTGTCGGTGCCGGGGATGCGTGGATTGGTTCCACGATACACCCGCATTCGTTATTCTGGCTTAGACGCAGCGGGGCAAAAATTTTCGCGTATCGCCGAGAATTTTCATGCACGTGTTGTGCAACACGAATGTGATCATCTGGATGGTGTGTTGTATCCGATGCGTATTACGGATTTACGCGATTTTGGATTTTCAGAGGTGTTGTTTCCAGACCAGCCGATCGAGGATGATTAAGCACTGGGTTGTTGCATCACTCGCAGTGACACGGGCGTTGAATCGATGCGTGTGTGACATAGAATCAGGCACTTAAATTTGCATCGCCTCGAGCAGATCTTGCTCCAATAACAACACAGCGCGCGGGTTTGAGAGTACCTCTCCTGAAATCAGAAAAACGTCTTCGGCGCGATCACCGAGCGTATTGATTTTTGCGTTTCGTAAGTTGGTGCCGTAACGTGCGAGCACACAGGCCAATTGGTACAGCAACCCGGTTCGGTCACTCGCCACAATCGACAGTAAGTGATAGTGGCCGCGTTCATCAGCGCGTAATTCGATACTTGGTGACACAGGAAAATGTCTCACACGGCGAGAGATGCGGCCGCGTGACGGTGCGCGCAACGGCGCAGTCGATTGCAGTTCGGTGGCGAGCTCCGTTTCAATGAGTTGGATCATGTCACGGTGCTCGGTCATGTCACTGACGCCGAGGATGAGAAACGTATCAAGCGCGTAGCCGTGCGTTGTGGTGTGAATCTTGGCCTCAACGATGTTGAATCCGAGTCGATCAAAGTATCCGCAAATTCGGGCGAACAACTCTTTGCGATCAAGCGTATAAATCATGACTTGCAGTCCTTCACCTAACGGTGAAAGGCGTGCAGTGACCACGGGATCAGGTGCGGTAACGCGATAATATAATTTTCGCGCATGCCAAGCGATTTCGTTGGCATCGTGACGCAAGAAATAGGTCGTATCAAGTTGCGCCCACAGCGCATTCTTCACGCGATCTTCTAGCGCATGCAAACGCAGTAATCGCGTCGCCTCGGTTTGTGTTTCGGCCACCGCTGACTCTAAGCCCGGTGCTCCACCAGTGAGCACGCGACGCGTCGCTCGAAACAGTGTCTCAAGTAAGTTGGCTTTCCATGCGTTCCAAACTTTTGGACTTGTGCCGCGAATATCCGCCACGGTGAGTAGATAGAGCGCAATCAAGTGACGTTCGGTAGCCACAGTGGTGGCAAAGCGTTGAATCACTTCGGGGTCGGAGATGTCCTCTTTTTGCGCAACCGTCGATAACAACAAATGCTGGCGCACAAGAAACACGACGAGTGCTGCATCGCTTGATTGTAAGCCGTGTTCTTTACAAAAGCGGGCGGCATCGATGCTGCCGAGTTCAGAGTGATCGCCACCGCGACCTTTGGCAATATCGTGAAAGAGCGCTGCGACGTATAGCAACCAAGGTTGTGCAAAGCCGCTCATTAATTGGCTCGCCAACGGAAATTCGTGCGCAAGCTCAGGCATCGTGAAGCGACGCAAGTTACGCAACACCATGAGGCTGTGTTGGTCCACGGTGTAAACGTGAAATAGGTCGTGCTGCATTTGCCCCACAATGCGACCAAAGGCGGGCAAATAATCGCCGAGAATGCCGTACTGATTCATGCGTCGTAAGGCGTGCAAAATGCCTTTGGGTTGTTGCAAGATGTGCATAAACAGCGTGCGATGCATCGGATTGCGTCGGTAATCACTGCGTATACGCCGCCGAGCGCGCCACAACAAGCGGGTGGTTGCGGCGGTCATGCCTTGTAGGTCGCTGTGTTGTTGCAACAGAAGAAAGCTTTCCAGAATGGCTGCCGGCTCGCGCTCAAAAACTTGCGCCGAACGCACATCCAGAAGTCCACCATTCGATTGGAAACGTTCGTTGATTTGCCGTGCAGGCAAACTTGTTGCTGGA
>CANIIA010000088.1 GCA_947467435.1 Betaproteobacteria bacterium
GTAGCACCAAGCGCCGCTTTCCATCACCCAATGGCGCCGGTAACCGTGCAGGTGTTGCACTGGTCACAGGCACTTCGGGCGCCGCGGTCGCAGCAGCCGGTAACGCGGCAGCAACAGGCGGGGTGATCAGCGCAACCGCGCCCTCACCCTCCACCGCTGGAGGAATTGGCAGGGCCACCGAAGCGCCCGCTGCAGTCAACGGATGTTGCCGCTCGAGATACCAATCAAATAACACCGCACCTGCAATAGATAACACCACCAGCGATAGCACGACATACAACAACGTGGATCGCTTACGGCTATCGGAAAACGGTGTGGGTGTACGCAAAGACACAGGTTGAGAAAAGCGCACTTCTTCGCGATGCGCAACATCCTGAATCGCTTGCAGCAGCGGCGCCGAATCCATTTCAAGTAGTCGCGCATACACACGCACAATGCCGCGCGCATACGTGAGCCCATGAAACGAGTGGATCTCACCGGCCTCAATCGCAGCAATTTGCGCTTTAGAAAATTTTAGCTTTTCAGACACATCGGCCAGCGACATGCCGCATGCTTCGCGTCGCTGCGCCAACGCGGCCGCTAACATCACCAGCGTCGGCGGCGTTTCAACAGGCGCGGCGGACTCGGTCACCACCGTGTCAGCAGCCGATTCAAGCGCATCAGTCATACACGCCTCGTTGCAGTTGCTGAGATTCGGTCGAAGATGGAAAGCGACGGCGTAATTGGTCTGCGTAGTTATTTTGATTCGCCTGATTTTGCAAACGCCGTTCAATCCGTACCGCTAACCAAAGCGATGCCGCGGTGGGTTCGTTTCGCGCGTGTAAGCGCTGCATTAAGGCACGCGCTTCGTCGACGATGCCGGCGCGGTAACGCAGTTCGGCCAATTGCAATAAGGCCACCGGTTCATCCGGCTGCAAACGCAAGGCACTTTCAAAATAACGTGTTGCTTCTTGGGTCTGTTGATTGGCTAACGCACACTCTCCAGCCGCAGACCAAGTTTTCCAAGCACGCGAGTACAACGGATTGGCAATCGCACGCATGAAGTAGTCTTGCGCTTGTGCATAGCGTTTGGTTTGACATAAAAACCAAGCATAGTTGTGTTGCGTGTCTGGATCTGTCGGTGCTAAGCGTAGCGCACGCTCAAAGCTTTCTTGCGCCAAGGTATTTTCTTTCAGCGACATATAGACCAAACCAAACATGCCATGCGCCGGCGCATAGTCGGCATCAGACAACACCGCGGTACGCAGCACCTCAAGCGCCACAGCGAGCTTGCCTTGCTCGTAATACAACGCAGCCAGTTCGGTGTTGGTACGCGCCCGATTGCGCGGATCGCTCAGGTCGTTTTGACGCGACACGTCCTGCGCACCCAGGGTCGAGTCGGCACGCCCCGCACAGCCACCCAACAACGGACCCAAGGTCAGCGCGCCACACATCACCGCAAGAAAAAAACGTCCGATCACGGACGCACCTCATGCAGGGGATAAATCTTAGATTGCGCCGCACGACGCGTGCGATCAGCCACTGCGCCAGCCAATTGACCACAGGCTGCATCAATGTGTTCGCCGCGCGTTTTCCGTGTCGTGACGGTCACGCCCGCCCGTTGCAAGATCTCAGCAAAACGACGAATGCGTTCTGCTGAAGAACGCGCGAACTCAGCGCTCGCAATCGGATTAAAAGGAATGAGATTAAATTTGCATTTCACCTGCGCTGCAATGTCGAGCAACTCGCGCGCTTGTGCATCAGCATCGTTGACGCCGGCAAGCATGACGTATTCAAAGGTCACGAAATCGCGCGGCGCATGAAGCAAGTAACGTTGACACGCAGCGATTAATTCACGCAATGGGTACTTGCGATTGATTGGCACCAAACGATCGCGCAAGGCATCATTGGGCGCATGCAACGAAACAGCCAACGCCACTGGACATTCAGCCGCCAATCGATCCATGCCCGGAACCACACCAGAGGTCGACACCGTCACACGTCTGCGAGACAAACCATAGGCGTTGTCATCGAGCATCAAGCGCAGCGCAGGAATCACCGCATCAAGATTCAGCATGGGCTCGCCCATGCCCATCAGCACCACGTTGGTAACTGCGCGCTGCTCGACACCCAGCGCGCGATGTGCAATCCACAATTGCCCGATGATTTCTGCGGTCGATAAATTGCGATTAAAGCCTTGCTTTCCGGTGGCACAAAACGCGCAATCTAAGGTGCAACCGGCTTGACTCGACACACACAGCGTGCCGCGATTGGTCTCCGGAATAAACACGCTTTCAACCGCATTGGCGCCATCGATTTGAATCAGCCATTTGCGCGTCCCATCGCTTGCGACATGGTCCCCAACAATGGTGGGTGCGGTGATCGCCGCCTCCGTCTCGAGCCGCACACGCAACGTTTTGGCTAGATCCGTCATCTCAGAAAACTGCGCTGCACCGCGCTGATGAATCCAGCGCAGCACCTGCGTTGCACGAAACGGCTTTTCACCCACGGCCGCGAATTGTTGCGCCAACGCCTCGGGGTCGAGATCAAGCAAATTGGCGCGCATCGCAGACCTCAGCTGGGACCGTGTTTAGCGGGTGTAAACCTGGCTGGCCGGGAAGAAATACGCAATTTCTTCGCGCGCAGTTTCAACGGCATCCGAACCATGCACGGCATTGGCATCAATCGAGTCAGCGAAATCGGCACGAATGGTGCCCTTGTCGGCTTTCTTCGGATCGGTGGCACCCATCAAGTCGCGATTTTTAGCAATCGCACCCTCGCCCTCGAGCACCTGAATCATCACCGGTCCGGAGATCATGAAATCAACCAAGTCCTTAAAAAATGGGCGGGCACGATGGACGGCATAAAAGCCTTCCGCTTCAGCACGCGACAAGTGGGTCATGCGCGCGGCAATCACCTTGAGTCCGGCGCCTTCGAAGCGCGCGTAAATTTGACCGATCACATTCTTGGCAACTGCGTCGGGTTTGATGATGGAAAGTGTGCGCTCAATAGCCATGGTTCCTGCTCCGTCAGCGATAGGATTTAAAAAGCCCAATATCTTAGCACGAAACCGGCATGTTTTTCGTAAAAACAACGAGTTGCATGCTTTTTCAGCCGCCGTTAGCCACCATTCGCGCGGCCTGTCCAGTTCGGCAACAGTCCTATCCGATCTGAAGTTGCCCGCCAGCGCACATCCACCCCAATTCCAGGCACCCAAACCAAGGTTTGTCCCGCAAAAACCAGTGGCATGACATCACGCTCCCACGGCGGGATACCGGCCTCCTGACAGAGGTTTTTTAGGCTACGGCTGGGTCGGTTTAAGGCCAACTGCAAGCGCTCGCCGCCACTGCGCTGGCGCACCTGCAGTGGCAATCCCTTTAACTTCGTCAGCGAAATCCCATCGCCACGGCAGCGTCGCCACTGCACTTCTCCGGCCGGTAACGCAAAAGGTAACAACGCCAACTCGCCGCGCCAAACACGCAATACCCAACCCGCGTGGGGTAACTGAATTGCGCCATCGGCGCTGACAGATTGGATTTGTCGCAGCATCTCGGCGAGCTGTCGTGCACTGGGTGCTCGCGTGCCGGCTGCAGACAGAAAATCGCGTAATCGTTGCGATGCGCGCGCAGTAGATAACGCGCGCAATTCACGCACGGTCAATCGTTCTGTCTCCGAGGCATCAGCACTGAGCAGTGCGTTTGCCGCTGCAAAATGTTTTGCCGCCCTTGCAAATGCGCTGCGCCATCGCGGGTAGCGAATCGACAACATCTCGCCCAATGCATGGCGCACCCAATTGCGTTGATACGCATGATCGGTGTTACTTTCATCCTCGACCCACTGCAAACGATAGCGCGTGGCATAGGCCATCAACTGCGCACGAGAACACGTGAGTAACGGCCGCCATGCATGCATCAACGGCTGTGCATCTGTCGCACGCTCTGGTAACTGTCCCCACGCGGGCATTCCAGCGGCGCCAGTCAGCCCTGTCCCGCGTAATAAATTCAGCATCAGCGTTTCGGCCTGATCATCTTCGTGATGCGCCAGCGCCACCACCGCCGCTTGCTGTTGTGCAAGTGCGCCATAGCGAGCACGCCGCGCAGCCGCCTCTAATCCCACACGGCCACGCTGTGCTACACGTACACGACGCACGTTGAGGGGCACACCCCATGCCACACAATATTGGCGGCAATGCGCTTCCCATCGACGCGCATTCGGACTCAATCCATGATTGACGTGTAAAGCAGTCAAACGAATGCGCGCAGGCTTTGCTTCACGCATCAAGGCATGTAACAAGACCGTCGAATCTAATCCACCCGAAAACGCCACACAGATCGCAGCGCCACTGAGGCCATGGCGTTCAAGTGCCGCGCGCAACGCCACGCGCACCGGATCAAGCGCGGGGCGTGGTTTCCTTGAATTTGCCATAGGCCATCAGTCGTTCGAGACGCTGCTCGATCAACTGCGCAGGCTTCAAGCTCTCGAGCGGTTTAAGCGCTTCGGTGAGCGCTTTCTTTAAGGCCTGTGCCGCCGCGAGTGGATCACGGTGCGCCCCACCCAACGGCTCATTCACCACCTTATCGATGAGACCGAGCGTTTTTAAGCGCGGTGCGGTGATGCCTAAGGTTTCAGCCGCTTCCGGCGCTTTATCAGCACTCTTCCACAAGATCGAGGCACACCCCTCAGGAGAAATAACCGAGTAAGTGGCGTATTGCATCATCACCGTACTATCGCCGACGGCAATCGCTAACGCACCCCCTGAGCCACCTTCTCCAATGATGGTGCAAATCACGGGCACACGCAGCCGCGCCATCTCAAATAAATTTCGACCGATGGCTTCGGATTGACCGCGCTCTTCGGCATCAATGCCTGGATACGCACCTGGTGTATCGATGAACGTAAACACTGGCAAACGAAATTTCTCAGCCAACTTCATTAATCGCAAGGCCTTGCGATAGCCCTCCGGCTTGGGCATCCCAAAGTTGCGCGCAATTTTTTCACGCGTATCCCGCCCCTTTTGATGACCAATGACCATGCAAGGTTCGCCATTAAATCGAGCGAGCCCACCGACCACCGAGGCATCATCCGAAAAGGAACGATCACCATGCAATTCTTCGAAGTGTGTAAACAGCATCTCGATGTAATCGAGTGTGTAAGGACGCTGCGGATGGCGCGCCACCATCGCCACTTGCCAAGGCGTGAGCTTGGCGTACAACTCTTTGGTCAGCGTTTGACTTTTCTTTTGCAGTCGCGCGATTTCTTCTGAAATATCGACCGCAGAATCTTCTTGCACGAAGCGTAACTCTTCAATGCGCGCCTCAAGCTCAGCAATCGGCTGCTCGAAATCGAGGAAGGTGGTCTTGGCGTTTGCAGCACTCATGGCGCGCGATTCTATCTGATCACAGCGTGCACACCTAATATTCGACGGGGACCGGGTCGAGGCTACGCCACAAATACCACGTCGCCACCGAACGCCACGGACGCCACAATTCGCCCTGCCGCACGATGCGCGACAACGCGGCTTCGCGTCCACCAAAGCAATGTAAGCGCACCGCTTTGATTAAACCCAAATCACCCATCGGATACACATCCGGACGCAGTAAGTTAAAAATCAAAAACATTTCTGCTGTCCAACGACCAATCCCTCGCACTTGCACGAGCTCTTCGATCACCGACTCGTCATCCATGTCCACCCAATCGGCAGGATGCAAATGACCTTCTTCAAAATGGCGTGCTAAATCGACGATGTATTCCACTTTACGCGCAGACAATCCGGCAGCGGCCAAACGTTGATCACGATTTCTTAATCGCAACAGGTCAACGGGTTGCATCTGCGGCGCAAGCGCCAACACGCGGTTCCAAACACTTTGCGCTGCTTGCACCGAAATTTGTTGCCCAACAATCGAGCGTGCGAGTGTAAAAAACGGGGCGCCACGCGGCACCAAAGCAACACGCGGATGCGCCTTGATGATCGCCCCCAACACAGGATCGGCACGTACCAACGCACGCTTGGCACGCAACCAAAATTCTGGCGCAGAGGGCGTCGTCGAACGGGTGGTGACGTTCATGCTCAGTTCACTTGCTTCAGCGGTAAATTTAAGAGCAGATTTTGTGGCTTCATCCGTAATTCGTCTTTCTCATCGGCACACAACGCCAGATACACCGGGCGACCCGCCACCTCGTCACGCATCTCTTGGGGGTGCACGAATTCCAATTTAAACAATGCAAGTAAACGACGCATACGTCCGGCATCGACTTCTTCACCCGCAAATAAATCATTCAATAGACTGCTAGCCGCGACGTCCAACCCCACATGCCAAGCCCAGCGTTGTTCTTCAATTTTTCGTTGCGGCTGAATACGCACCTGTACACCTAAAAAATGCTGTACCCACGCCACCAACACCTCACACAAAGCCAACAACGGTGCACGACCTTCGTTGATAGAGATCACGGTGTCATGACGCGAATCGCGACCCCACCACAAGTGCGCGTTGTCGCGATCAAGTACATCGAGTTCAACTGCAGCCAAACTGGTTTGCGCCTCCACCAGCAAGCGTCCCAAACTGCCAAATTGGTTCCCAGAGGCGTGCATCTCGACTGTTTCAAGATCAGCCAACAATAGATTGCTTTGTTGTTGTGTGCATTTCTGCTCACGAAAAAACAATTCTGCAGCACGCATTTGCAACGGCGCCTCGCACCCATCAAGCATATTTCGTAATACCACATGCACCATTTGATCAATGAACAAAGGCGGGATATCGCGATTACCTTCTCGCATTAATTGCAAGTAAGCACCTTCAATGGTTCCTGCGTCGATCAAGCGTTGCCGAAAGCGCAGTACCGTACGGTAATTGTCGATAGCATCTTCATCGCCAATGGCCAACAACGCGTCTTCGCTCACCGTGCGCTGTGGGGCTTGCATCAAAGCGGCGTGCAGCGCGCGTTCCGCGTCCCCAGACTCCTCGACAGGATGCACCTCGGGCCGTAGCCAATAGGCGCGCAGATAATCATCACTCACGCGCATCCAGCCTCGTGCATCTCGTGAGAGCAAATGAAACCCGCTATTGCGCCAGAAATCTTGCGACATGAAAAAGATCAATCAAAAAAATTATGCGTCGTGGCTGCGCTTAGTCAAGCGCCATGGTCTCAGGCAAACGCGAATGCGCCGAAACGTGTTGTGCTAAAAATTCCATTTGGTCAGCAAAAATACGCCGATTGGTGAGGATCAGATACTCGGCCTTGTTTGGTACATAAGGCGCATAAAGCAACTGCATTCCCGCTTCGTCTGGAGTGCGATTGCGTTTCGCACCGTTACACTGCCGGCACGCCGTCACTACATTCATCCAAGTACTGCGCCCCCCGCGCGAAATCGGCAAGACGTGATCGCAGGTTAAACGAAAATAATGAAAATCGACGCCACAGTACGCACAACGGTGTCGATCACGACGAAATAGCTCCCGGTTATTCAGCGGCGGAACTTGATTAAACCCGCGCCCCGCCATCGCTTTTCCTTTGACGGCAATGATGGAGTGCGTGGTGATACTTGAGCGCTCACCCGTTAAACGAGAAATGCCGCCATTGAAGGTAAACGTGCGTTCCCCTAAGGTCCAAGCCACTAAATTTTTTGCATGGTAGTAGCACGCCTGCTGCCAACTGATCCAGCGATGCGGAATACCGTGTAAATCAAGCGAAAGAATCAGCGGACTATCCATGGTCAGATCTCAATCGATTTCTTATTGGACAATGCAGCGCAACATAGAAATTCATTCTGCCCCAGCTACCTTTGCTTGGCAATGCGCGTTTCTTCCTAGCAACCGCACTTTCTGATGCGGCGCATCAATTGCATCTTCAGTGATCGGATCAAGTTGCCATAAATCCATCGCGCGTTAAACTGCAAAGTGTCACAGCAGTTACAACAACGACGACATCCCCAAGGGAGACTATACAAATGAAGATTCAACACGCGGCCCTTCTCATCGCAAGTGCCTTCGCTGTTGCCAGCACAGCGCTTGCTCAACCCGCCGCCGCACCACCAGCGTGGCAACAAGGCATGGGCGATAAGTTTAAAGACTCCAAACTCGCACCCAACGCCGGCCGTAATACAGAAACACCAGCCAGCGATATTCCATTAGATAAACTCAAGGTACCCGCCGGCTTCAAGCTCGAACTGTGGGCGACGGGCATGCCAGGTGCACGCGCGATGGTGCGCGGAGACAAAGGCAAAATCTACATCGGCACGCGCGGCATTGGTCGAGTCTACGAACTCACCGATGACGGAGCCAAACGCACCAGTCGCGTGGTTGTCGACAAATTAGTGCAACCTTCTGGTGTGGCGATTCAAGGCAGCACCTTGTATGTCATGGCCATCGACAAGATGTTACGTTTTGATGATATCGAGTCGAATCCATCGGTGGCTGCGGTCGACATGACTGACAAATTTTCGATCCCACCAGAGCAACACCACAACTGGAAATATCTGGCTTTTGGTCCAGATAAAAAGCTCTACGTTCCGTTTGGCGCACCTTGCAATATTTGCGAGCCACCCGAGCAGTACGCACAAATTCGTCGCTACAACCCCGACGGTTCAGGCATGGAAGTGATTGCCCGCGGTGTGCGTAATACGCAAGGCTTTGACTGGCATCCTAAAACCGGAGAGCTGTGGTTTACCGACCACGGTCGTGATTGGATGGGCGATGACGGTCCGCAAGACGAACTCAATCGCATGCCCAAAAGTGGCTTGAACTTCGGTTATCCGTATTGCCACGCCGAGGGCATTGTCGATCCGGATGTCAAAAAGGCAGACGCATGCAAAGACGTCACCAAGCCAGTGGCCCTGATGGGTCCACACGCCGCCGTGATGGGCATTAAGTTTTATACCGGCGATATGTATCCGGCCGAATATAAAAACAGCATGTTCATTGCACGCAAAGGTTCATGGAACCGCACCAAGCGTTTTGGTTATGACGTTGTGAATGTGCGCGCTAGCGCCGATGGCAAAAACGTCAAGGTCACACCGTTCCTCACGGGATTTCTTGATACCAAAGACAACGCCTTCAGCGGTCGCCCAACGTACATTCTGCAAATGCCGGATGGCGCTTTGCTTATTTCTGATGAGCAACTTGGTGCCATCTATCGTGTGAGCTACGTCGGACCAGCGAAAAAGAAATAATGCATCACACGCTCCACGCGGGGCGATGGGCAGCAATGCTCATCGCCCTTTTTACATCGTTGAGCTTTGCACAAGGCAGCGCACCTGCCGAGTCTGCAAAGCCCATCGCGATGACATTCACCGAACGTGTACAAATCTGCGCCAGTTGTCACGGTGCGGATGGCAACTCACAAACCAACAACATTCCTTCGATTGCCGGTCAACCACGTATATTTATTGAGAATGTGCTGGTACTCATTCGAGAAGGCTTACGCAGTAATGAAGTCATGCAAGCCGTCACCAAAGGCATGAGCGATCAAGACATCGTCGCGTTAGCCAAACATTTTTCCGCACTCCCCATGCAATCTACGCCTGGCGAACCCGATACAGCGCTACAACAACGCGGTCGATTGCTTGCAAGCAAGTTACGTTGCGCCAGTTGCCATGAGGCCAACTTTAAGGGGCGCGCACAAATGCCGCGACTCGCCGCGCAACGCGAAGAAGTGCTGCTGACTAAGCTGATTGCCTTTCGCGATAAGCCCAAACCTGGCACCGACACCATCATGAACGCAACGCTGCACGGCGTAAAAGACGATGAGCTCAAAGCGCTGGCGCATTTTCTAGCGCATGTGCGTTAAATTACTGCGTAGCGTCTGCTTGAGTGCGCTTGCAGCGAGCGCCTGCACCACTGCACTCGCCACACCAGAGACACAAGATGGTGTGGTGATTTCTGTTACACGCACCGAACGTAAAAC
>CANIIA010000089.1 GCA_947467435.1 Betaproteobacteria bacterium
TACGCGCATAACGAATCGCTAAGCGCGCTTGCTCAAACACCTGATCCGGTGTCATGCGTAATTTCTTTTCCATGTGCAAGGGGCTGGTAGCAAGAAAGGTATGAATGCGCCAAGCCTTTGCGCGTTTGAGTGCGTCGATGCCACGCTGGATGTCTTTGTCGTTAGCGCGGCATAAGCCCGCCACAATCGAATCTTTCACCACACCAGCAATCGCTTGAACTGCTTCAAAGTCACCGTTTGAAGCTGCTGGAAATCCGGCCTCGATCACGTCAACGCGCATTTTTTCAAGAGCGCGCGCAATACGCAGTTTTTCCTCTCGTGTCATCGAAGCGCCGGGGCTTTGTTCGCCGTCGCGCATGGTGGTATCAAAAATGATCACTTGGTTGTTGCTCATGACGTGCTCCTGAGACGAAAGATGATGTACCTGTAACGCCAAGCCTGTTTGGCTGGAATTGGTGGACGACCGAATTGAGGGGGGATTAGTTTGTGCGCGCGAAGCGCAGCAGTAGACCGTCGAGCAGAAGCCCGTGGTCACCATGCATGAGACCGAATTTGCCGTGCGCGGTAAATTCGCGGCGAGCAGACGCAGGGGTTTGCTCGCGGAGTGTGTGCTTAAGTTGTGCGGGTTTGTGTTGCATGGTGTTTAAACTATAGCGCTGAACGCAGCACAGCGCAATGCGCGGTCTCTAGCGCCGTATCGCAGCGCGCGTTCCACTCGCCCAGACCACATACCCAGACAGCGCGTAGGCCACAAACAGCAGAAATAACATCATGGCGGGTTTAATCGAGACCAACGTCATTCCGGCAACAATCGCTAAGATGACCGAAAACGGGACGGCCTTGCGGATATTTAGATCTTTGAAGCTGTAAAACGGCACATTCGACACCATCGTGAGGCCAGCAAACATGGTGGCGCTCCAAGCAATCCAGCGCAACCATTCGACATGATCAATCCCAAAGTCATCACTCACCCAAACCACGCCCGCCACCAATGCACCGCCGGCGGGGCTAGGTAAGCCTTGAAACCAGCGTTTATCTACAACATCGATGTTGGTGTTGAAGCGTGCGAGCCGCAGCGCCACCGACGCACAGTACACAAACGCGGCGATCCAACCGAGCTTACCCATTTCTTTGAGTGCCCATTCATACATCACCAACGCCGGCGCGGCTCCAAAAGCCACCATATCGGCGAGTGAATCGTATTGCGCACCAAACTCACTTTGCGTCCGCGTCCAACGTGCCACACGTCCATCCAGACCATCGAGCACCATGGCTACATAAATCGCGATCGCGGCAATTTCAAAGCGTTGATTCATCGCCTGAACCACGGCAAAAAAACCAGCAAACAACACGCCGGTCGTAAATAAGTTAGGTAGCAAGTAGATGCTACGCCGACGCAACGGCATACGCACTGTTGGCTCGCTGCGCGGGTGAGGGTGTTCGGTCATTGCGTGGATGCTGCTGGTGAAGCAAGTTGCGCCAACACCGTTTCGCTGGCGAACACTTTATCGCCGATGGCAGCCAAGGGTCGTGCATTCGGTGGCAAATACAAATCCACGCGCGAACCAAACCGAATAAAGCCGTAGCGCTCACCGCGCTTGAGCACCGCCCCAGGGGCGACATAACAAAGAATCCGACGCGCCACCAACCCCGCAATTTGTACGCAGGTGATTTCCTCACCTGTGGGCAACTTTAAGAGCAACGCATTGCGCTCATTCTCAAGCGAAGCTTTATCCAGTGCCGCGTTAAAAAACGAGCCAGCGTGATACTGCACCGCCGTGACGTTGGCATCCACCGGCGATCGATTGGAATGCACATTAAACACGTTCATGAAGACGCTGATCTTCAACGCCTCGCGTTGCGTATACGGATCAATGGCAGACCCAACCACGACCACTCGCCCATCCGCAGGTGAGAGCACCGCGCCAATTGCTTGTGGAATTTGGCGCGGTGGGTCACGAAAAAACTGCAGCACAAAGAGGGCGACCAACCAAAGCGGCACCGACCACACCCACCCTGCGAGCAGATTCACCAGTAGCGCGAATACCACCGCCATTGCTAAAAAAGGCCAGCCTTCGCGCGCAATGATGGGATGGGGATAGTCAGAAGTCATGATCCGTGTGAGGCTAAAACGTGCGGTGTTTTAGTTACGACTCTTATCGACCAGCTTGTTCTTTTTAATCCACGGCATCATGTCGCGCAATTTGCCACCCACTTTTTCAATGGAATGCTCAGCGGTGATCCGACGGCGCGACAAAATGGTCGGTGCGCCTGCGCGATTTTCAAGAATAAAGCTCTTGGCGTATTCACCGGTCTGAATGTCATGCAACACCGCACGCATCACTTTGCGGGTTTCTTCAGTAATGATACGTGGACCCGTCACATACTCGCCATATTCTGCGTTGTTCGAGATGGAATAGTTCATGTTACCGATACCGCCTTCGTACATCAGGTCGACGATCAGCTTTAATTCATGCAAGCACTCAAAGTAAGCCATTTCAGGCGCATAGCCAGCCTCGACCAATGTGTCGTAGCCTGCCTTCACTAATTCGACGCAACCACCACACAACACGGCTTGCTCACCAAACAAATCGGTTTCGGTTTCTTCTTTGAAATCGGTTTCGATAATGCCTGCTTTACCACCGCCGATGGCAGACGCATACGAGAGCGCAACTTCACGCGCTTTGCGCGAAGTGTTTTGATAAACGGCAATCAACATCGGCACGCCACCGCCACCTGCGTAGGTGGAACGTACGGTGTGACCTGGTGCTTTCGGGGCCACCATCCAGACATCGATGTCTGCGCGCGGTGCCACTTGACCATAGTGAACGTTGAAGCCATGCGCAAACGCGAGCCCGGCGCCTTTTTTGATGTTGGGTTCAACGTCATTGCGATAAGTTTCAGCAATGTGTTCATCTGGCATCAACATCATGACCACGTCAGCGCCCTTCACTGCATCGGCGATTTCGGCAACCTTCAGACCGGCCTTTTTTGCTTTATCCCAAGAGGCACCACCTTTGCGCAAACCGACGGTGACTTTGACACCGGACTCGTGCAGATTGAGCGCGTGGGCATGGCCCTGCGAGCCATAACCAACGATAGTGACCTTCTTGCCCTTGATGAGCGATAGGTCAGCGTCCTTGTCGTAGTACACCTTCATTGCAATCCCCTCTTCTTGGTGTTGAGGCCGATACGCATCGCATGACACGTCGCGCGCGAATCAGCCAGAAAAAATAGCGCGTGTTGTGAACTAAACCCGCAAGACGCGATTACCGCGACCGATGCCGGAAGCACCCGTACGGACGGTTTCAATAATGGCGCCGGCATCGATTGCGCCAATAAACGCATCGAGCTTGGCACCGTCACCGGTCAGCTCGATGGTGTAGGTGTGATCAGACACATCAATCACACGACCCCGAAAAATATCAGCAACCCGCTTCATCTCTTCACGCTCTTTGGCACCTGCACGTACTTTAATCAACATCAGTTCGCGCTCGATGTGCTCAGCCTCAGAGAGATCGACAACCTTCACGACTTCGACCAGCTTATTGAGTTGCTTAGTAATTTGCTCGACGACATCTTGCGAACCACGCGTGACAATCGTCATGCGCGACATCGACGCATCTTCAGTCGGCGCAACGGTGAGCGATTCGATGTTGTACGCACGTGCCGAAAATAAGCCCGCCACTCGCGATAACGCGCCAGCTTCGTTTTCCAGCAAGATAGAAATAATATGACGCATTAAAGATCTTCCGATCCAAGCAACATTTCCGTCAGGCCTTTGCCGGCCTTGACCATCGGCCAGACGTTTTCAGTTTGATCGGTGATGAAATCAAGAAATACCAACCGGTCTTTCATCGCAAACGCTTCGCGCAGCGCGCCCTCAACATCGCCCGGCTGATCGATACGCATACCGACATGTCCATAGGCTTCGGCAACTTTGACGAAATCAGGCAGCGCATCCATGTACGACTCGGAATACCGACTACCGTAATCAATTTGTTGCCACTGACGCACCATACCGAGATAGCGATTGTTCAAGTTCACAATCTTGATTGGCATACGGTATTGCTTACACGTGGAGAGTTCTTGCAAGCACATTTGGATGCTCGCCTCACCGGTCACACAAGCCACGGTCGCCCCAGGATTGGCGTACTGCACACCCATCGCTGAAGGCAAACCAAAACCCATCGTGCCCAAACCACCCGAGTTGATCCAGCGTCGCGGTTGATCAAAGCGATAAAACTGCGCGGCCCACATTTGGTGCTGACCGACATCGGAGGTAACAAACGCATCGCCTTGCGTCACTTCCCATAGCTTTTCGACAACATATTGCGGCTTGATGAGCGCGGAATCACGGTCGTAATGGAGGCAATCTTTTTGACGCCACTGACCAATCTGCTTCCACCATTGTTCGAGCTCAACGCCATTCGAGCGCGCCGACAATAGCTTGAGCATTTCATCGAGCACTTCACGCACATCGCCGACGATCGGTACGTCGACTTTGACGCGCTTAGAAATCGACGACGGATCGATGTCGATATGAATAATCTTGCGAGGATTTTTAGCAAAATCTTTTGGGTTGCCGATCACACGATCGTCAAAGCGTGCCCCAACAGCCAACAACACATCGCAGTTTTGCATGGCCATGTTGGCTTCGTAGGTGCCGTGCATCCCAGGCATACCAAGAAATTGTTTATCGGTAGCAGGGTAAGCACCCAAGCCCATCAAGGTATTCGTAATGGGGTAACCCAATGTGCGCGTCAGCTCTGTCAATTGCGCAGAGGCATTAGAAAGAATGACGCCACCACCGGTGTAGATCATCGGCCGCTTGGCTTCACTGATCAGTTGTACGGCTTTTTTAATTTGTCCGCTGTGGCCTTTAGCTACCGGGCTATAAGAGCGAATCTGTACGCTTTCGGGATACAGAAACTCATGGCTCGCTGCTGTGATGTCCTTGGGAATATCCACCAACACGGGGCCTGGTCGACCTGTCGTGGCGAGATAAAACGCTTTTTTGATCGTGCTGGCCAGCTCTTTGATATCTTTGACCAGGAAGTTATGTTTCACGCACGGGCGAGTGACCCCCACCGTATCGACTTCCTGAAACGCATCAAGACCGATCGCATGCGTGGGCACCTGTCCAGAAATGATCACCATCGGGATCGAATCCATATAGGCCGTGGCAATGCCGGTCACTGCGTTGGTCACGCCTGGACCCGAGGTGACCAAACAGACACCAACTTTATTGCTCGCGCGCGAATAACCATCGGCTGCATGCGCGGCGCCCTGCTCGTGGCGAACCAGCACATGCTTGACCTCATCCTGCTTGAAGAGCTCGTCGTAGATGTACAAGACCGACCCACCGGGGTAGCCAAACACGTACTCGACTTTTTCTTCTTGCAGGCAGCGGACGACGATCTCCGCGCCGGTCATCAGTTGTCCCTTGACTCGATCCATGCGCTTTGGTCCGGAAGTTACGGAAAACATTGAAGATTAATGACTTTTCTCATTTGGGTCAAGGCAAAACAAGGCTTATCAGCAATCAGAAACGGGTTTTGATACCATCGTGCCGGCTTTGTATTTCACCCTCGACGCTGTGCGCAACTGTTGACTCTGCGCGAAAAAGGATCGATCTGGCCTCACCCACCGAACTGTCGGCATTTCTTGCCAGTGTCGAACGACGGGCATTCAAGCAGGCGATGTTCGCGGTGCGCGAGGAACAGGCGGCGTTGGACATCGTGCAAGACGCGATGCTGCGACTGGCTGAAAAATATGGCGATCGACCCAGCGCTGAATTGCCCATGCTTTTTCAGCGTATTCTGCAAAACGCCATTCGCGACTACTATCGCCGCAGCAAAGTGCGCTCCGCTTGGAGCGTTCTTCTGGGCACCCTCGGTGCCGGCCGCGAAGGCGAGGAAGATTTCGACCCACTCGACACCCTAGAGGTCGAGGCGCGCTCCGAGGGGGAAGCGTCCCCGCAGACCCAGCTCGAGCAATCGCAAGTCATTGAAGTTATTGAAGAAGAAATAAGTCGACTACCAGCACGTCAACGTGAAGCCTTCCTCATGCGTTACTGGGAAGAGTTAGACGTTGCCGATACCGCTGCGGCGATGGGGTGCTCTGAGGGGAGCGTTAAAACCCACTGCTCTCGCGCTACACACGCACTTGCAACTGCACTACGCAACAAAGGGATCACACTTTGAACGCGCTTGTCCCCTTGTCGCAGTTCTTCGTCAACGCTATTTTGGCTTCAACTGTTTTTTATTTTCGCTTTAATCCACGCTCTTACGGGCTCTGAATATGCGCAACGAACTGCAATTTGCTGATCGTGTAAGACAGACCCTCAACCAGGGAACGCAACTGGATGGGCGCATTCTTACGCGCTTACGCTTGGCACGTGAAACCGCCCTGCGTCGCCAGCGTATCGCGGTCACCGAATCGCAATTGGTACTCGCCGGCGCAAGCCCAAGCACCCCTTCAAATCAATCCGGCCAATTCTTTGCACAAGCTTGGCGATTTGCCCTGCCATTACTGCTCGCACTGGCAGGGCTTTTTGCCACACATGCTTGGCAGCAAAACCAGCTCGTGTCTGATATCGCGGATATCGACGCTCGCTTACTCACCGACGACCTACCACTGGATGCCTACCTCGACACAGGTTTTGAGGCTTGGCTCAAAAAACGCGCTGCACTTCACCACAACGAACCGTGATCAATTTCCAGCCCCGCACACGCCCCTCAACATTTGGCCGCTCTGTTCTTGTCGGCTTGCTGTTGTGCGCGGTTTTGCTGAGCTGGACGGCGCATAGTTTTGCAAATGATGCCGTGAAAAAAGCGCCGACGTGGTCTGAGCTGAATGCGGAACAAAAACAGATTCTGGAACCGTTAGCGAATGACTGGGATCACATCGACGCACAGCGTCGCGCCAAGTGGCTCCGTATTGCAAAACAATTTCCTTCGCTACAAGTGGCAGAGCAAGAACGCATCACTTCGCGCATGAAAGATTGGGCTCGATTAACCACCGAACAGCGTCAAGCGGCACGTGAGCGCTATCGCAAAATCGGTTCACTCCCACCAGAAAAACGTCAGGCTGTGCTCGATGAATGGCTGGCTTATCAGCAATTACCAGAGCACATCAAACAGCGCTTCGCTACGCCAAACAACAAAAAAGCGGAAATCCGCTCAGACGTTCGTAAACGCGCACGCATCGCGAAAAAAGCGTCGCCCACTGCTGTTACAGAGGCCGACCCTTACCTCGTCGATCCAGCGAACGCCGCCATCAACGGCCCCGCCGCCACGCCGTAATCCGCGCACCAGCGCGCTGCGCTTTTGGCTGAAATCACCCCCTCGTTGCGCAGACGTCTCGGCAGCATGGTCTATGAAGGGCTGCTGCTCTTTGCCGTTGCGTTTTTGGGTACCTGGATTTTTCAATTTGCGCTCGCCGGCACTAGCCTAAACGAGTGGAAACGCCACGCGTTGCAGCTCTACCTCATCACCGTATTTGCGCTCTATTTCAGCTGGTTCTGGATACGTGGCGGCCAAACGCTGGCCATGAAAGCTTGGCACATTCGCCTGGTGATGCAAGACGGATCACGCTTACGCCTGCGCAACGCGTTGCTACGGTTTTTCTTTGCCACTTGCACCGTGGGTGGCTTTGCCCTTGGCGTCCTAACAGCCATAGCCTATGGCAGTTTATGGCTGAGCATGTTGCTCGCTTTGGTCTCGAGCATCGGTCTGGCTTGGGCGTGGGTCGACCGAGACGGACAATTTCTCCATGATCGTCTTGCCGGCACGCGACTGCGCAGTACACAAACGCTCGCTAACGACGCTCCACCCACCACATCATTGCCACCGCCGCAAACAGAAAAGCAATACTAGGGACAATCGCGGAAGCGATGGGTGGCCAATGCTGCAACAGGCCCACATGCGAAAACAAACTGTTCAGCATATAAAAAAATATGCCGAGCAAAATACCAAGAAAAACCTTCACGCCAACCAAGCCGGCGCGTGCATGCAAATAAGCAAACGGTAAGGCTAGCGCCATCATCACCAGGATGGCGAACGGATACCAAATTTTTTTCCAAAAAGCGATTTCGTAGCGTTCGGTTTTTTGTCGATTACCAGACAAATGTTCGATGTATTTATACAGCCGCCAAGCCGACATGCGCTCCGGATCAACGATCAGCACATTCAACAACTCTGGGCTCAACGCAGAGCGCCAATCCTCTACCTCTGCGCGTGACGCTTGCGGACCGCTCGCCGCAAAGGTCGTACGACTAATATCGGTTAAGCGCCACAGACTATCGCCAAGGTACTCCGCGCGTTTGGCTGCACTCACACGCATCAGGCGGTAGCTCGCATCGAATTCGTAAATACTGATGCCATTGAGTGATGCGCCTGCACCAGCTTCACCCACATTGATGAACGTGCGTCCGTCTTTAAACCACAAACCAGATTTCATCTGCTGACCGATCATGGATCGCTTGGCATTCACCTTGATGGCCTGCGCCTCACGTTCAGTAAACGGGGCAATTGCCTCGCCCAAAATGAACGTCAACACCACAAAAGGCAACCCCACGCGCAATAAGATCCGCGCTGCCATGGCTGGCGAAAGACCTGCTGCACGCATCACCGTAAATTCTGAATGGCTCGCCAACTGCGCAAGGGCATACATCGCACCAATCAGCACCGCGACGGGCACCAGCTCATAAGCACGTGCCGGAATCGCAAGTACCACGTATGCCAAAATTTCGCGTAACTGATAGGTGCCCACACCCAGATCGCCAATTTCGTGCACAAAATCAAAGAACGCAAACAAAGCAACAAAACTGGCCAACACAAACAACACCGCACCGCCAATCTGGCGACCCAAATAGTTCTGTAAAGTTGGCGGCGTGTGCAACCACGGGTCCAAACGCATGCGCGTCAGCAATGCCTGCTTCATGCGCGTTGCCGTTTCCATTGAATGCGCTGAAACATTCCCATACGGTGCGCAAACATCGTCACAACCACCATAAACATCACCACATGGATAACCCAGACGCCGAGTCCAAAATACAACTTACCTTGGGCGACACGCACCTGCATGAGTGAAAGTAAATTTGAATACACCATGAAGGTCAGCATGGCTAACAACAAATGAATCGATCGACCCGCACGTGGATTCACAAAACTCATCGGGATCGCGAGTAGCGAAAGAATCAGCGCAAGCACGGGCACACCTAAACGCCACACCAGCTCGCCAAGGTTTTGCGGAGTCGGTAAGCGCATCAATTCGAGTGTCGAGAGCTCACGCTGCGTTGCGACCGGCCCATCGCCCTCTTTGACCTCAATGCGTGTTGCATAACGCTCGAAGGCCATCACGCGGTAGTCAGTCTCGCCGGGCACCCCCTCATAGCGGCGTCCATTTTCAAGCACCAAAAAACGATCGCCGTTATCTGCCACCTCAACGTGACCCGTGGCACTCACCATGATGCCAGGACGCTGCAACTGGACCGAACTCACAAACACGTTACGTACTTGCGTTGCATCGCCAACAACTGACTCAACAAAAAAGACGCGATCCTTACTGCTTGATTCACCAAACACACCGGGCGTGACACGCGACACTTCATCGCGGTTATCAATGCGAGAACGGTACTCCTCACTTTTTTGCGCCGCCCAAGGTGAAGCCCAAGTCGACAACACCGCAATCAACAACACCAACGGCATGGCAAAACTCAGTACGGGCTTAATCCAATCGGCGAGCGATAAGCCCGAGTTAAACCAAATCACCATTTCAGAGTCACGATAGCTGCGGGTCAGCACAAGCAGCACCGTCACAAATAAGGTTAAAGACA
>CANIIA010000090.1 GCA_947467435.1 Betaproteobacteria bacterium
CGTAATGCTGCCAAATATAAGGCCGGTGCTAGAGGTAACAGAGTTAACTTTATCTAAGTCAATCGAGGTTTGTTTCAGGCCATACAGCATGCCTTTATCAAGAAATATCAAACGTCGGTCGGTTAAAGTAAGCAGCCAAGTGTTCCCATCTAAAAAAACCCGAAGTAAACGCAAGTACCTGTTCACCGTCTGCGAGCGCCTCAGGAAGATAGTTCAGTTCTTTTTTGGTAAAGAAATTATCATCACCGATTTCTTTGGCGATCCTGTCGTATTCTTTTTTTCGATCCGCCTCTGAGGCGTGTTTAAAATCAAAAGCCATGGGGGTTAGCTCCGTCGATGCTGGTTAAATTACAAACCAAAGTACCTATTGATTAGAGAAGAAATATCAAGAACCTGAATAATAATTCAAACTTACACAAGTCACTATTTTTTTATACCGTAAATCAATCCATTGAATAGTTCGGGGTTGGATTATCATGGCCGGAGTTAACCGTGATCAAACGTACCATCATCAATAACGTATATTTCTCGATGTGCTTGAAGCGTCGTTGACGCATTCCCTGAAATCGTAACCCATGCAAGATGAACCAGACATCCGCCCCGGTCAGTCGATTGAACTGCTGAAGGCGCTGCATATCCTGACGCGCGACGGCCGGCTCAACCAAGACAGCCGGCGAAAGCTGAAGCAGGTTTATCACCTGTATCAATTCATCGAACCGTTGTTGCAGCAGATTAAGCAGGATCAAGGAAATATCAGCCTCGTCGATTGCGGCGCTGGAAAGTCTTATCTAGGCTTTATTCTGTATGACCTGTTTTTTAAATCACTCGCACCGGGCTCCCAGGTTGTCGGCATCGAACCCCGCAAAGATCTGGTGAACAACTCCCGAGAGCTCGCCTTGCAGCTCGGCTTCGATGCGATGTCCTTCCTTAATTTGCGGGTTGATCAGGCCATGGTTAGCACGGCCACACCCATCCTGCCTAACGGAGTAGACATCGTTACCGCACTGCATGCCTGCGACACCGCCACCGACGACGCAATTCGGTTCGCGCTGTCGGCAAAGGCTCGCTTCATCGTGCTGGTACCTTGTTGCCAGGCGGAAGTCGCTGCTGTGCTGCGCAAGAACAAGACGTCCACCGATTCCGGCAAGCCGCTCGCGGCAATCTGGCGTCATCCTCTTCATACCCGCGAATTCGGAAGCCACGTCACCAATGTGCTGCGCTGCCTGCAACTGGAATCGCACGGCTATCAGGTGACTGTCACTGAGCTGGTGGGCTGGGAGCACTCCATGAAAAACGAACTCATCATTGCCAGCCGCAACAAGGATGTACCGCGCCGGCGAGCCGCCGAAAAACTTGATGCGCTTCTCAACGAACTAGGACTATCGTCCCTGCATACGCGTTTCTTCACTCACCTGGACCGTAGCAGTCACCCAACGGGATCTGCACCTGCGGTATGACACTAGAAAAAATTCTTCGTAGCCAAGGTTTCGGTAGCCGCAAGCAGTGTCGCCAACTCATCTGGAATGAGCGGGTCAGCGTCGCTGGACGGATAATCACCGACCACGATGAAGACCTACCCTGCGATGGTCTAGTCTTCACTGTTGACAGCCAAGAATGGACTTTTCGTCAGCAGCTCTACATCGGCTTGCACAAGCCGCCCAATTACGAGTGTTCGCGAAAGCCCAATCACCATCCGGGGATCCTCAGTCTGTTGCCGCAGGAGTATGTCAACCGCAACATCCAACCCGTGGGGCGCCTCGACCATGACACCACCGGTCTCCTACTGCTCTCCGATGATGGCGGCTTTATACACGCACAGTCCTCGCCAAAGCGGCATGTACGTAAAACCTATGAGGCCACCGTCTTCGAGGCGGTAACTCCGCAATTGGTCGCGCAGTTGCAAGAAGGCGTACAGCTCATCGATGAAGACAAACCCATCGCCGCGCAAGTGCGCATTCTGGACACACATCAACTGGAAATCAGTATCGACCAGGGTAAGTACCACCAAGTAAAGCGCATGTTAGTCGCGGCAGGTAATCACTGCGTTTCATTACGCCGTAGCGCGATTGGCGCGCTCACACTTGATTCGCTGCATCTGCCGATGGGCCAATGGTGTATTCTAGAACCCAAGCATCTCGCTCAACTCATCTGAGCGTAGCGATGAGCGCAGTCGATTGCGCATTGCTCTCGAGAAAAAATGAATGCTGCTGTCATTTAAGCCAACACGTCCTTCAACATACAAAGCCACCATCAAAATCCATCCGATGAAAATCTATCAATCATTACGCATGGTTCACTTGTTTATTTTTACTGTGCTCGTGCTTTCAACCTCGAGCTTACAAGCCCAACAAAAATTTATTACTGTTTCTTCGACGACATCCACAGAGCAATCCGGCTTGTTTAAGCATCTGCTCCCACTGTTTGAAAAGAAAACCGGAATTCAGGTACGCGTGGTGGCACTGGGCACAGGACAAGCACTGGATATGGGTAAACGGGGTGATGCCGATGTCGTGTTTGTGCATGATAAAACAGCGGAAGAAAAGCTCGTCACTGAGGGTTGGTTTATTCAACGCCGGGAAGTGATGTACAACGATTTTGTGCTCGTCGGCCCCAAAACTGATCCCGCCAAAGTGATGGCAAGCAAAGATATTCTCGCCGCTTTTCAACGTATCAAAACCTCACAAGCACCCTTTGTATCGCGCGGCGATAAAAGTGGTACACACGCGGCTGAGTTACGATTTTGGAAAGAAGCGGGTGTTGATATCGTTGCAGAAAAAGGTGCGTGGTACCGCGAGACGGGATCCGGTATGGGCCCAGCACTCAACACCGCTTCAGCCATGAACGCCTATGTGCTCGCTGATCGCGGAACTTGGCTGTCATTTAAAAATCGTGGTGACTTAGTGATTAGCGTTGCGGGCGACACACGATTATTTAATCAATACGGCGTGATGTTGGTTAACCCATCACGACACACCCACGTCAAGCAAGCCGAGGCCATGGCTTTCATCGAGTGGTTAACTGCCCCTGAGGGACAAGCGGCGATTGCAGATTACAAAATCGCAGGTGAGCAGTTATTTTTTCCGAACGCCAAAAAGTGATCGATATAAAAAAAGCCCGCGAGACAACCTGATCAAGGTAACTCGCAGGCTTTGTGACGATGTCGTTGCTAGGTTGCAGCGTTTCTCATCAAGTACAACACGTTAACTTCCAACAATGAGGGTAGCGCACGCCGCACCCACGTCAACTTCTGGTGCGCTCGCACCGGGCATGGTGGCCCAACCGCCTTTTTCAATCACCGTGCCGCGTGCCCAAGAATCGGCTTTTGTGAGCTCAGCAAGATGAGCGTTGTAGCGCGGGTCACGTTTAAATTTATCCACGCAAATCGGCGCTAGCGCTGTCGTCACTGCTAAGCGCGCTTTTTGCGACCCCATTCGATCAGCTGTACCGCCAGTAACCCAACCACCGTAATTAAAACCGATGATTGCAAGTGCAATCGCCCCGCCTGCTGCGCCCCAAAGAGCGGGCTGCGTTTCAATAGGAAGTTTCATGTTGGGCATCTTTCGTAGTACGGAAAAAACCCCTTCCGTGTGGGGTACGTTGCAGGGTACTCCCTTTAGATGCCGCGTGCGTCTTTGTTAGCAGTCCGTACTGAGTAGACAACCCTGCAGTTCTGGTTGCGATTAGGTCAAAAAACCCACCACAGCGGCGAGGAATGCTTCGAGGTCATCAAATGGAATCATGTGACTGCAATGATCGATGCGAATGGTTTTGATTGAGGGAGCCACTTCACGAATTTCGTTGATATCCGATTGGTCGATGACCCCGCCTTTACCTGCGACCAAAAGCAACGTCGGCACGAGAATTTTTGGCAAGTCTCCAAAGATGTCCTCATTGTTTAGACCGTACAGGCTTTTCTCAATTGCCGAGTCGTCGCAGGTATGCAGCCATTCTCCGCGTGTACGTAGTTGCTCGTCAGTCCAGCTGGGGTAAGTTCGGCGAATGCGTTCAATATCTGCAAGGCCTGCGCGCGCTTCGTGAATTGAATCGAGATAGAACGCAAGATCCTTTACATAAGGCCTTCGGCCTGGTCCGGAAAGCGGCGGGTCGACAAGCACGATCTTGTGCAGTGGTGTGCCATACAAGGTCGACATACGTGCCGCAATGCGCGCGCCCATTGAATGTCCGACGAGCAAGTATTGCTTCAAGCCAAGCGCATCTGCAAAGTCGGCGGCATCCTTTGCATAGGTGTCTAGGCTGTAGTCAGCGTTCGCCGGTACTTCAGATAAACCACGGCCACGCGTGTCAAGAATGTAGGTGTCGAACTGCTCCCCAAGGCGCTCCCCAACGAAACCCCATGTCATTGCTGGACTGGTGATACCGGGAATCACCACAAGGGGCTGACCTTTTCCGCCGTAACGTAGGTAATGCTGCCGAATACCGTTGGCACGTACGTGGCCACCAAAAATAAACGTTGTATTCATTGTGGCAGCGCAGTCTTCGTTTGAGTAACGAAACGATCCCATGTGAACTTCATTTTTTATCCTCCAAAGACACGCTCCCGACTAGAATAATCAATAGTAAATGAGGCAACATAGGAGAGTCACATGGATACCGAACTTCTTTCGCTATTCCGCAAGGAACTCGAGCTTTGCAGAGTGCATGAAGGCGAGGTACTGACCGTACTGAGTGCGGGTAACGAAAAGGCCGAGTACGCACAGGCCTTCATGGTGGCCGCGCAGGCCTTGGGCGCTCGCACTTTTCATGTCAACGTACCAAGGACACAGCCGATCGTCTCCGGCGTGCAGGGACGGCATCCCATCGCTGGAAATCAGCCAGCCATCGACACACTCAAGCAGGCCAACATCGTCATTGACCTGATGGGCCTGTTGTTTTCAAAGGAGCAGACCGAAATTCAGGTCACTGGAACACGCATCCTACGGGTCATGGAGCCAATTGATGTGCTGAGGCAGATGTTCCCAACAGAGGACCTACGCCGTCGCGTGGAGTTTGAAAAGCAATTACTAGAATCATCCAAAGAATTGCACTTCACTTCGGCAGGTGGCACAGACATTACCTACAAGCTCTCGCAATACCCAGTCATCTCTGAGTATGGCTACACATTTGAACCTGGCCGCTGGGACCATCTTCCTTCCGGCTTTTCATTTACTCAAGGTAACGACGGTGCCATTGATGGCACAGTTGTACTCATGCCTGGCGATATCCTCGCTGCCTTTAAAAGTTATGTGCGCTCGCCAATCAAACTCACTGTCAAGAAAGGCTATGTGACCGATATCTCCGGCGACGGGCTGGATGCCCAGCTATTGAGTAGTTATATCGCCAGCTTCAACGACCCGCGCGGTTACGCGATTTCGCATATCGGTTGGGGTCTTAACGAACGCGCTAACTGGCACCAATTTGCAGTCACTCGAAATCTCTCGAATGAGCACGTCATGAACGCGCTCTCTTTCTACGGCAACGTGCTCTTTTCTACTGGCCCAAACACCGAGGTTGGCGGAGACAACGACACACCCTGTCACATGGACATGCCGATGCGCGGCTGCAGCCTGTGGGTCGATGACATCCCCATCTTAAAAGACGGCCACGTGGTGCACCCTGAGATGAAGGCGCCTGGTCGATAAATTTCGCTCAACCAACTACGGCTTTAGATGAATTTGCATTCGGCAACATCAAATCTAAGGTCGTTATCAAGCTGCTTGTTGGCATGACATCAGCGTACTTACTTGCCATATCAAATAAATTAACAGCGTGAGATACCGCAGATCGATCAAACACTGCGTCTTGCGGCACGACACACTTATAGTTTAAAGAGCACGCATCGACCACCGACGCACGCACACAGCCACTCGTTGTGCATCCAGTAAATATTAAAGAGTCGACACGCGAACTCACGAGATAGCTGGCTAAGGCGGTCCCAAAGAAAGCACTAGCGTGAGATTTCGCGATACAAATGTCTCCGGCAACCGGCGCCACTTCACGCACAAATTCATAACCATGAATTGGAATGCTCATCACCCCGGGCACCTTATCTGCGAACTGTCCCCGGTCATGGGCTGCTTTGACTGCGACATGTGGATAAATGATCGGTAGATTAGCCGCACGAAACCAGCTCACCAATTTCTCGATTTCTCTTACAGCACGCCAACCGATTTCTCCACAGCTTGTTGGATATTGCAGTATCGCCTTTTCTATTGGTAAATCAGGCTGCTCGCCCACCGTGCGGTATTGCACGTCAATCACCAGCAATGCTGGTCGCTGACCCAAACCGACGGGTTTACCAAAGCCAGCGCGAGCATAAATTTCTTGTTCACTCAAAGGGATGATGTCATCCCATGGTTTTTTTAATGCGCTATTCAAGTTAGCTATTCTCTTGTTTAAACACTGACAGTTGTCGCGTCATAATCGTAAATCCAGTCATAGCGCTGCCTTGATTTTTCAGGGCTCCACTGCTGGCTCACATAATCATGCGCGGTTGAAGGATGTGCAAGATCCTGGTGATGAAAGGTGTACTGCATGGACGCTGCACTATTTGCAACGCGCGTGGTGCGATCCAGACGGGCTTGTTCGTATTTCTTTAAAGCAAGATTGAGATCCTGGGGGTTTGCAACAATGCATCGTGCTAAAACACATGCATCCTCAACCGCCATATTCACCCCTTGGCCCAAATAAGGAACCATAGAATGACACGCATCACCAAGTAGAGTGACCCTTCCTTGCGTCCAGAAAGGTAACGGGTCACGGACAAACAATCCCCATTTATGTAAGGTCTGGGTATTTTTAATGATATCGACAATGTCTTGATGCCAGCCAGTGAAATCACTTAGACACTCTTGAACTGATCCCTTTTCATGCCAAGATTCAATCTCCCAGTCACTACGTTCTACTTGACCAGAAAAAGTCATCCACTCTTGATTTTGCCATCGCGCTGGGTACGCAGACACATGCGCTAAAGGGCCCACCCATGTGGCAACAGTTCTTGAACGGTGATGCGCTGGCAGACGATCCATCGGAACCAATCCACGCCAAGCAAGCGCCTTGGTGAACCGTCCTGGTAATGGACCAAAAATTTTCTCACGAATCTTAGAATGTAATCCGTCTGCGCCAATCAGTGCATCCGCGCGCAACACTTCGCCAGATTCGAGCTTAATTTCAACCGCATCATCATGTTGGGTGAACCCAACGCAACGCGAAGACAAATGAATCGTTCCTGGCTTTCTGGCGTTCACCGCATCAATTAAAATTCGATGCAATTGTGCACGCAGCATGACATAGGGAGCATGCGAGCTCGATGTCGTTCCTTTTTTATAAAGCCACCATGTCTTACCCGAGTCCCAAAGCCGCACAACACGCTCGTCAGCCTCTAAGGTGCTTTCTTTAATTTGCGGCTCTAGGCCAAGCGAACGCAGTATTCGAGTTCCGTTCACCGACAACCATAACCCTGCGCCAACTTCTTTCAGTTCAGACGCTTGCTCGTAGACTTCGCAATCAATCCCTTGCTCAATCAAACACAGCGCAGCGCTCAGTCCACCAATACCTGCACCGGAAATGATGATCTTAGGAGTTTGCTTTAAACGTTGAATTAACGTGTTGCTATTTTTCATTTGAAAAATCATCCATGACGTGATGCAAGATCATTGATTGCTTCGATAATTTTTACATACCCAGTACAGCGGCAAATATTGCCTCTGAGGTAGTGACGAATGGTTTCTTCGTTTGGATGCGGATCTTGTGCCAACAAGGATTTAACAGCCAGCACCATACCAGGCGTACAAAAACCACATTGCATGGCACCGTGTTCAACAAATGCGCGCTGTATAGGATCTAATTGACCGTGCTGGGATAAGCCCTCAATGCTCTGTACGTCACGCGCATCAACCTCAGCCGCGAGGGTGCTACAACTAGATACAGGCAATCCATCAACTAGAACAGTGCAAGCGCCACAGACCTGAACATCGCAAGACCTTTTGGTACCAGTCAGCTGAAATTTTTCTCGTAACACATCGATCAATAATTCGCGCGGTTCAATTGTGGTGCCACACGCTTTTCCATTGAGCACAAACGATATCTGCATCATGGGGTATTTATTTTCGGTACTCACGAGAGACAATCCTCGGCTGCGCGCCGCGCCAATACTGAAATTAAATGCCGCTTATAGTCAGCGCCGCCGTGTGCATCATCATGAATTTCTAGAGTTTCGGCATGCACTTCTGATTGAACGCGAATTTGATCAATCACATGCGTGTCCGCCACCCCTTTGACTGCCTCGGTCACTAAACTGAGTTCCAGTGGACGACTGGAAACTGCACCAGCCCAAATTTTCCACTCAGGGCCTGTTGCATGCGGAGTTCTAACAACCGCGACACCCGCGGTAGGGCGTTCTTGTTGTCCAAAAGAGCGATAAACAGCTCGCGCGCCATGCGGCAATGGCGGTAATTCAATATGCGTCAATATTTCTCCATCTTCTCGGGCAGTAGAAAATTCGCCCAAAATAAAATCCGAAATATTGATGATTCGACGGCCCTTCAAACTCACCAGATGCGCTCGTGCATTGAGTGCACAAAGTAAAGTGGCTGGGTCGGCATGAGGTTCTGCAAAGCATAAATTTCCACCCAATGTTCCGGCAATACGTACGCGGATATTTGCCACGTTTTCACTCAAAGCGGCGTACCCGGGAAAATGAGTAATGACATACGGATTACACGAAATTTGATGATGCGTACTTAATGCGCCTATCAATATTCCACCAGACCCGTTCAAGTGTATTTCTGCTAGAGAACCAATTTTTTTCAGGTCAATTAAGTGGGCATAGCGTAGGACACGCGCCTTCATTGCGACAAGTAACTCGGTGCCGCCGGCATAAAAGGTTGCGTCATCACCGAACCGCGCCATGAGCTCTAACGCACCTTCAATCGTACTCGGCCGATGTAATTCGAAGCGTGGGGGTAGCATTAATGAATCTCTAACAATGCGCGCAAACGCGATTCGAATTCATTAAAAAGCTCAACTGATTTCTTCTTAATCACAGGATAACCCAAGGTCGCAAGACGACCTGCAATTTGCAAATCCGCATGCAGTTGTAATTTTGTTGTTGTCTGGTCTGCGCTCAGCAATACATCCATCAGAACATTGATCGTCGTCGCAGTAAATTTGTCTTTGCCTGAGACTCGCAGACGTACTGATTGCAAGGTCTGCATTTGCTCAACAATAATTTGCGCTGGAACTTCAAATTTGAAGGGGCCAATCTTCTGTTTCATCAATGCGGTGTATTGTGATTTAGGGATCACTTCTTGAACGTTCTCACAACCTGGAATCAGACCTGCGATCCGCGAGATATCAAACAGTATGTCCCACAACTGTGCAACGGGAACCGGAAGGTCGGCATCAATATCGAAATGCATGACTTAGGCTGACTTCGCTTGATCTCGTAACGCACGCCATACTTTTTCTGGCGTCATCGGCAAATCTCGGATGCGTATCCCATAGCCTTGGGCGAGTGCATTTGCAATCGCTGGTGCAACAGGCAAAATCGCCCCCTCCCCCATACCACGCGCGCCGTCCGGACCTGGTCCGTCACCACTTTCAAGCAGCAACGTCACGCAACGCTCAGGTGCTTCATCTAAAGTTGGCACGTGATAATCAAACAACGTGCCATTGATGAGCTGACCATCTTCATAGACA
>CANIIA010000091.1 GCA_947467435.1 Betaproteobacteria bacterium
AAGATTTTTGCGATTGAGAAAAATCCCCACGACCGCGATGCCAAACAACACGGCACCAAGCACCAAAAAATGCGCAAGGCTAGGCATGGGCTATTCCTTCTCCGCTGGCATTTGAACGATGCGCACTCGATCCGCACGACGTACTCGCACTTGGGCGGAGGGATCCTGCGCCTTGCTGTCTTTGCGTCGACGCAAGGTCAATGCAATTGCAGCGACGATAGCCACCAGCAGAATCACTGCTGCAATCTCAAATGCATACACGTACTGCGTGTACAGAATTCGACCCAAGGCTTTAGTGTTGCTGTAATCAGCACTGGGTTCGGCCACTTTTGAGAGCACTCCAGCATAACGGCCACCCAAGAGCAGCCCCATCTCGGCCACCATCAATACGCCAACAGCGCCCCCGGCAGGCAAGTAACTCCAAAAGCCCTCACGCAAACGCTCTAAATTAACATCGAGCATCATTACCACAAACAAAAACAGCACCATCACCGCGCCGACATAAACCAACACGAGGGTGATCGCGAGAAACTCTGCGCGCAACAGCATCCACAAGCCTGAGGCAGTAAAAAAAGCCAGCACTAAACTCAGCGCAGCATACACAGGGTTGCGCACCACAATCACCGTCAATGCGGCGGCAACAAGCACACTGGCAAAGAAGTAGAACAAGGCAAGTTCAAACATAAACAGATCTCAGCGATAGGCCGCGTCAGCGGCACGATCAGCAGCAATTTGGTCTTCGTAACGATCACCCACTGCGAGCAACATGGGTTTGGTGTAATACAAGTCGCCGCGTTTTTCGCCGTGGTATTCCAGAATGCGCGTTTCTACAATGGCATCGACCGGACACGCCTCTTCGCAAAAGCCACAAAAAATACATTTCGTTAGATCGATGTCATAGCGCGTGGTACGGCGCGTGCCGTCATCGCGTTTTTCCGATTCGATATGGATGGCCATTGCAGGACAGACAGCCTCACATAATTTACATGCAATGCAACGCTCTTCACCATTGGGGTAGCGACGTAAGGCATGCAGCCCACGAAAGCGTGGGCTTTGCGGGGTTTTTTCTTCCGGAAATTGCACAGTAATTTTGCGCGCAAATACGTGCCGTCCCGTCAACATCATGCCGCGGAATAATTCCAATAATAAAAACGAGCGAAAGAATTCAACGATGCGTTGCATACCGTGCGTCCTTTCTCATTTCCACAATGACCACGGTGTCTGCATCCAGGCACCGATGACCACCAACCAAACCAAGGTCATGGGGATAAAAATTTTCCAGCCCAAGCGCATGATCTGGTCATAGCGATAACGTGGGAATGTCGCGCGTATCCACAAAAATAGCGACACCACCACAAACACTTTGGCAAACAACCAAATAAACGATGGGATCCAATTGGTCACGACACTGTCGATCGGCGCTTGCCAGCCACCAAAAAACATCAGCACGGTGAGCGTTGAAATCAACAGCATGTTGGCGTATTCGGCCATAAAGAACAGCGCGAACGACATGCCCGAGTACTCCACCATGTGTCCAGCAACAATTTCTGATTCGCCCTCGACCACATCAAAGGGCGAACGATTGGTTTCAGCCACACCGGCAATAAAGTACACCACCGTGATCGGTAGCAAAGGCAACCAGTTCCAAGAAAGAATATTCAAACCCTTATCAGCAAAGTAGCCACGACCTTGCTGCTCAACAATGTCCGATAAATTCAAGCTGCCCGACACCATCAAGACCACCACCAGCGCAAAGCCCATCGCGATTTCGTAGGACACCATCTGCGCGGCAGAACGCATCGCGCCAAGAAAAGAGTATTTCGAATTTGAGGCCCATCCAGCGATGATCACGCCGTAAACGCCTAATGATGTTAAGGCCATTAAATACAGCAATCCGGCATTGATATCAGCCAACACCACTTCGGGTGAAAAAGGCACCACCGCCCAAGCAGCCAACGCAGGCATCAAACCAATAATTGGCGCCAGAAAAAATAATCCTGTACTGGCTTGTGATGGGGAGATGATTTCTTTCATCATCAACTTAATGCCATCGGCCATCGGCTGTAATAAACCAAACGGACCCACGCGATTAGGACCGCGACGAATCTGCATCCAACCGATCAGTTTGCGCTCCCAGAGCGTGAGATAAGCCACGCAACCCATGAGTGGCCCAACGATGCACACAATAAACGCGAGCGAAGTGACCAATTCAAAGGCAAACGGACCCCACACCGCACCCAACTGCGCTTGAAAGAGCGTGAGCAAAGTATCGAGCCATGCATTCATCTTAGGCTGCCCTTTGCACAGCAATTTTGGTGAGACGCAGTTCACCAAACATCGGTCCCAGCGCAGCGGTTGAACTGTGTGCGGCAGCAACGCGCACACACGCATCTGGCACACCGTTATCCAAGGCCGTCTCTAGCTCTGTATGACCTGTTTGCGTTTCTAAACGCACGCGATCACCCGCCTGTAAACCTTGCGCGGCCAAGGTATGGGCGTTCATACGCGCTTGAGGGGTCCGCGCATCGCTCGTCTGTTGTAAAGGTGTGGCACGCCGCACCAAACTGTCTGCAAAATAAATCGGCACATCGCTCACGCGTTGCAAACTGCCCTGCGGTGACGCAGCGAGCTTGGCGGGCGTGAGTGTGGTGGCATGACTCAGCAGCTGAGACACATTGCGTCCATTGAGACAAGCATCACGTACTTGCTCAGAGGTATCGAATTCAAACCCAGGCACGCCCAAGGCGCTACCGAGGACACGTAGAATTTTCCAACCAGGACGCGCATCACCCAATGGTTTGACCGTTGCATTAAAACTTTGCACCCGACCTTCCATCGAGACATACGAACCTGAGGTTTCGGTAAAGGCAGCCAACGGCAGCGCGACTTTCGCCTGCGTTGGCAGTGCGTCACGAAACATTGACAAAGCCACCACAAAATCGGCTTGCGATAACGCCGCTTGTGCCGCCACCCCATCGGCACAATCCAATTCAGGCTCCACACCAAACACCACCCACGCTTTGCGTGGTGAAGCCAAGGGATTGCTTTGTCCCGCGAGTCCAGCGAGATAACCACCCACGGTATTCGCGCCCTCAGACAACACACCGAAGCTCGCTTGATATTGGGTCGCCAGCGCTTGCGCATGGGCGAATAATTGCGATGCCTCTGGGTGATGTTGCGCAAAGTTACCCAACAGCACCGCTACTTTTTTTCCGCTACGCAAACTACTCGCGATCTGAGCGGCAACGCCCTCGCTGGCGTTGTGTACGTTGGCGAGCGCCTGAACCAGGGCATTCGGAGCAACGATCAAACGCTGCGCAATCGGCATCAGCTGATCATCGTCTGCGCAATGAACCAAACTGACTTGCGCGCCACGTTTTGCAGCCTGACGTAAACGTTGCGCAATCAACGGGTGCTCTTTGCGCAAGAACGAGCCGATCACTAATACGCGATCACAGCTTGCGAGTTCTGAAATCGGCATACCAAGCCAAGGAATCCCAGCGCGATGCGCTTCACCCGACCAATCGCTTTGACGCAAGCGGTGTTCAATCGCCGAACTACCTAATCCGGCCAAGATCTGCTTGGCGAGAAACATCTCTTCGAGGGTGGCATTCGGTGACACCAACGCGCCGGTGTGTGCTCCAGCTGCGCGTAAACCCGATACCACTGTGTCAATGGCGGTTTGCCAATCGGTGGTTTGCCATGTGCCGTGCGCATCACGCAACATCGGCGTGGTTAAACGCTCTGGACGATTGAGTGCCGTATAAGAAAAACGATCACGATCCGAGAGCCAACATTCATTGATGTCTGCGTTTTCTAAGGGCAGCACACGCATCACCTGCCCTTGCTTGACCTGCACCACCAAGTTTGAACCTAGGCCATCATGCGGCGACACGGCGCGACGGCGCGCCAATTCCCAAGTGCGCGCGCTATAGCGAAATGGTTTTGAGGTGAGCGCCCCGACTGGACAAAGATCAATCATGTTGCCAGACAGTTCGGAATCGACACTCTGACCAACAAAGGCCACGATCTCGGAATGCTCGCCACGACCGATCATGCCGAGCTCCATCACGCCGGCCACCTCTTGGCCAAATCGAACACAACGCGTGCATTGAATACAGCGGCTCATTTCTTCGGCGGACACCAAGGGTCCAACATCTTTAGACAGCACGACACGTTTTTCTTCTTGATAACGTGACGCGCTTTTGCCGTAACCGACGGCCAAATCTTGTAACTGACATTCACCGCCCTGATCGCAAATCGGACAATCCAGCGGATGATTCACCAATAAAAATTCCATCACGCCGTTTTGCGCTTTTTTGGCGTTGGCTGAGTGGGTCTTGACCTTCATGCCATCGGTGCATGGCGTGGCACACGCCGGCAGCGGCTTGGGTGCTTTTTCAACTTCGACCAAACACATACGACAGTTGGCCGCGATCGACAGCTTTTCGTGATAACAAAAATGCGGCACGTAAATGCCTAACTGGTGCGCGGCTTCCATCACCGTGGCACCGTGCGCGACTTCGATTTCTTTGCCGTCGATTTCTACTTTAAGCATGGTCTGTCCTATGCCGCACGCGCGATGTTATCCAGCGAGGCATGTGCACCAGCACGCCCCCAGCGCGGCTCACTTTGCGGGCCCTGCACCAAGCAGCGCTTGTGTGCGATGTGGTATTCAAACTCTGCACGAAAATGCTTAAGAAAACTTTTCACCGGTAACGCCGCGGCATCACCCAGCGCGCAAATCGTGCGCCCAGCGATGTTGTCCGAAACGCTATTTAATAAATCGAGATCTTCGGTGCGTCCCTGACCGGTTTCAATCCGATGCACCACGCGATACAACCAACCTGTGCCTTCGCGACACGGCGTGCATTGGCCACACGATTCTTCGTAATAAAAATACGACAGCCGCTCAAGCGCACGCACCATACAGGTGGTTTCATCCATCACAATCACTGCACCCGAACCCAACATCGAACCCGCTTTGGCAATCGAGTCATAGTCCATGTCGGTTGCCATCATGATGTCGGCTGGTAATACAGGCATCGATGAACCGCCCGGAATCACCGCTTTGAGTTTGTTGCCGTTGCGCACGCCACCGGCCATTTCAAGCAAGGCGGCAAATGGCGTACCGAGTTTGACTTCGTAGTTTCCAGGACGATTGACATGCCCCGAGACTGAAAATAATTTGGTGCCGCCGTTATTGGGTTTACCTAGCGCCAAGAACGCATCACCACCGTGACGCATGATCCAAGGCACCGCAGCAAATGTTTCGGTGTTATTGATGGTGGTGGGTTTGCCGTACAAACCAAAGCTCGCCGGAAACGGCGGCTTAAAACGCGGCTGACCTTTTTTTCCCTCAAGCGATTCAAGCAATGCGGTTTCTTCCCCACAGATATACGCACCGTATCCCGCGTGGGCAAACAACTCAAAGCTAAAGGCCGAACCCAAAATATTTTGACCCAACAATCCGGCCGCACGCGCTTCGTCCAACGCTGCTTCAAAGCGCTCGTACACTTCCCAGATCTCGCCATGAATATAGTTATAGCCCGCTGTCGCGCCCATGGCGTAAGCACCGATGATCATGCCCTCGATCACGGCATGCGGGTTGTAACGGAGTAAATCACGGTCTTTACAGGTTCCGGGTTCACCTTCATCGGAGTTACAGACCAAATATTTTGCGCCAGGAAATGCGCGTGGCATGAAGCTCCACTTCAAGCCAGTCGGAAAGCCCGCACCACCTCGACCACGCAAGCCTGATTTTTTTAATTCAGCAATGACGTTTTCTGGCGGCACCGCATCGTTTAAGAGCGTTTTTAACGCCGCATACCCACCGCGTGCTTGATAGTCGGCAAGGTGCCAGTTCGCACCGTCCAATCCACGCATCAAAATTGCATCGGGTCCGTAATTAAGCATGTCAAACCTTCGAGACAGGATGACGCTTTAAGTCTTCTATCAGCGCATCAAGTTTTTCATGCGACATGCCATCATGCATGCGCTTGTTATTCACTAACACGACCGGTGACATGGCGCAGGCCCCCATACACTCGCCCTCTTTGAGGGTAAATTTTCCGTCACTGGTCGTTTCATTAAAGTTGATTCCCAACCGCGCCTTGAGATGATCGGCTGCATCCAATGCACCGCGTAATCCGCAGGGTAAGCACGTGCAAATGGTCAGCTTGTACTCGCCCACTGGCTTTAAGTTATACATGTTGTAAAAGGTGGCCACTTCATACACCGCCACCGCAGGCATACCCAAGTACTGCGCCACGGCGTCCATGGTTTCGGGCGCCAGCCAACCTTTTTCATCTTGCGCGATGATGAGCGCACCCATTACCGCAGATTGCTTTTGATCGACCGGATATTTGGCGATCTCCCGATCAATTTTCTTCAACGACGCAGCTGAAAGAACGGTGGCGGTATTCATTAGCGATCGATCTCACCAAACACGATGTCTTGCGTACCGATAATCGCCACAGCATCGGCAATCATGTGGCCACGCGCCATCTCATCGAGCGCCGCCAAATGCGCAAATCCAGGCGCGCGAATCTTTAAGCGGTAGGGTTTATTGGCGCCGTCTGAAACAAGATAAATACCAAACTCGCCCTTCGGGTGCTCAACCGCTGAATAGGCTTCGCCCGGCGGTACGTGCATGCCTTCGGTAAAGAGTTTGAAGTGATGAATCAACTCTTCCATGTTTTGCTTCATCTCGACACGCGAAGGCGGCGCAACTTTATGGTTGTCGCAAATCACCGGCCCCGGGTTGGCGCGCAGCCAATCAATACATTGACGCACGATATGGTTCGATTGACGCATCTCTTCAATACGTACCAAATAACGGTCGTAGCAATCGCCGTTCACGCCCACTGGAATGTCGAAATCAAGCTGGCCATAGACTTCATACGGTTGTTTTTTTCGCAGATCCCACGCAATGCCTGAGCCGCGCAACATCGGACCGGTCAAGCCCAATGCAAGTGCACGCTCGGGTGCCACAACCCCCACACCGACCGTACGTTGTTTCCAGATCCGGTTATCCGTGAGCAGTGTTTCGTAATCATCCACACAACCCGGAAAACGCTCCGTAAAGCGCTCAATAAAATCAAGCAACGAGCCTTGACGATCGACATTCAACGCCGCCACCCCAGCGCGATTGCGCACTTTGGAGGCTTGGTATTGCGGCATCTGATCGGGCAAATCGCGATACACACCACCGGGGCGGTAATAAGCCGCATGCATTCGAGCCCCTGAAACGGCCTCGTAGCAATCCATCAAATCTTCGCGCTCACGAAAGCAATACAAGAAGATCGTCATGGCACCGATATCTAAACCGTGTGCGCCCAACCACAACAAATGATTCAAGATACGCGTGATCTCATCGAACATTACACGGATGTATTGGGCACGCAACGGCACCTCAATGCCAGCCAATTTTTCAATGGCCATGACATAGGCATGTTCGTTACACATCATCGACACATAATCCAATCGGTCCATGTACGGCACCGACTGCAAAAAGGTACGCGTCTCAGCGAGCTTTTCTGTGCCGCGATGTAACAGCCCGATGTGCGGGTCTGCCCGTTGAATGACCTCGCCATCCAGCTCAAGCACCAAACGCAACACACCGTGCGCAGCAGGGTGCTGGGGGCCAAAGTTCAGCGTGTAATTACGAATTTCTGCCATGATGAATTCAGCCTTGATCCGCAGGTTCGGCGTAATGATCTTCACGCACCACACGGGGCGTGACTTCACGCGGCTCGATGGTTACCGGCTGATAAATCACGCGGCGTTTTTCAGGGTCATAGCGCATTTCCACATGACCTGAAATTGGAAAATCTTTACGAAACGGATGCCCCACAAAGCCGTAATCGGTGAGTAAGCGGCGCAAGTCGGGATGCCCTTCAAAGACAATGCCGAACAAATCAAACGCTTCGCGCTCATACCAGTTGGCCGCTGGCCAAACTGAAATCACCGAATCGACTAACGGAAAATCATCATCGGCACACAGCACGCGAACACGCAAACGCACGTTGTGCGACACCGAGAGTAGATGCAACACCACACCAAAACGCTTGGCCTCGCGTGGCGCATCACCCCACGTGGAGTAATCCATGCCACACAAATCAATTAACTGTGCAAAACCCAACTGCGGGTGATCACGCAACAACTGCATGCTGGCCAAATACGCAGCCGGTGACAACTCAAGCGTCAGCTCATCTAAAGCCGTGCTCAGCGATAGCACTTGATCACCGAGCACGGTGTGTAGCGTGTCATGCAGCGTTTGTACTCGGGGGCTCATTGCGTCAGCGATTCGTGGAGTATTCGGGGGTGGGTGCACTTAGCGTGCGATGGTATTGGTGCGCTTAATTTTGTTTTGCAGCTGAATCAAGCCGTAGAGCAACGCTTCGGCTGTGGGTGGACAACCTGGGACATACACATCCACCGGCACAATCCGATCGCAACCACGCACGACCGAATAAGAGTAATGGTAGTAACCACCGCCGTTGGCGCATGAACCCATCGAAATCACCCAACGTGGTTCTGCCATTTGATCGTAAACCTTGCGTAGCGCCGGTGCCATTTTGTTACACAACGTGCCAGCAACAATCATCACATCCGATTGGCGTGGGCTCGGACGAAATACGATACCAAAGCGATCCAAGTCGTAACGCGCTGCACCCGCTTGCATCATTTCAACCGCACAACAAGCCAGACCAAAGGTCATGGGCCAGAGCGATCCGGTGCGTGTCCAGTTGATGACTTTGTCCGCAGTCGTCGTGACAAAGCCTTGTTGCAGTACGCCCTCAATACTCATTGTTTATTCCCATTCCAGCGCACCCTTCATCCACTCGTAGATGAACCCAACGACCAAGATACCTAAAAACAACATCATGGCGAGAAAGCCAAACAAACCGATTTCATTCAGCACGACGGCCCACGGAAACAAGAAGGCGATTTCAAGATCAAACAGAATGAACAAAATCGCCACCAGGTAATAGCGCACATCGAACTTCATGCGCGCGTCTTCAAATGCCTCGAAGCCGCATTCGTATGGTGAACGCTTCTCTGGGTCGGGACGATGCGGTGCCAGCACCTTACCCAAAATCAAGGGCAGTACGCCAACGGCGATCGCGACGCCGATAAACAGCAGGATTGGAAAGTACTCGGCCAGCATCAGGGGGAATTGGGTCCGTCTGTACCGTCAGTGTTGCAACAGCGTTAAGACCAAACCCAAAGACGGTTTAGCCAAGTGTGGTGCCCACGAGCAGACTCGAACTGCTACGGGTTTCCCCACCAGCCCCTCAAGCTGGCGTGTCTACCAATTTCACCACGTGGGCGGTGCGTCAAACTTTGAGATTATCGCTCAAAAACGAGGGAATGCCGAACTCAGTTCGGTACGTCTTTCGACTTCACGGGCGGCGCATCTTGCGTCACACCTTTACTCGGCTCTTCGGACTTCGGCGCCTCGGACGGTACCGCCGCCGCTGGCGCTGCATCCATCACGCCGCCCGAACTCTTCGGCTTGTGGGTTGCCAAATAAGCTAACCCGAGGCTGCTGATAAAAAACAACGTGGCCAACACCGCCGTGGCCCGCGACAGAAAATTTGCCGATCCGGTGGCACCAAACAAACTGCTCGA
>CANIIA010000092.1 GCA_947467435.1 Betaproteobacteria bacterium
CGAAGATCGACTGAAATCAGACGGACGGGCAGAAGCACGTCAAGCCTATCGTGTGGAACACCCCGTGGTGCGAACCCACCCCGAAACTGGGCGCAAAGCGTTGTACGTCAATACAGCACACACTGCGCGCTTTGTCGGTTGGACCGAAGAGGAAAGCGCGCCGCTGTTAAATTGGCTGTATCAACATCAAGTGCGTCCCGAATTTACCTGTCGATTTGTGTGGCAAGTTGGCTCGATTGCATTTTGGGATAACCGCTGTGCGCAACATAATCCGGTCAACGATTACCACGGCTATCGACGGCTGATGCATCGCATCACCCTGGCAGGCGATCGGCCGAAATAATCGTTGTCGTTAACGCTGCGGTGTTGTTCGTTGACGCCAGCCTTTGCGCGCTGCCGCCCAACCGCCGACCAACAGTAATCCTGCCAATAACCAAAATACCGGCGTGACCCCGAGCGCGGCGCCGAGTGCTCCCGATGCAAGCGGTAAAAATGTACTGCTGGTGCTTAATACCGTCGTACGAATTCCAATTGCTTCACCTTGTCTTCCGGCTGGTGTGACTGCGTAGAGCAACGACATCACCATCGGTTGCGCGCAACCTAACCCAAAGCCGAGCACACACGACAAGACAATCAGTGTGCTCACGCTATGCGAGAACGGAAATAACGCATAGATCGTTGCCGACACCAATAAGGCAATGGCGATGAGTTGCCATTCGCGTAAACGGCCAGAAAATAGCGGCAGCAATAAGCGAACAGCAAAGGTGGCCGCGGCAAACATGCCCATGATGAAGCCAATGGTCGAGGCCGATAAACCGATGTGAGAACCATGAATCGGAATCAAAAATGTATACAGATCCCAACCCATCGACAACAAGCCGCTAGCAATAAAAACGGCGCGTAAGCGTGGATTTGAAAGTAGATCCATCACGCGCGGTGGTGGGTTGTTTGTCGTAACGCTCATTCGTTGTTTGTGTTGCGATAAGCGTCGAATTTTTGGCCATAGCGCAACCAGCGCCAATGTTGGCAAGGTGGCTAGCAGTCCGAAGGTGTTTGTATAGCCCAGCGTATCAATACCAAAGCCAGCCAGCATCGGACCTAAAAAACCAGAGACAGAAAATCCAAGCGCTAACCATGAAAAATTAACGGTGCGTTGCGCAGCATCACCCAATGCACCCACGATATTATTGATCGCGACATGCAACAACATAAATGCCGTGCCAATCAAGCAGCTGGCAAAAAATAGCGTGCTTAAGTGCGGCCAGAGCCAAGGCAGCGTCACACCGATGATTAAGCAGAGGGTGGAGAACACCACCGGTTTACGTGTGCCAATACGATCCATCAGTCGTCCGGCATGCACCGAGAGCAACATGGGCAGCGCCGCATACAGCGACATCAAGATGCCAACCGTGAGGGGGGAGGCTGAGAGCTTCAGCGCAAACAGTGACACGGCGACACGGCTGCCGTTAAAGGCTGCGTGCGTCAAAATAGTAAACGCGATGGCTGAGCGCAGTTGCATGAAGAATTAATCGACGGGCGCGTGGATCAAGTTTGACCTGATGTTGTGGCTGGCCAGGTGACCAGTGCCACGCCAACGCAAGTGATGACAATGCCCAGCAACGAAAGTGCACTGGGCACGACACCAAATAATGGGAGTTCTAGTGCGACCGCCACAATTGGGGTGAGGTAAATCATGCTGGTGGCGCGCGCGGCCTCGCCTCGACGCATTAATACATGCAACACATTGGTGGCGAGAAACGAAGAAAAAATCACCAAAAACGCCGTGGCACCAGCCAGCGGCCAGGACCACGCGATGTGTGCACCTTCCACTGTCCAAGCCAGCGGTGCGAGCAGTGCGGCTGAGACAGTAAATTGAATGAGCGCGCCGGTGCGCAAATCCACCGCAGGGCAATACACGCGTTGGTACAACGTACCGGCGGTGACTCCACTGATTCCAATGGCGAGTGCTAGCAGACTTCCCCACGGTAGTTCTTGCACATGAATTTTGTGCCAGACCACCAGCGCTACCCCAGCCAGCCCTAAGATCACGCCGATCCACTGACGCTGTTGCAAAGGTTGCTGCATCCAACGCGCTGCAATGAGTGCGGTGATCAGTGGTTGTAATGCCATGATTAACGCGGTGATGCCCGCAGATAAACCAAGATATTGCGAGTAGTGACTGCCACCTAAGTGCACCGCATGAACTAACGCACCTGCCACACCCAAATGCAACCATGCATGCGGTGTGCGCGGCCAAACGTTACGTGTGAATACTAAAAACGGCAGTAAGCACGCAATGCCAAACAAGTAGCGTAAACACAGAAACGTCAACGGGGCGGCGTATTGCAAAGCAGTTTTGCTCGCCAGAAAACCCGATCCCCAGACGAGAACAAAAAAACCAGCGAGGAAAGCGGCGGGAAGGCGATCGATGCGCGAGGCGGTCATGTCGCCAGTATTTTCTCATATCGCGCTTACCGACAAGCATTGCGACCGCGCGATGGCAGCTTAGGCCGTCGCGCGGGCACGTTCGTGCTGCATTTAGCGTCGCTGCTGTAATGCCGCGATACGTTCTTCGATGGGCGGATGTGATGAGAACAACGCCATGAAGCCAGGCTGATCGTTGATGCCAGCCGCTTGAATTGAACGCGGGAGTTCACCCGGCGCCAATCCACCTAACCGAGCCAACGCATGCATCATCGGTGTGGGCGAGCCTAAATACTGTGCCGAACCCGCATCCGCACGAAATTCACGTTGCCGCGAAAACCACGCCACAATCATCGACGCAAGAATACCGAATACGATTTCTGAAACGATCACGCTGGCGTAATAGCCCAAACCCATTTCACGATCGTTTTTAAGGATCACGCGATCGACGACGTACCCAATCACGCGCGACAGAAACACCACAAAGGTATTCACCACGCCTTGAATCAGTGTCATCGTGACCATGTCTCCGTTGGCGACGTGTGCAATCTCGTGACCCAATACGGCTTCGACTTCTTCGCGCGACATCGATTCAAGTAAGCCAGTCGATACGGCGACTAAGGCCGAATCACGCGAAGCACCTGTAGCAAAGGCATTGGCATCACCTTCATAAATTGCAACTTCGGGCATACCAATTTGCGCGCGTGCGGCGAGTTTACGTACGGTATCGACCAACCAAAATTGTTGGCTACCCTCTGACCCATCGATGATCTGCGCGCCGGTGGACCACTTGGCCATCGGTTTAGAAAGCAACAAGGATATCAACGCGCCACCAAAGCCAATCACTGCAGCAAACGCCAGCAGCATGGGCAGGTTGAGACCATTTGCGGTTAGAAAACGATTAATCCCTAACACGGATGTGGTGATACTCAGTACCAACATCACAGCAAGGTTCGTGATCAAAAATAAGGCAATGCGTTTCATAGATAAGATTCTCCGCCGATTTGTTGAAGCGTTTATTAGATGCGGGTAAGGGGACAGAAGTTCAAGTGCGCAAGCGATCTTCGCGCATCATTTGTGCGCCGCGTTCAGCAATCATTAACGTTGGGCTATTGGTGTTGCCCGAAGTGATGGTGGGCATGATTGAGGCATCGACAATCCGTAGCCCGCACAAGCCATGCGCGCGCAAACGCGAATCCACCACCGCCGCCGTGTTGGCTGGGCCCATCCGACAGGTACCGACTGGATGAAAAATAGTGGTGCCAATATCGCCCGCCGCCGCTGCCAGTTGCGCATCGCTTTGCACGCTTGGGCCAGGTAAAAATTCCTCGGGGCTATATGCAGCGAGTGCGGGCTGTGAGGCGATGCGTCGCGCTAAACGTAATGCGTCAATGGCTACTTGTTGATCGGCGGTGGTGGATAAGTAGCGCGGATGGATCCGCGGTGCGTCTCGTGCATCCGCACTGGCGAGTCGAACATAGCCGCGTGCGGTCGGACGTAAATTACACACCGACGCAGTCAAGGCTGGAAACCGATGTAGAGGCTCGCCAAATCGATCTAACGACAAAGGTTGCACATGAAATTCAACGTTGGCACGCGCTTGTGTAGGATCAGAGCGGGCAAAAGCACCGAGTTGACTGGGCGCCATCGTCAACGGACCGGTGCGAAATAGTGCGTACTCCAAGGCCATCTGCATTTTGTGCCACAGTGAGTGTGAACGTTCATTTAACGTGCGCACACCGCGCACCCGAAATGCCATACGCAGTTGGAGATGGTCTTGTAAATGTTCGCCGACATGCGGATTATCGTGTACCACCGATACACCGTGTTGTTGTAAAAGATCACCTGGCCCGATCCCTGAACACTGTAGCAAATGCGGCGAACCAATCGCCCCTGCAGCCAATACGGTTTCAATTCGTGAGGCGGCAAAAAATAGTTGGTTATTTTGCCAAAACTCGACGCCCGTGATGCGTTGATTGTTGACGCAAAGACGTTTGACTTGTGCCAAGGTGCGCACTTCAAGATTGGGTCGATGCTGTACGGGACGCAAAAATGCTTTGCTGGTATTCCAGCGCACACCACGGCGTTGATTGACTTCAAAAAAACCTGCGCCCGCGTTATCACCACCGTTGTAATCCGCGGTGGGCGTAATGCCTGCTTGCGCAGCGGCATCGCGCCACGCATTTAAAATTTCCCAAGATAAGCGTTGTTGTTCGACTCGCCACTCACCACGATCACCATGTACGGCATTGGCGCCGGCGTGATGATTTTCGCTGGCCTTAAAAATCGGCAACACGTTGTCCCACGCCCATCCTTGATCGCCAGTGTGCGCTGCCCAAGCGTCGTAATCTGCTGCTTGACCGCGCAGATAAAGCATCGCATTGATCGAGGAGCAACCACCCAGTACGCGGCCACGCGCATACAAGATGCTACGACCGTTTAAGCCGGGATCGGGTTCTGTACGAAAGCACCAATCGGTCCGCGGATTGCCGATGCAATACAAATAACCCACCGGGATGTGGATCCACATCCAGTTATCTTTACCGCCCGCTTCGAGTAACAACACGCGCACATCGGGATCGGCGGAAAGTCGATTGGCCAACACACAGCCTGCCGTGCCGGCACCAACAATCACGTAATCAAATGTACCTGCTGATATCACGTGTGGTGTCGCAACTGAATATGTCGAAAACGCGCGCTAGCGATTAGACAACGCGCACACTGATGTCATACAAGCCATCAATGTGTCCTTCCATCAGGTCGCCTGGTTTGACTGGCCCCACATTTTCGGGGGTGCCGGAGTAAATGATGTCGCCTGCAAATAGTTCGTAGTATTGCGAAAGATTTGAAATTTGCTCGGCAACCGACCAGATCATTTTGTTGAGGTCAGACGTTTGTTTGATCTGTCCATTGACCTTGAGTTGAATGTTGCCGCGCGTGAAGTGTCCGGTGCGGCTGGCGAGATGCAAATCGCTCACGATGGCGGATTTGTCGAATGATTTGCCCAGCTCCCAGGGTTTTTTTTGATCCCCCATCATGCGTTGTAAATCGCGTCGCGTCATGTCTAATCCAATACCGTAGGCATAAACCAACTTTAGTGCCTGATCGACTGGGATATTGCGACCGCCCTGACCGAGGGCGGCCACCAGTTCAACTTCGTAGTGATAGTTTTTGGTGAGCGGTGGGTAGGGATGATCGACCGTCACACCGCGTGGAACGCGTTGAATGGCATCGGTTGGCTTTTGAAAGAAGAACGGTGGTTCACGATCGGGATCTGAACCCATCTCGCGCGAATGCGCTGCATAGTTTCTACCCACGCAATAAATACGACGTACTTGAAAGCGCTGCGCGCTATCGACAATCGGTAAGGTGACGGGTTGGTGCGCAAACAAAATATCGCCTTCAAGCGTTGCGCTAGCGCTGTGGCTGGTACTGGCCATCGCGCTGGTGGCGATGGCCGTGGCTGACGTGAGGAAGGTTCTGCGTGTTGTGCGCATGCGATTCTCCAAGACGCCACCCAATGTGGCGAGCGCCATGCTATCACCGTGCTGCACTCACGAAACCGTGCGCTTACTCTGGTTTGATATTTCCGTCGCGGATCACTTTGGCCCATTTGGTGACTTCATTTTGAATGAAGTTTTGAACTGCCTCCGGGGTGCTGCCCGCGACATCAATGCCTTGTGGTCCAAGTCGTTCGCGTAAATCGGGTTGCGCGAGTATCGCGGTGGTTTCGCGATTCAAGCGCTCAACGATATCGCGTGGCGTACCCGCTGGTGCCAGTAAGGCGTAAACCGCCACGGATTCAAAACCTGGATAGCCAGCTTCTTCAACGGTGGGCACATCGGGCAAGATAGCCGAACGTTTACGCGTGGTGACCGCCAACGCACGTAATTTTCCGGCGCGGATATGCGGCAGATGCGGTGGCAAAGTGTCGAGTGTGATCGAGACTTGGCCATTCATCAGATCGGGAATAAATAGTTGCGTACCTTTGTACGGAATATGCACAACATTCACGCCCGCTTGTTGTTTGAACAGCTCGCAGGTCAGATGAATGAGCCCACCCGTGCCTGACGAGGCGCAATTGTGTTTGCCCGGATTGGCTTTGAGTAAGCTCACTAAACTTTTGACTGAATCCACAGGTAAGCCTGGATAGATCACTAGAGCATTGGTAATTTGCGCAGTCATCGAGATCGGTGCGAAGTCTTTGCGGATGTCGTAACCAATGTTGCGGTAATAGGTCATGCCAATCGAATGCGAGGCAATCGATCCCATCAGGATCGTGTAACCGTCTGCCACAGATTTTGCCGCGGCTTCTGCGCCAATATTGGCGCCTGCACCGGGCTTGTTATCGATAATGACGGGTTGTCCTAAGCGTTGTGCGAGTCGCTCTGCAACGGCGCGCGCCAAGATATCGGTGGCGCCTCCGGCAGGGAACGGCACAATCATGCGCACTGGTTTGGTTGGGTACGTGCCCTGTGCGAGTGCATAGGTTGTGCATAACGATGCGCTGATCAGTAACGCCAAGGTAACTAACACGCGTGCGTGCAGCAGAAATAAACGAGAAAAAACAGCGCAGAGATTAACGTTCACGTGATCACTCCATCTTGCGGGGGAAATTCAATGACTAGAAAGAAACGTGCCTGCCTACCGTTGCGTTAACGACGTGTGACGAGTCGTACGGCGAGTAATACCAATCCACCACCGATGACGGTCGCCAAGCCCACGGGCTCGTCCAAAAATATCGCGCCCCACAAGACGCCAAAGGCGGGAATAAGAAACGCCACCGATAAGGTTCGGGTCGGACCCACATCGGCAATCAATCGAAAATAAAGCAAATAGGCAATTGCGCTGCACACCAATGCAATGGCCAGAACCGCACCGATGACAGTCATCGACCAAACGCTACTCGGAGGATGTGCGGGCAATAAAGGCAACAACGCAATCTCGGCGACCAGTAAGCTCGCAGCAGTGAGCGGTAACGCATTGATCTGACCACCACAGCGCTTTAACCACGTGGTGGTTAAGGCGTAACACAAGGTCGCACCGGTACATGCCGCAACGCCAAGTAATACTGGCAGGCTCAGTGTGCCTGGGCTGAGTCCAACCAACGCGATCACCCCGAGCGTACCTAAAATTAAACCCAAGCCACGCCGGCGGTTGAGTGTTTCATCTAACCAAAGTGCTGCACAGATCGCGCCAAAAAAAGGGGTCGTGGCATTGAGAATGGCCATCGTACCTGCGCTGAGATACTGGCCTGACCACGCATACAGTAACCAAGGGAGTGCGGCATTGCCTAAGCCCATCACCAGGTAAGCGCGCCAATGCGTCCGCCAATCAAATGCAAGACCACGCAACAGCGTGATGCTCAACATCACCAGGGCGGCGATACCGACGCGATAGGCGGTTAACCATTCTGGTCCGAGCGCACCGATCGTCAGACGCACAAATAAAAAAGACGCGCCCCAAATCGCCGCAAGCGTAATCAGTCGAAAGTAATCAGCCGCGCGCATAGGATTCATGCGCGTTTCACTTGCCTTGGCGTATCAACAATGCGCGAGCGTTTCAGGCGACGCGACGCTTGAGAAACTTCACGATGGTGGTGATGGGTGTACGTTTTTTTGCGGTGGGTAACGGCTCGGGCTGATATCCGGGTTCGCGCTTTTCGCTTCGCGCTAAACGTTTGCCTTCGGCCACTTGGCGTAAGCGTTCTTCTTCCATCGGATCAAGCGGACGTGCGCTTCTGCGTGCACCGGCTGGACCGCGATGTGTGTACCCGGTACCTGGTGTGCCGCGATACCCACCGGTTGGACGTGCACCACGTCCATCGCGTCGCTGTCCTGGCGCACCACCTGGCCGCGCATTGGCGGGTCGTGGTCGTGCATTGGGATGACGCGCTTGGGTATTCGGATTGGTGTTCGCGTTGGGATGAGTGTTGGAGTTGCCATGACCCTGCTGCGCGTTTGCACTGCCTTGACCTGGACGCGGCCCACGGCGTTGACGACGTTGTTGACCGGGCTGACCAGGCACACGTGCTTGTCCATGCATTGGAGGACGTGGCCCACGTGGCGCGTCGGTGGCTGAAGGCGTACCGGTGCGTGCCGCTGCGTTGGACGGTCGTTGATGATTGTTTTGACGACGCCGCCGGCGTTTACCAGCAGGACGTTGCGCGGCGTACGGTGGGGCGTTGTGCGCGCTCAGCGGGCGACCATCCGGACCGACGTCGGGCTGACGCTCGTCTTCATCCTCGATGTCAAAGGGACGTGCCGTGTGTTGCGGTTCGATGTGGCTAATCGGAAGTTTTGGATCGATTGGTTGCGTGCTCTCTTCATCGAAATCTTTGCCAAGATAAGGATGGGGGGCCGGTTGTGCGGCATGTGCGCCGGCGGGACTCACGGGCGCTGCGCTGTAACGTGGGTGATGGGTGCGCGGTTCACGCGGCGCCCGAGGTGCACGCGGCCCACGTAATTGACGGTGCATGCGCTGTTGTGGTCTTGGGGGCCGTGGTACATCTTCATCGGCTCGACGCGGTTCGCTCGACGCTGTGCCGGGTTCAAATCCTTCGAGCGTGCGTTGTTCCACCGGCCGATTCATCAAGCGCTCAATCGCCACGAGCAGTGGGCGATCGTCTTGCGATACCAAAGACACGGCGGCGCCAGATTCACCGGCACGTCCCGTGCGTCCGATGCGGTGGACGTAGTCTTCGGCCACATGCGGTAAGTCGTAGTTCACGACATGTGGAAGCGCTTCGATATCTAATCCCCGCGCGGCGATATCTGTAGCCACCAACACTTGAAGTTCGCCTGCTTTAAAGCGTTTCAGTGCACGCGTGCGAGCTGGTTGGCTTTTGTTACCGTGAATCGCATCGGCAATGATGCCGTCGCGTTCGAGCTGTTGCGCTAAGCGATTGGCGCCATGTTTGGTGCGCGTAAAAACCAGCACCTGCTGCCATTGATTGGTTTTGACTAAGTGCGCGAGCAACTCACGCTTGCGTTCGCGGTCGACCAAGTAGGCCACTTGAGCCACCAATTCCGCTGGCGTGTTTCGGCGCGCCACTTCGATGGTGACCGGATCATTTAATAACGTGCTCGCCAGCTTACGAATATCATCAGAAAAGGTGGCGGAGAACAGTAAGTTTTGTCGCTGCGCTGGCAATAGGGCGAGCACGCGCCGGATGTCGTGAATAAAGCCCATATCGAGCATGCG
>CANIIA010000093.1 GCA_947467435.1 Betaproteobacteria bacterium
AAAGCCCGAGCCCATATCCGCGCCCTTGCCGTGCTGAAGAAGCACCAGGCCAATAATGGCTAAGGCCACCACCACATGAACGCCTAAGGCCAGTTTCATCCACCATTCCATGTTGATTACCTCGTGTGCGCAGCTGCTGCGCAAATTGCTAAAAATTCTTCCGCAACCAGCGATGCTCCGCCGATCAACCCACCATCCACATCGGCCATCGCAAAAAGCGCGGCCGCGTTGTTCGCCTTCACGCTACCGCCGTAAAGGATTCTTAAGCCTAGCGCGACCTCGGGTGCCAAGCGTGAAACCTGCTGGCGCAAAAACGCATGCACCGCTTGCGCCTGCGCCGGACTGGCTGTCTGCCCGGTACCGATCGCCCAAACCGGCTCATAGGCAAGCACCGAATGCGACAGCGCTTCAACACCGGCTGCTTCAATCACCGCTTGCAACTGCGAAGCAACAACCGCTTCAGTTTGTCCTGCTTCGCGTTGCGCTAGGGTTTCTCCCACGCATAACACGGGCTGCAAACCAGCGGCCTGGGCCGCAACAAATTTCGCGGCAATCTGCGCGTCGGTTTCTCCAAAGAGCGCACGACGCTCAGAGTGGCCCACCAACACGCTGCGACAAGCAAACTCAACCAACATCTGCGCTGAAACTTCACCCGTGTAGGCTCCACTGGGTGCGGCCTGCAAGGTTTGAGCACCCCAAGTGAGTGGGGTTGTCGCTAACAGCGCCGACACCTGTTCCAAATACGGAAAAGGCACATATACCGCTGCATCAATGCCTGTTGGTAATCCCCTGACAATTGCATCGAGCAAGGTCGCGTTTGTCGCGCGATGACCGTGCATCTTCCAGTTGCCAGCGACCATCGGCTTGCGCATCAAGCTATTCCTAAGCACAAAACGTTCGATTCTACCGTGCCGGCTAAAGCGGGGTCAAACCTAGAAACGCCGCTGCATCAAGGTATTAGCGATCACAAGTAACCCAACCAACGGGGCACAAAGAGCACGATTTCTGGCACAAACGTCAGCAACAACAACATCGAGGTCATCGCAGCCACTAACCACAAGCACCACACAATGGTCGACTCCATCGTCACACCGGCCAGTCGACAGGTGACCATCAAATTAACCGCGGTCGGTGGCGTGAATTGACCGATTGCCACATTAATCGTCACGACCACACCCAGCCACACCAAGTCCCATTGATAGGCCTTTGCGAGTGGAAGTAAAAACGGCAAAAACACAAAATAAGTGGCTGCGGCATCCAGCGCGGTACCGGCCAGTAACAGCATCAAGGTGATCGCCAACAACACAGTGACCTCACTCGTCCCGGTGTTGGTTAACCATGCCGCGAACGCATTAAACACGCCCAAGGTATCCACCGCCCAACCAAACAACATCGCTAAGCCCACCATGAACAAAATCACGGCAGAAATTTCTGCGGCTTCGGCAAGCAAATCCCAAACTCCACGCCACGTCATGCTGCGATAGACCACCAGACCAATGAACAATCCATACACCACGGCAACCACTGCAGCCTCGGTGGGCGTAAATAATCCCGATCGCATGCCACCCAAAATAATCACCGGTGCCAATAAGCCCCAACCCGCCTCACGCAAGCTCTGCCAAAAACGCGGTGGGTCACTCGTTTCTTGGGTACCCCAACCATAAATTTTTGAGAGCACCATGGCGGCAAGAATCAACGACACCCCCGAGAGCAGCCCAGGCACTAAGCCGGCAGCAAACAGCGCTTGCACGCTCGCTTGCGGAACAAGAATGGAATAAATAATTAACGCAATTGAAGGTGGAATCACTATGGCGGTTGAACCACCCGCCGCAATCAAACTGGCTGAAAATTCTTTGGGATATCCCGCGCGAGTCATGGCCGGAATCAACACCGCACCCACCGCTGCCGCATCGGCAGGACCACTGCCTGAAATACCACCCAAGATCATGCACACCAACACCGCAGCGATGGCTAAACCGCCGGCGCGCTGTCCAACCATCGATTCAGCCAAACGCACTAAGCGTGCGGCCACACCCGAGCGTTCGAAAATCATCCCCGCCAAAATAAATACTGGGATGGCAATCAGCGGGTATTTAGCAATAGCGCCATACACATTGGTCGGTACGGACATCATGCCTAAGTGCGCCGTCGCAATCACGGCAACACCAGACAATCCCAGCGCAACGGCCAACGGAACACCGGCGCACATCAACAGCATGAACACCACAAACAGCAACCAACTCATGCGTGTGGTCTCACGCGGTGTTTAAACAAATGCACCATACCCTGCACGATGCGAGCGAACACCAACAAGGACAACACCGGCAACCAAACGGTGTACATCCATTGCGGCCAACCCAACCCCGGTGAGGTGACCTCCAAGTCGTAGTCATCCCAAGTCATGCGCGCGCCGTACCACACCAACAAGGCCATCATCAGCGCGCTCATACTCAACGCGAACAACAACACTTGATGACGACGCGCGGGCGGCAATTTGTCGATGAAATACGTCACCGCAATTTGATTACCATCCAGAAATGCTTTCGCAGAACCAATGAAGGTGAGAAACACCAACAAGAACACCGAAATTTCTTCGGTAAACGCAAACGACATGTCCGTGAAATAGCGGACCAGTACATTCGCCAATGTGATCAACACCACAGCCGCCATGGCCGCGGCACCTAAAAAACGCTCAAGGCGAAACCGCGCCTTGGGCGGCAACATCGGTGGCGGCACGGCCTGTGGGTCGATCTCGATCACATGGGTTCCATTGCGCTGCGCGTCAACAGCACACGTTATTTTTTACGTGCAGCGATGGCCGCTTCGGCTTTCTTGACTAAGTCAGGGCCGATTTGTTTTGCCCACTTGTCGTACACGGGCCGAGTGACCTTCACAAATTCCGCGCGCTCTTGCGGTGTGAGTTTCACCACCTTCACACCCAGCGACTCGATGTTTTTCAACACCGCAGGATCTGCGCCAGTCATGCCTTCACGCGCAATTTGAATGTTGTATTTGCCAGCATCGATGGCTGCTTCGCGCACAATTTTTTGGTCTTCTTTGGTCCAACCTTCCCACACTTCTTTGTTGGCAACAAAAATCAGCGGATCAGCCACATACCCCCACATGGTGACGTTTTTCTGCCCGACGGTATGAAGCTTTGCTGCCGTAAAAATCGTGACCGGATTTTCTTGACCATCTACCGCACCCGAGGCCAAAGCAGGTTGCGCGTCGGCCCAACTCATCTGCGTCGGATTCGCACCCAAGGCAGTTAAGGTGTCTAAAAAGAGCGGCGAACCAACCACACGCAACTTCAGCCCTTTAAAGTCTTCGGGTTTACGTAGCTCGCGCTTTGAATTGGTCACTTCGCGAAACCCATTCTCACCCCAAGCCAAGGGCACCACACCGGCTTTATCGAGCACTTTAAATAAATCTTTGCCAACCTCGCCTTGCGTGAGCGCATCAATCGCCGCGTAATCGGGCATCAAAAAAGGCAGCGAAAACAAATTGAGCTGCTTGATTTGTGGCGACCAATTAATCGTCGAGCCAATTGCCAAATCAATCACGCCTTGACGAATCGCGGTGAACTCACGCGTTTGATCGCCTGCGACCAACGACACACCCGGATACAGCTTGATGTTGATGCGTCCGTTGGTGCGTTGCTTGACTAACTCGGCCCATTTTTCGCCGGCCTTACCCCACGGAAACGCTGTACCGACCACCGTCGATAAGCGGTATTCGGCCTGATATTTACTTGGGGTTTGCGCCCAGCCGAGGGTGGCGCTGGTCATCATTCCGACAGCGGCGAGGGCCGCGATTAAGGTTCTGCGTTGCATGCGCTTGGTCTCCTAAAAATTCGGGGCTGGTCTTGCGACTGCCGCCTGGTTGTTCTCTGTGGGTATCAAAAAAACGAGCAGTTCAACAACAAACAATTCAATCGATTGACTCGATACACTTCATGCAACGAACGCGCGAATCGACTGCAAAATTTCTGTCGCGCCAAAGCGCGCCTCATCTTCGAGTGGTTTGGCGTAACCGACCGGAATACGCAATCCACCCAGCCTTTTTACCCGAACGCCAAGGGTCTCGGCAACCGTCGCCGCGATCTCTGCGCCAAAGCCAGCGACTTGCACCGCTTCATGCACCACCAATACACGCTTGGTTCGAGCAGCCGAGGCCAACACCGCATCACGATCCCATGGCCAAAGCGTACGTAAATCGATCACTTCTACGCGAATACCTTCTGCCGCGGCTAGCGTGGCTGCTTCGAGCGCAGCATGCACGGTACGCGACCAACTCACCAACGTGATATCGCTGCCTGTTTTTAAAGTACGCGCCACACCAATCGGCAATCGCGCTTCGGGTGTTACCTCATCGACCAAGCCCCAGAGCTCTTTGTGTTCCATGTAAATCACCGGATCACCACAAGCAAGCGCTGCACAGAGCAGATCGTGATTATCTTGTGGCGTTGCGGGCGTGACAACGACGAGTCCTGGCACATGCGTAAACCAAGATTCAAAAGATTGCGAATGCTGAGCCGCAGAGCCAGTCCAAACACCGATCGGTAAACGCGCTACCAATGGCACGCGACCCTGACCACCAAACATGTAACGTGCCTTGGCCGCTTGATTGACGATTTCATCCATCGCACACATCGCAAAATCGGCTACGCGCATTTCAACCACCGGCACTAACCCAGACAGCGCCATCCCCACCGCCGCACCCATGATGGTGGACTCTGAGATCGGCGTGTCGATGATGCGTGTTGCACCAAATTTTTCTTGTAAGCCCAGATACTGACCAAAAATTCCGCCGCGTCCGACATCTTCGCCCAATGCAATCACACGCGCATCGTCACGCATGGCGTTTTCTAGCGCTAGGCACGCTGCTGCTGCATAACTCAAGCGTGTGGCACTCATCGGAATTGCGCCGCGCCGAGGTCTTGAATATCGGTAAATGCTGCAGCGGCCGTTGGCCAGGGCGCAGCGCTGGCTGCACGCACGGCAGCAGCGACCTCTTCGCGTGCCGCCGTGTCCAGTGCCGCAACGCGCGATGACGTCGCACCCAATGCCTGTAATTTTTCGCGCGCAAATAACAATGGGTCATGCGCTAGGGCGCGCTGCACCTCAGCTGGCGAGCGGTACTGCGCCGCATCGACCGAGACATGACCCTTCACACGATATGTCACTGCGTGCAGAAAACGCGGCCCTTGTCCGAGTCGCACTTGCGTGAGTAAATCGCCGGCCGCGGCGTACACCGCAAACACATCGTTACCATCAACGGTGGTTCCAGAAATATCCAGCGCTTGTGCGCGCGATAAGGCGCCCGCACCTGCGGTCATTTTGTCGGTGGCGGTGGTGGCAGACCAACGGTTGTCTTCACACACAAACAACACTGGCAATTGATAAACGCGCGCCCAATTCAAGCCCTCGAGAAACGGGCCGCGATTGATGGCGCCATCGCCAAAAAAACATACCACCACCGTGTCACGTCCGAGCACCTTGGCGGCGTGCGCTGCACCCACGGCAATGGGTATCCCCGCAGCCACCACACCATTGGCTCCCAACATCCCAACCGAAAAATCTGCGATGTGCATCGACCCGCCCTTGCCACCGTTAAATCCGGTTGCTCGTCCAAATAACTCACACATGGCTTGTTCAATCGATGCGCCTTTGGCGATGGTGTGACCATGGCCACGGTGGGTCGAGGTAATGGCGTCATCGCGGTGTAAATGCGCACAAACACCGGCCGGCACCGCCTCTTGTCCGGTCGATAAATGCAACGGGCCACGCACCTTGGCATCGGTCAGGCTGGCACCAAACACTGCCACGCCGCCGCGCGAGGCTTCTTCAGCAGCGTCCTCAAAGGCGCGAATGCGCGCCATGGTTTGATACAGCACAAGCGCCGTATCGAGCGTTAATTTGGTGGTGGGGGCGGGGGAAGGAGCGGGATTTTGCACAACGTTGCAATTGTAGGCATGCGGCTTGAGGGCGTCAAAGCGCCAGCCAACATCCCCAAATAAACGGTCAGGGCACGAATCACCAGCGCCAGGCGCGGTTGTCACGGAACTGCAATCTCGCCCAGTTACTGTAGCGGTTTGGTTGGCGAGGGCTAGTTCCCCCCCCCATTTGCCGGGTCGCTTGCACCAATCCCAGCGCCGATGTGCTTCTTTGTTTGTTCTTTGTTGACGGACCCTTTGTTGACTGATCCTTTATTGACTCACCCTTTATTGACTTCCCTTTTTTTGACTTGCCCGCTTTCTGATTCACCCTACTTTGGGTGCTACTTCGAGGTCACCATAAGATGATGCAGAACACCATTCGCTGTTTGCTCGCCGCCCTGGGTTTATCGCTTGCCCTCACCAACGGCGCACACGCGGCCGATATCACCGGCGCTGGCGCCACCTTCCCTTTTCCCATTTACGCCAAGTGGGCTGAGGAATACAAAAAAGTCTCCGGCAATGGGTTGAATTATCAGTCGATTGGTTCTTCGGGTGGTATTCGTCAAATCCGCGCCAAGACCGTGACCTTTGGTGCAACCGATGCCCCGCTCAGCGCAGAAGAATTGCAAAAAGATGGATTAGTGCAATTTCCGGCGATCTTGGGCGGTGTGGTGCCAGTGATCAATCTTGAGGGCTTTACCCCAGGTGAGTTACGGATCAATGGCGAAGTTTTGGCAGAGATTTTTATGGGCACCATCACCCAATGGAACGATAAAAAACTCGAGGCACTGAATCCCGGTAAAAAACTCCCGAATATGGCCATCACCGTTGCGCATCGCGCCGATGGTTCGGGCACAACGTTTATTTTTACCGACTACTTAAATGAAGTGAGCCCCGCTTGGGCCAAAGCTGTTGGTAAAGGTGCTGCGGTGAAGTGGCCGGCCGCTTCATCGGTGGGTGGCAAAGGCAATGAAGGCGTTGCTGCCAACGTCATGCGCGTCAAAGGCGCAATCGGTTATGTCGAATACGCTTACGCCAAGAAAAACAAAATGGGCTATCTCACCATGCAAAATCGCGACGGAAAATTTGTCGCACCCGATGACCTCACCTTTGCTGCCGCAGCAGCCGGCGCAGATTGGAAGAGCGTCCCTGGCATGGGGTTGTCGCTGGTGAATTTAAAAGGTGCCAATGCATGGCCCATCACCGGCGCATCGTTTATTTTGCTGTACGCGCAACCTGCCAATGTGGCTGATTCAAACGAAGCCCTAAAGTTCTTCGATTGGTCGTTTAAGAACGGCAAAAAAATGGCCGAAGACTTGGACTACGTTGCATTGCCGGATGCTGTCACCAAATACATCCGTGAATCGGTGTGGACGCAAATCAAACGCTAACGTCGCGTTACGCACAACGTATTGAGCGCGTTGTGCGCATTCGCTCTTTGTTGCATCACCAACGCACCCTGAAATGACCCCTCGATGTCTGCACTCCCTGAATTCAGCACGCCGTCATTCGCCGCATCGGCCCAACTCGCCGATGCCGGGCGATTGCGCAAAGCGCGCATACAAAACGTGCAGGATTTTTTATTTCATAAAATTACCCTGCTGTTTGCGCTCAGCGTCCTGCTCACCTTGATCGGCATCCTCGCTTCGCTGGTCATCAACGCGTGGCCAACCCTACATCGTTTTGGTCCTGCGTTTTTTTATACCGTTGAGTGGGACATTATTCGCGGTGAATTTGGCGCGGCCATCGCCATCTTTGGCACGCTCGCCAGCGCGAGCATTGCACTCGCCATTGCTGTGCCTTTGAGTTTCGGCGTTGCGCTTTTTTTAACCGAAACCTGTCCAGTATGGTTACGCAGACCACTCGGCACCGCAGTCGAATTGCTCGCAGCGGTGCCTTCGATTATTTACGGCATGTTTGGTTTGTTTATTTTTGCCCCGTTGTTTGCTGAGTACGGTCAGCCAGCGCTGCAATCTACCTTAGGACAAATGCCCTTGATTGCGCCTTTTTTTGGTGGAGCGATGAACGGCATCGGCATTCTTGCTGCGGGTTTAATTTTGTCGATCATGATCTTGCCCTTCATCGCCTCGGTGATGCGTGACGTGTTTGAAATTGTTCCACCAATCTTGCGTGAGTCGGCCTATGGCTTAGGCTGCACCACCTGGGAAGTGATGCACAACATCGTGCTGCCTTTTACTAAAACTGGCGTGATCGGCGGCATCATGCTCGGCCTGGGACGCGCCTTGGGTGAAACGATGGCGGTCACGTTTGTCATCGGCAACTCACAACGCATCGGCATGTCATTGTTTTCTCCGGGTAGCTCAATCGCATCAACGCTCGCCAATGAATTTGGTGAAGCCGACGGCTTACATCTGTCGAGTTTATTTGCGCTCGGCTTAATGTTGTTCTTTATCACCTTTGTTGTGCTCGCCGCTGCCAAGTTATTACTTGCACGCATGGAACGCAGTCAAGGTAGCAAAACCTAAACACGACCCGACCCATGGATCTTGCACGCTACCAACGCCGACGTCGTATCAATCAAGTTGGATTGACGCTCTCCATGCTGGCCATGGTGCTGGGTCTGTCTGTTTTACTCTGGATACTCGCGTTACTGTTCTACAAAGGCCTCTCAGCATTCAGTTGGGATTTCTTTTTTGCATCCACACCGGCGCCGGGTTCGGATGGTGGTGGCTTAGCCAACGCGATTGTTGGGAGCGTGATGTTGGTGGGTAGTTGCACGCTGATTAGCACACCAATTGGCGTGCTGGCCGGAGTGTATCTGGCTGAGTATGGTGATCGCAGTCCTATCGCTGGCGTGACCCGATTTGTTTCGGACATCATGCTATCGGCGCCCTCGATTGTGATCGGATTATTTGTGTATGCCATCGTAGTTGCACAGGTCAAACATTTTTCGGGATGGGCTGGCACACTCGCCCTGTCGTTAATTGCCATTCCCGTGGTGGTTCGCACCACCGAAAATATTTTGCGCCTGGTCCCTGGCAGTTTGCGCGAAGCTGCTTTTGCACTGGGTGCACCGCGTTGGAAGGTCGCCATCATGGTGACATTGCGTGCAGCCAAGTCAGGCATCATGACCGGTGTTTTGCTTGCTTTAGCGCGTGTCAGCGGCGAAACCGCACCGCTGCTCTTCACTGCACTGAGTAATCAATTTTTCTCGCTGGACATGAATCGCCCGCTGGCCAATCTACCGGTGGTGATTTTTCAATTCGCGATGAGCCCTTATGAAAACTGGATCAAGCTGGCCTGGGGTGGCGCGCTGCTGATCACCATGGTGGTGTTACTCATCAACATCATCACCCGATTATTTTTCCGCGAAAAAGTTTCTGCATGACACCGCACAGTAGTGCACCAAGGATAAGCGCATGAACACCACAATCGAAGCCCTAAGCGCCGCACCAAAAACTACGCGCTTCTCAACCGAGCCGCCAGCTGCTGCTGCAGCCACCGCTCCGCTTGCGCTCGCCATTCAAACCGTCAACTTGAATTTTTTTTACGGCACATTTCAGGGCCTAAAAAATATTAATCTCGATATCGCCGAAAACAAAGTCACCGCCTTTATTGGACCCTCGGGCTGCGGCAAGTCCACGCT
>CANIIA010000094.1 GCA_947467435.1 Betaproteobacteria bacterium
CGCTGGCGCCTGCCACGAAAGGGGTGCCAAACTTTACGCCGTCACCTTGCCCAACGGCCAAGACTTGATCAAACGCGATGGAGCTGCCCACCTCGCTTGCAAGAAGCTCGACTTTTAATTTGTCGCCCGACGCGACGCGGTATTGTTTGCCGCCGGTCTTGATGACTGCGTACATGCTGTATCCCCTGTGACCTGAATCATGCTGCTCGATGTGAAGAGCGACACGAACGATGTTGCCGGACTCCCTTAACGACGAACGACCATGACCCCAAATCAGCCGGGGATGCGATCTTTAGGTCTGCAATCGTCGAGCTTTGATCGCAGTGTCCTTCAAGATGCGTTGCGCGTTATGGTTCCGGATAGCCTTAAATTTTAAGCGATTTTTGGCCTCGGCGTCAAAGTCTGCATGCGAGCGAACCCAGACGCATGCTAAGCTACGCCCGCTGTTTTTGGCCCGCCATTTGGGCACCTTAAAACCATAAATAATATTTTAAATCAAGTAGTTAAATAATAACCTTGGCTCTACCGTCCCTGCTTGTTGGCGTGGCTGATGAGATGCGCGCCGTCGATGCGCTGATCCGCCAGCGTCTGGATTCAGATGTGGTGCTGATTCGCCAAGTGGCCGAATACATCATCAGCGCTGGGGGAAAGCGGTTGCGCCCCGCCTTGCATTTGGCCGCTTGCGCGGCGGTTGGTTATCGTTCTCCTGCACGCTTTGAGTTGGCGGCGGTACTCGAATTCATTCATACCGCAACCTTGTTACATGACGATGTCGTCGATGAATCTGCGTTGCGCCGCGGGCGACAAACCGCCAACGCTGCCTTTGGTAGCGCGGCCAGCGTGTTGGTCGGGGATTTTCTGTACTCGCGCGCTTTTCAGATGATGGTTCGAATCGACAACATGCGCGTGATGGAGGTGTTGGCTGAGGCCACCAACACCATCGCAGAGGGCGAAGTGTTGCAGTTGATGAATGTGCATGATCCAGCGGTAGACGAGGCGCGCTACCTCGAGGTGATTCATCGCAAAACCGCCAAGCTGTTTGAGGCGGCGGCACGGCTAGCCGCTGTATTGGCGGGATTACCGCAAGCAGTTGAATCGGGACTCGCAAATTACGGCATGCATTTGGGAACGGCCTTTCAACTCATCGACGATGTGCTCGATTACTCAGGCGATGCGCAAACGATTGGCAAAAGCTTAGGCGATGATTTGGCCGAAGGTAAGCCAACCTTACCGCTGATACGTGTGATGCGAACGGGTACTGCATCGCAAGCCAAGTTAGTTCGCGAGGCGATTGAAACGGGTGGCCGTGAGGCTTTTGCAGAAGTGTTGGCAGCGATTCGTGCCAACGGCGCGCTGGATTACGTACGCCAGGTTGCGCAGGCCGAGGCGCACGCAGCAAAAGCAGCCATTGAGACGCTCACACCGTCAGCGGACAAAGACTGCTTACTTGCACTCGCGGATTTTTCGGTGGCACGCGACAGCTAGATCAGCATGTCGCAACGCGGCGAGGACGATTGGCGTCGATCGTCTAAAATCTTTACTCCAAAGCGCACGTTCGACAGGGCTTCAGGCATGGCAACTCCACTCCCCAGTACCCCGGATGAAATTCGCCTGCAATTTAATGGCGATGGACTGGACTACTTCAAAATTTGGATCGCCAATACGTTTCTTACGCTGATGACCCTCGGGGTGTACTCGGCGTGGGCAAAGGTGCGCAAGCTGCGTTATTTGTATCGCGCCACAGAATTGGCGAACGCATCGTTTGATTACCATGCAGATCCCATCAAGATTTTAAAAGGTCGCATCGTGGCGGTGATTTTGTTGGGCGTGTACTCCGCGTTGGGGATGGTTTCTGAGTTTGCTCAGATAGGCATGGCCTTGTTGGTGATGGTTTTTGTTCCGATGTTGATTGTGCGAGGGCGACGCTTTCATTTACGCAATACCAGCTACCGGCATATTCGATTTGATTTTCATGGCACCACCGCAGGTGCCGCTGCTGCCTATGTGGGCTTGCCCATCCTAGCCTCAATGACTCTGGGATTGCTTTACCCTTATGTGGTGATGCAGCGTGCAAAATTTTTATTGGGCCAATCCAGTATTGGTGACAACCGCTTTGCATTTGCCGCTCGCACCGGTGCGTTTTATCGCACCTATTTTCTTGGGCTCTTTGCGTTGGCGGCTGCATTCGTCATTGGTGGGTCGATGGCAGGCGGCAGTATTTACTGGGCCGAACAAGAAGAAACCGATGCGCTGGCGATACTTGCAATCGCATGCACCGCGTTTGCGTTAGCGTTGATCTACTTGGCTTGGACGTACTTACAAGTGTCGGTGACCAACCTCACGCTTTCTTGTTTACGCTGTGGAGAGATCACGTTGCGCTCAACGCTGCGTACCTTACCGATGTTTTGGATCGGTATTAGTAACGCGATGATGGTCATTTTTAGTTTTAGTTTATATTTGCCTTGGGCGAGCATTCGTTTGGCGCGCTACCGCATTGAAAGCATTTACGTGCGTGCGCCGCAAGGGCTGGACGCGATGATCTCGAGCACCCAAGACCCCTCAAGTGCGGTGAGCGAAGAAATCAGCGAGTTGATTGGTATGGAGGTCGGCCTGTGATCGAGATCCGTGGCGACTATTACGATGGACATCAATCACTGCGCCATCCCGTGGTGCTGCGCTTTGATGAATCCCGTGTTCAGATTTTGGGCTTGGAGACCGAGATTTCGTTTGCGTTGTCCGAGGTGAACTTTGCAGATCGATTAGGCGATCTTCCACGCAGCATCGACTTTCCAGATGGTGCGAGTTGTGAAACCCACGACAACGATGCAGTGGATCAAGTTGTTGCGCAGCTCACATCGAGCGCGTTAGGTTCTGCGTCCTCGAAGAAATTATTTTTCGGGCGCGTACTGCACCTGGTTGAATCGCGTTGGCATTACTTGGCGTTGTTGTTGCTGATCACCGCTGCGGTGGTGTTTGGCTTCGTGCGTTATGTTGTGCCTGTTGCAGCCAAAGATTTGGCTGCCGCCTTGCCTGTGAGCACCGATCGAAAGTTGGGTGATGGCTTGCTCGAGTCGCTCGATGGCACGGTGATGCAGCCAACAAAAATTACTCAGGCCAAGCGCAACCGCTTGCATCAGCGCTTTGCCAAAATGACGGCGCAAGTCGACCCCGCGTTTAAGTTTCGCCTCGAGTTTCGTGCCAGTCCCAGCATGGGTGCGAATGCGATTGCGTTACCCAATGGCACCATCATCGTCACCGATGGGTTAATGCAACTCTCTCGTCACGAGGACGAAGTGATTGCTGTGCTAGCGCATGAAATTGGTCATGTGGTGCATCGGCATGGATTGCGTCACGCGATTCAAAGTTCGGTGGTCAGTTTGGCGGTGCCGTTACTGACGGGAGATATTTTTTCAGTGGCGACCTTGGCGGCAGGGCTGCCAACCGCATTGTTAGAGGCAAAATATTCGCGCGATTTTGAAACCGAAGCGGATCAATATGCACTGAACTTTATGCGTAGCCATCAACTTAATCCGCGCCACTTTGCCAATATCTTGCAGCGCTTAAGCGCGGGCCCGGAAGATGAAAAACCAGAACCAACCGCGCGTGTTTTTTCGTACCTCGAATCGCATCCCGAAACGCAAATTCGGATCGTGCGGTTTTTGCGTGAATAAATCTTTCGTCCAATTTTTAAGGAGAGCGCAGCATGCCAATCATCACCGCAGATGACGGTGTCAAGCTATATTACGAAACCACCGGTAGCGGTACGCCGGTCGTTTTTGTGCACGAGTTTCTTGGCGAGATTGGTTGTTGGGAAGCGCAGATGCGCTACTTTTCGCGTCGTTACCAATGCATTGCCTACAACGCGCGCGGCTACCCACCATCGGATGTGCCAACCGAAGCTGCGTCTTACTCGTATGAACATCAACGCGAAGGCCTACGTGCCTTGCTCGATGCGTTAAAAATTCCTAAAGCGCATATCGTCGGTTTGTCGATGGGTGCGTTTTGCACGTTTTATTTCGGGATGCATTGGCCACAACGGGCGTTATCGATGACGTTGGCCGGCATCGGTTCGGGCACCATGCCCGAAACGCGTGCCGCGTTTCATCATGAATCGAATGTGCGTGCTGGGTTATTACGCAAAGAGGGCTTTGCCAAGCATGCAGAATCCATTTGTGCTTCCTCGACGCGCGTACAGTTACGGAATAAAAGTCCACGCGCATTTGCAGAATTTCTTGGGCGCGTGCAAGGACACTCGAGTTTGGGCTCGGCGTTGACCCTCGAGGGCTATCAGGCAGAGCGCCCCGCGCTGCAAGACTTTGCGCAAGCCATGAAAAACAATGCGGTGCCAACTTTGATTATTTGTGGCGATGAAGATGAGCCTTGCTTGGATGCTTCATTGATGTTGAAGCGCGCGATGCCCGCTGCAGGTTTGGCCCTCATGCCGCAAACGGGGCACGCATGTAATCTTGAAGAGCCCGAGATGTTTAATGCGTTGTGCGAGAAGTTTTTTGCGCAAGTCGATTCTGGTCAGTATCGCGCGCGTGATCCACTCGCCGTGCCGATGAAAGCTTTTTAAATTGTTGCTTAGACAAGGGGGCGCTGTTTGCGCCGCCTTGTCATTGTCTTGTCATCTCGTCATTGCATCATCTAAGCCATCAGCATGATGGTGCGTTGGATGTTCTGCGATTCAAGAACATCCTTTGAATGACGCAAGATAAATTCTGGCTCATTTCTTGCATTTGATTCGCTGATTGCGCGTCTCAATCCCGTAACGCGCATTTTTCAGAGTGAACTGCAATGAAATCTGTTTGTCGAGCTGCTTTGTTTTGGGGCGTGGTGCTAACACTTGGTGCGTCGAGCATCTCGTCTGCACACGCTTACAAGATCAAAAAAGTTTGCGAAGCAGAAGAAAACTTGCCCCCAGGCCAGTTGCAAGCAAAGTGCAAAACCGTCTACGACCTGGTAGCCACCTTGGCTGATCTTGAGGCGCGTGCCGCAGCACTTGCTGAGGCCAAGGCCAAAGCCGCCATCGTCAAACCACCGATTGTGATGCCCAGCCAGCGTAAACAAGCTGCAGGCTAGTCAAAGTGCATCGCGTGTTTCGTCGTGCAAGTCGCGCGCAAAACTGTCGCGTTGCTTGCCACTCCATCCTGACGATGCCGATCAGGTAAAAGCAGGGCGGCGCGTGCTTGGGGCCGCGTGGTACGGCCAGACTCAAGCATTTCTCCCGAGACGCAGAGCGCCTCGGGTCCCGTGAAGTGAACCAGAATCGCAGTGCGCCGTACGGACGCAGGCACCTTGCCGCGCCGCCCTCCTGATTAAGATCGACCGGGGGCTGACAAACTTAATCAGATTGTGAGAATTCCTTGCCCAAGTCTGCGAAATTAATTCAAGATGCTGTTTTTAAACGAAAAAATTATGAAAGTGGGTGAGTACTTCGTTTGGGCATTCTTCAGCGAGGTAATGGCCAGAGGGGACGCTGGCGGCCGTGATCGGGCCGCTGGCGTAGTCCGACCAAATGCTACGTGCGTCGTACCACGCTTGTATTTTTGCCTGAGCGCCCCAGAGCACCAGTAGTGGGCAAGTGACGCGCTGCCCAGCTGCTCGACTGGCGCGGTCGTGGTCTAAATCAATGGTGGTGGCCGCGCGGTAATCCTCACACATACCGCGGATCATGTCTGGATTGTGGATGGCGCGCTGATAGTCGGCCATCGCATCGGGCGCGAAAAAATCGGGTGGTTTCGGTTCACGAGACGTGTGTGCGCGAAACCACGCATCGGGCGCGGCGCTGATCACGTTTTCTGGAAATGGATGTGGTTGCGCAAACCAAAACCAATGGTAGTAACCCAAGCCAAAGGCCATATCTGCCCGCTCAAAGTGCGCGAGCGTCGGAATGATGTCCATCACGGCTAATTTGCGCACGCGTGTCGGAAAATCTAAAGCCAACCGATGCGCGACCCGCGCGCCTCGGTCGTGTGCGCCCACAAAAAAAGTGTCGTGACCAAAGTGCGTCATGAGTTCGGCCATATCACGAGCCATGGCTTTTTTTGCATAAGGGGCGTGATCGGCCGTGGCCGGTGGTTTCATCGAGCCACCATAGCCGCGTAAGTCTGGACAGATAACTTGATAGCGTTGCGTCAGCGTGGGGGCCACGGCGTGCCACATGGCGTGCGTTTGTGGATTGCCGTGCAGTAGCAGTAAGGGTGGACCGGATCCCCCGTGACGCACGCGTAGCGAGCCATCACGAACCACAATTTCCTCAAGTTTGAAGCCCGGGAAAAAATTGGCGTGATTCAAGGCAAGCTCCTACACAAAAATTTAGTCGACTTTAATGCCGCGTGCGCGAATGACTTTTGCCCAGCGTTCAGTTTCTCGTTTGATGTGTGCGCTAAATTGATCCGGTGTCCCACCAACCGGCACCATCCCCGCTTGCGCTAAGCGTTCGCGCACTTCGGGTGCTTGGATCGCTAATTGAAAAGCGCCACTCAGTTTTTCAACGATGTCTTTGGGTGTGGCTGAATGAATAATCAGTCCAAACCAAGAGGTGACGTCGGCCTCTGGGTAACCTTGCTCGATAAACGTGGGTACATCGGGCAGTAACGCTACGCGTTCGCGACTCGAGATTCCAAGCGGTTTGATACGCCCCCCCTTGATATGCGGCAAGCTGGCGGTGATGGTGTTGATGCTGACGTTCAATCGCCCACCCAGAAGTTCGGTGAGTGCGGGCGCTTCACCTTTGAATGGAATGTGTTGTAACTGCATGCCTGTCATGGTGGAGAGCAGTTCCATCGTGAGGTGCGTAGAAGTCGCGTTACCGGTTGTACCGTAGGTGATCACGCCGGGTTGTGCTTTGGCCAAACGCACGAGATCAGCAAAGTTGTTGATGCCAGAGTTAGGTAGCGTAGTCAGCACCGGCGGTAAATTGACCAAATGAATCAGTCCGGTGGTGTCTTTTGCCTCATAGGTCATCGTAAACAGAGAAGGATTGGTGGCGTGTGCAGGCGCAACTAGTAAGACGGTGTAACCATCGGCAGGGGAGGCAATTAAATGGCTGGTTGCCAGTCGTTCATTTGCGCCTGCACGTGATTCCACCAAGACCGGTTGACCCAAGCGACGCGCGACCTGATCGCCGACTTGCCGGGCAAGAAAATCGGTAGGGCCGCCGCTGGCGTATGCCAACACAATGCGGATCGGCTTGCTCGGAAAAGTGGCCGCAGTTTGTGCGTGTACCGATAAGGACAGGGCGCAGCTCAATAACGTGAGGAATGTGAGACGTAGGTTATTCAACATACAAAGTGCGATCCAACGCGCTGCATACATCGGTGCCAAGCTGTGCATAGTGATTCCTTGAGGAACAATCTTTAAATCAATGGGGGTCACACGGTTCATCGAAGACAACCCTGTGCGTGTGGCAGCTTACTCGGGTTTGAGACCGCCTTCTTTCACTACGCGGGTCCAGGTGACAACCTCTTTGCGAATCAGTGCATCCATGGCTTCAGCGGTCATAGGGGCAGCTTCAGCGCCAGCACGTTCAAGGCGTTCTGCCATGTCTGGGGCACGCGTCACTTTTTCGATTTCATCGCTCAGTCGCTTGGTGATTTCGCGAGGTGTTTTTGCGTGGACTACCACGCCAAACCAACTTTGTGATTGCGCATCGGGATAACCCAGTTCGGCAATGCTGGGTACTTCCGGAAATGCTTTGCTGCGTTTGGTATCCATGATGGCTAAATGGCGGACCTTGCCCGCTTTGGCTTGCGCACTCGTCGATACAGCAGCGAGTAAACAAGCAGAAAGACGACCAGAGAGCAAATCTGTCACCACTGCAGCGTTGCCTTTATAAGGGATCGCTTGGATATCAACAGCGGCGACACGTTTAAATAATTCAAACGCCAAATGCGGAGGCGAACCTACGCCAGAGTGCCCGTAATCAAGTTTGCCCGGATTGGCTTTGGCATACGCAATAAATTCGGCGAGATTTTTTGCAGGCAAACTACTTGGAATCGCTAACAACGGAACGCTCCGCGCGAACATCCCTGCCGCAGAAAAATCACGCACCGGATCCCAGCGTAAATCAGGATATAAGGCGGCATTAGCGGCATGTGTTTGCGTCACCATCAGTAAGGTGTAGCCATCGGCAGGTGCGCTCCAGACAACTTCGGTACCAATGAGGGTGTTTCCACCGGGGCGCGATTCGACCACAACCGTTTGATTCATGTTGCTAGATAAACGCTCAGCCAACATGCGTGCCAGCACATCGGTTGCCCCGCCCGTTCCAAATGGCACGATGAGTCGAATCGGTCGAGTGGGGTACGTTTGCGCAACGCTCGTCACGCTCACACAACCGAGCAGTAGCGCAAGACCAACACCATACCAACGCAAGCGATCTAGACGAATCCACATGGTCAAGACTCCATTCAGAAAGTGATCTGTCGATACATGCACGAAGCGCATCCAAAGCAATTGCAATAGCAAGCGATGTTGCAAGGGATCGAGCTCAGACGCCCAAGACGATGCGCTCTTTGGTTTGCCGTGTTTTGATGCCTTTACCCCATTGTTGGATGTACGGGGTCGAAGGGCGGATATCGGGTGCAATCAACCATAAGCGCCACAGTAAGCGTTTGCGCTCAGGCTCAGGCCAATCTTGATACGCGGTGCGCGTGTGCACCGCGACTAAATTATTTAAGAACTGCATGTCGCCACGCTCGAGCGTCATGGCGTAGTGATGTTGGTCGGCGAGATTTTTTGCGAATTGGATGGCGTGTTGTTGTGCCGCAGTGAGCGGTGCAACGCCAGGCAATTGATGTCCTTTTAAAATATGCGTCGGACCAAAGGCTGCACAAAACTGTCCTTCTAAAAAATTGAACACAGGGCTTTGGTAATAGGGCAGTTCATCAGGATTTTTTTCGCCATGCTTGGTCCAACAAAATGCTTGCGAGAGTTCGCGCACGGCTTGTGGATCTTGTTGCAACATGGCGTTGTGAATCGTC
>CANIIA010000095.1 GCA_947467435.1 Betaproteobacteria bacterium
AACAAACCCGAATGAGCGTGTTGTCAAACAACTTGGCTAACGTCAACACAACCGGCTTTAAGCGTGATCGCGCCGTGTTTGAAGACCTGCTCTATCAAAACGTCCGTCAAGCGGGCGGACAAACCTCAGCCGATAATCGCGCGCCAACCGGCATGATGATCGGTACCGGTACGCGTGTTGTCGCAACCGAAAAAATGCACAGCCAAGGCAACATGATCACGACGCAAAACGCGTTAGACATGGCCGTCAATGGCGAGGGTTACTTTCAAGTCTTACAACCCGATGGCACATTGGCCTACACGCGGGATGGCAGCTTCAAACTGTCAGCCACCGGGCAAATCGTGACCGCCTCCGGCGCGTTACTACAACCCACGATCGTTATCCCACCGAACGCACAAAGCATCACCATTGGTACGGATGGCACGGTCACTGCCAAAATTTTCAATTCGGCTGAACAAGCCAAGCTCGGTGACATTCAGCTCGCACGCTTTGCTAACAACGCCGGTCTCGAGCCGATGGGACAAAACTTGTTCCGCGGCACAGCGGCCAGTGGCCCCGCACAAGCGCTCAAGCCCGGACTCACCGGCGCGGGCACTGTGATGCAAGGCTCACTTGAAGCGTCCAACGTAAACGTCGTTGAAGAGATGGTCAACATGATCGAAACGCAACGCGCTTACGAAGTGAACTCCAAAGCGATTGCCGCTTCCGACGACATGCTGAAGTTTGTGAACAACAACCTCTAATTCAACAGCTAAATTGACATGAACGCCAAACGCCAACTTCTTTGTGTTCTTGCCGCCGCCACACTGGCTGGCTGCGCGAGCGGCCCACGCGATACGCAAATCAAGCCGAGCGCTGAATTTGCGCCTGCGTTTCCGATTGCCGATGCGTCCTCTGAGGCGGCGTCTGGCTCGTTGTTTGTCAACGGCGCTGGTGGAAACTTTTTTGGTCGCCAACGTGATTACCGCGTCGGCGATGTGATCACTGTGATTCTTGCTGAAACCACGGTGGCGACGCGTAACACTTCTCAAACCCTGGCACGTGAATCCACCTTAACCGGTGTGGATTCATTGCGTTCGGGCTTAGCCAATGCAGCCACTGCCCTACCCGCATTTGGTAAAGGGGTGAGTGGCGCAGTCACTGATATCACCATGAGTGGCGCAAAGATCAACAGCACCGGCAGCGGTGCAGGCGTTCAAAACGCAGGCCTCACCGGAAATATTGCAGTGACGGTGGTTGAGGTTTTAGCCAACGGAAACTTAGTCGTGCGTGGTGAAAAGATTTTGGCCTTGTCTGAAGGCAGCGAAGTCATTCAAGTGTCTGGCATCGTGCGCACAGAAGACGTATTGCCGAACGGCACCGTGCAATCGCGTCGCTTAGCCAATGCACAAATTAATTATCGTGGCGCCGGCGATTTGGCCAGCGCCGCTGAGCCCGGCTGGGGCGTGCGTTTGTTACACAAAATTTGGCCGTTCTAATCACGCCTAGGCAAATGATCATGCAACGTTTTTTAAAACTTCTTCTGGTCAGCGGTTTCTGTGCTTTGGCTTTCATGCCCTGCGCGCACGCTGATCGTATTAAAGATTTGGCCACCGTCGCGAGCGTGCGTTCTAACCAACTGATTGGTTATGGCTTGGTGGTTGGTTTACAAGCAACAGGTGACGGCGCTGCAACGCCAATGGCTGCGCAAAGTTTACGTGCCTTGCTGAATCAATTGGGCGTCAGCGTGGATGGCGCGCTGTCAGATTCCGATGCAGGTACCACACTCAAACCGGGTATGGATGTGAAGAATGCCGCTGCCGTATTAGTGACGGCAGATTTACCTGGCTTTTCTAAACCTGGTCAAACCATTGACGTGAACGTCGCGGCGATTGGTACGGCCACCAGTTTACGTGGTGGCAATTTATTAATGACGCCTTTACGCGGCCCCGATGGTCGGGTTTACGCCATGGCGCAAGGCTCACTCACGATTTCTGCCGTCGATGCCAGTGCTGCAGGTTCAAGCGTTTCTACCGGTGTCACGACCTCCGGACGCATTCCAAACGGTGCATTAGTTGAGCGCACGGTTGATAACGCATTCGATAAATCGGACACAGTGGTGTTAAACGTTCGTGCACCGGACTTCACTACCACCACCGCGATTGTGAATGCAGTCAACGGTAAATTTGGTAATGGTACTGCGAGCGCCATTGATGGTGTGGCCGTATCGATTACCGCGCCCCGCGAAATGAGTCAGCGTGTCGCGTTCATGAGCATGATCGAAAACATCGAAGTCACACCTGGTGAAGCACCAGCACGTGTAGTGGTCAACTCACGTACCGGTACGGTCGTGATTAGTCGCAATGTGCGCGTGACCGCTGCTGCCGTAACACACGGCACCATTACCGTAAAAATTGCAGCGACCAATGAGGTGAGCCAGCCCAACGGCTTTGCCCCCGTCGGTGCCGCCACTACGGCGGTCACTAACGCCGATGTCACCGTCACCGAAGCAAAGAACCCCATGTTCTTGTTTAAACCCGGTGTGGATTTACGAGAGCTCGTAGACGCCGTCAATCAAGTCGGTGCTACGCCTTCATCGCTCGTGGCGATTCTCGAAGCGCTCAAGCGCTCGGGTAGCTTACGCGCTGAGTTGTTGGTGATCTAAAAAATGTCTGACACCTTGCCCGTCACCAATTCGTACCTCGACTTCAACGGCCTGGGCCGCTTGAAAGGACAGGCACGTCATGACGAAGACAAGGCCTTGCGCGAAACCGCGCAGCAATTTGAAGCCATGTTTATTCAGATGATGATGAAGACCATGCGCGATTCAATTCCCAAAAGTGGATTGATTGAATCCAACGCACTCGACACCTTCACCTCCATGCAAGACAAAGAAATTTCGATGCAGCTTGCGCGCCGTGGATCGTTTGGTATTGCCAACATGATGGTGGCGCAATTTGAACGGAACAAACAACAAACACCAGCAGCAGAAGCCTTAGCGGCACGTGCCGCACAAGGCGATAGCGCCTTACAACTCAATACCGCCGGTCGCGATGGCTTACCGCTCAAACCTGCTGCCCCTGCAGGCTTACCGATGCAAAAGCCGTTGCCCTCGTTTCAAGTTCCGCGTCCCTCGACTGAGGGCTTTCCACTGCAGCAAGGTTTTAGCTTGCGTCCAAGTGACTTGCAAAGCGAATGAACCTGCACACTGAGCGCACATGAGTGATCTAATCTCCATTGCCGGTTCAGCCGTTGCTGCCTATCAACGTGCACTGAGCACGGTGAGTAACAACATCGCTAACTTAAACACCGATGGCTACACGCGTCAGGTGGCAACGTTTACTGAAAGCGCACCACAAGCCACCGGCAATTCGATTTGGTTGGGTACCGGTGCGCAAATCACTGGTGTTGAGCGGATGTATAGCGAGTTCGTTGAAAGCGGATTACGCAACAGCACCAGCGAACTGGCCACACAAACACCATTGCTTGAATATGCCAATCGCGTGATCAACGTGATGGGCGATGCACAAGCGAGCTTGGTCCCCGCGATGGATCAGTTTTTTGCCAGTGCACGCGCGCTGTCTGCTGACCCGGCCTCGACCGATATGCGTGGTGCATTTTTGCGTAGCGCCGACAACATGGCTTCGCGTTTTCGCGAATTGAGCAGCCAGCTTGGTACTGTTGAAACCGACACCCGCGATGCGATCGCATCAGACGTCAGCAAGCTCAATGAATTAGCCAGCCAGCTGGCGAACGTGAACGCTCAGCTCTCGCGCCAACAAGACGTTAAAAAACAAGCCCCTGATCTACTCGATCAACGCGACAAGATCATGCTCGACATGTCTAAACTCGCGGGCTTAAAAGTCACTACAAAAAGTAATGGTGAAGTCAACGTCGGCATTGGACTCACCTCCTCGCAAGGCTTGATCGTTGAAAGCGGCACCGCGCGCTTAATTCAACCAAAATTTAGTGATAGCGACGTCGGTAAGGTTGACTTAGTCGTGGATCCCTACGGTGAGCCCACCACGGTCACCAGTTTATCCAGCGGCTCGCTCGGCGGCTTAATGAGCTTTCGCGCGCAAGGTCTTGAAGTGGTGCAGTCGCAACTCGATAACATCGCACTCACCACGGCAGATGCCGTCAATCGTGTGCACACCTCAGGCATTGATGCCTTGGGTCGCATCGGCGAGCCGCTCTTTCAAATTGATCCGATTTTCCGTGTTGAATCCCCCGCCGGTAGCGGCGCGGTTGCCGTCACACCGAACGTCACAGATATTTCGAAATTCAAATACCACGATTTGGAACTGCGTTACGACGCATCGCGTCGCGTCTGGACTGCCACCGACTTAGTGAGTGGTGAGAACGCCACGGGTTTAAATAACATCACACTCAATGGCACGCGGATAGATCTCAAAGGCATTCCGCGCGATCAAGACACCATTTATTTACGTGCTGTTTCGCGCCCTGCTTCTGGTATTCGATTATTACAAAGCGATCCGCAAAAAGTCGCGGCAGGCGCCTTGTTTCGTGTGGCCTCCAGCCCGACCAACACCGGTGATTCAACCGCGAGCGTGTCGTTTGTTGCACCGCCTGCCCCAGGCACCATTCTCCCCGGACCCGCCGCAATTGATCGCGTGTTCGTGAACAACCCTAACCCGTCGGCCGGCGTATCACGCTCCACCTCGGGTTCGGCGAGCTTAACTGGTGTGGCCAGTGTGCCCAGCGGCTACAAAGATGTGAGCCTGATGCTCAACACCACACCGACCAGCGATGTGGAGTTACAAGTCTTTACCCGCGATGGACGTCATCTGTTGGGAAAACCGCTCGATAGCACGCAACAAGCGGCGTTGATGCAAACCGGTAATGGCTTTGCTGCCGGCGCGGGTTACTCCGATCAGTACCTCAATCAAACTGGGGTCAATGCGTATCAACAACTCAATTTGTTTTATGGCGCTCAAGCCAAACCAACTTTCAACGCACCTGAACCGGTCAGTGTCAGTGCGTCATTAAGTGACTTTACCGATTTACTCAACGTCAACGCCGGCGACACCGCAATTGGACAAGGCTCGATTCGACTCAATGGCGTTGAATTAGGCGCGCTCATCGCTGGACCGTCTGGCATCAATATCAATGATGTCGCCGATTGGATCAATGCACGACAAGGTGACACCGGCGTGACCGCCAGCGTTGATGATCCGGATGCACCGACCACACTCACGCTCTCGAGCAGCAAAGGCATTTCGATAGCCAGTGGATCAAACGGCCTCAATCGTCCGGAAGATCTCACCATGATGGGCTTTCCGGGTGGCGTCTCTGTTGCACCCAATGCACCCACAGCCAATTATGCGACGCTCGATGGGATGAGCGTTCCGCTTCCTTTACCAGAATCTAATGCACCAGTGACGATTGCCAATCGCGCAGTTGTGATCAACGGTCAAGCACTCGGTGCATTTACTTATACCAAACAAGAATCAGATGCTGGGATGTCCCAAGCCCGCGCGTTAGAAACTTGGATCAACAATTACTCTGGCACCACCAACGTGACCGCCGCGGCGAGTAACCGTGTTGATGTTCCAGCCTCGGCATTGAAGTTTGGTTTGACTTCAAGCTTAAACATCAATGGCACTGACATTGGTACGGCCTTCACCGACCCGAAGAATTTGGTCAATACCATCAATGCAAAAAGTGCAGCTACGCATGTGATCGCCACGCTCAATCGCGATAACAGCGTCACGCTCACCAACGATAGCGGATATGAAGGCGATGACATCACCATCGCCAGTGTAAGTAACGCGACTGAAAATGCCTTGGGACTACCCGATAGCTTGATTCGTGGTCACATCACACTCACCAGCAACAGTTCGGACGGTATTCAAGTGACCACCGGCAGCAATGGTCATGCAGCAGATTTAGCCAAATTAGGCTTACGTACCGGCGCGTACGTCAACGGTCCGTTAGCAGAAGATTTACTGGTGTTTGCATCAGGCTCCGGTCAAGCGGCGATTGCCACTGGGTATACCGCGGGCAACATCGATGCGCTCTCAGCGCAACGCACACAAAAACTCGAAGTGCAATTTAATGGTGGTGGTCGCTATACGATTCGCGATCTCAACACCAGCACGGTATTAGCCGAGCGTAGTGGCTACGACCCAACCAAAGGGATTACTTTTGGTTCGGTGCACATGAATCTTTCGCGTATCCCTGCCAACGGCGACAAATTTGAAATCGACGGCAACGGCGATGGCATCGGCAGCAACGACGCCATGCAACGCTTAGTCAGTTTAGAAAAAGACCGCACAGTGGCGGCCAACGGAAAAACTTTGGCCGAAACGTACAACGACAACGTCAGCAGCATCGGTGGTTTGTCGAGCCAAGCCAAGATCGCACAAGCCGCACTCAAGGTCGTCAATACCCAATCGCAAGATAGCCGCGATCAAGTCTCTGGGGTGAACCTCGATAACGAAGCCGCCGATCTCATTCGCTTTCAGCAAGCCTATCAAGCAGCGGCTAAATCGATGCAAGTGGGCGCCCAATTGTTTGATGCTGTTCTGCAAATTCGCTAACAAGGCCGATAGACCATGACCATTTCGACCGCCTTCTTGTTTCAACGCTCAGTTGCCCAAATGGGTGATCTGCAAACGCGTATTGCTGATGCACAAAATCAGCTCGCCAGCGGCAAACAAGTCACTAAACCGAGCGACCAACCCGATCAAGCCGCAAGTATTCAGCGCTTGCAGTCTGCGATTGCGCGTCAAGACAGCTACCTAAAAACCATTAACACCGTCAACGATCGCCTCGCGGCCGAAGAACCTGTTGTTCAAAACTCGAGCAACGCCATGACGCGGATTAAAGAACTCATGGTGCAAGCAGCCAACGACACGCTCAATGCCAAAGATCGCGGCGCGATCGCAATTGAGTTGCAAGGCCTGCGTGATGACTTGCTCAGTGCGGCAAACACGCGCGATCTAAACGGTAACTACCTGTTCTCTGGGACACGCGTGGGCAACACCGCATTTGGAAAATCAAGCGTCGAAGGCGCTGGCTACGTGGGCGACACGTCAGTGAATTACGTCGACATTGGCGATCAGCGCACCATCCAATTAAACCAGCTCGGGAGCTCGATCTTTAAGGGTGTCACGCGCGCAACACCAGATGGTCCGCAGCAAGTTGGATTTTTTCAAGCACTCGATGATGCGATTGGTGCCGTAAAAAATTCGGATCGTCACGGCATGGAAAAGAGCTTGGATGAAGTCAGCGTACTGAGCGATAGCTTGTCTCAAGCCTTAGCGCAAATTGGCTCAGACATGAACGTCTTAGATGCACAAAAGACCAGCATCGAGACGGCACAAATTCAGCTCAAAACCACTTTGTCGAACACCCAGGACGTGGATTACGCCACCGCGATTAGCAAACTCAAACAAGACATGATGGGACTCGAAGCCGCGCAAAGTAGTTTTGCGCAGACCTCGGGCTTAAATTTATTCAACTTTATTAAGTAACCTTAGCGAATCCCTGACTTAAAAACCAAACGCTCACGCCGACTCAATGGGGCTAAGCCAAACATCACTGTTTGGGCTTATCTTTGAATGACGCCAATGAGCAAACAACGACCATGACCACCACCACTTCCACCACTGCGACAACGAGCAATAACATGCTGTTAGCCCTAGGCGCGGGCTCGGGTGTGGATACCAAATCGTTGGCGCAAAATTTAGTCGAAGCTGAACGTGCACCGCAAAAAGCTGCTCTTGATGCTGCCATCACCAAGAGTGAAGCGCAGATTTCAGGTTATGCGGGCGTCTCTATGGCACTTTCTAGCCTGAAAGATGCGTTCGCAACGTTACAAACTAAATCTGGATTCAGTGCGGTGAGCGTTCAAAGTAGCGCGCCAGCTGCATTCAGCGCGAGCGCCTCAACCAGTGCCGTTGCCGCCAACCACAGCATTCAAGTGAACGCGCTCGCGCAACCGCAGCGCGGCACGCTTGGACCGCTAGACAGTACTGGGTTGAGTGGTGACCTCGTGTTTAGCGTCAACGGTGGTACGTCGGTGACCATTGCCGCGGCAAGCACACCGGCACTCACCGTTTCTGCGATCAATAGCAAGACCAACCTTGGCGTCACCGCGCAGTTAGTCAACACCAGCGCTGACACGAGTAATCCGGTGTACCAAATTGTGCTAACCAGCACCGAGAGCGGATCGAGCAATTCGTTTACCGTCAGCTCGGGCATCTCGGGCACAAGCTATACCGAACTCAACGCTGCGCAAGATGCAGAGCTGGTGGTGGATGGATTGACCGTCAACCGTAGCAGCAACAGCATCAGCGATGTGATTAGCGGTGTCACGCTCAACCTGACTGGAACCACAAGCACTGCGGCCGCGTTGCAACTGAGCCGCAACACGCAGACGGTGAAGCAAAACATCACGAACTTGGTCAATGCGTTCAACGACGTAAAAACGACACTCGACATTGTGAGTGATCCGGCATCAACCGTTCAAACGTTGGGCGGATCACTCCAAAACAGCACCTTAGTCCGACAGTTGCGTAGTCAGCTGGTCAATATGGTGGGGGATCCTTCTTCCACTCCAGGCACGAGCATCACCGCGTTACGTGATTTGGGCATTGCCATTCAACGTGATGGCACGCTAAAAATTGAAGATGAAACTAAGCTTGATACGGCACTCAGCAGCAAGTTCGAGCAAGTCATTCACATGTTTTCTAACGACGCGATTACCGCCAGCACCAGCAGCGCGGTGTCGAGTGGCTTAGCGGGCGATGCCGTCAAGAAGCTTACCGAGTTAACCTCGAACACAGGTATTATCGCCACGCAAAGTAAAAACGCCGCAGACCGCGTGACTTCCAGCAAAGAAGATCTATCGAAACTTGAGGATCGTATGACTTCGCTGCTCGATCGTTATACC
>CANIIA010000096.1 GCA_947467435.1 Betaproteobacteria bacterium
AAAAGATATCGGGTGATTGATTGGTGGCCAAGGGCGGAATCGAACCACCGACACGCGGATTTTCAGTCCGCTGCTCTACCAACTGAGCTACTTGGCCATCTGTCCCACACGCCTACACCCCGGGCGCGATGGAAAGCCCTTGATTATACAGAAAAGAAAAAGCCACCGCAGGCGGTGGCTAAAGGGGACATGCTGCTGTCCAAGGAGGGAGATGCGCGGCAGATTTCAACGCATCCAAATGAGCATATTCCGATTCTTTTTCGATCGCCTGACGCTAAGCTTGCGGACGCTCAGTTATCACATATTTATTGTTACTTTTAACTCTAATTTACAAATAGCTTGCGCTACCGCAGTCAACGGCAATCAATAGCGGTGAATGGGTCGCTTGGATGTGGGCAGTTGCAATAAAAAAGGGGCGCTTGTGGCGCCCCTTTTTGTTGACTGCACGGCAGTGTATGCCGGTTGGATGTCGTTGCTTTCGGATCCCGAAGTCGACGACATCGGTGACTGAACTTACATGTCCATACCGCCCATGCCGCCCATGCCACCCATACCGCCCATGCCACCCATGTCGGGCATGCCGCCGCCTTTTTTGTCTTCAACCAACTCAGCCACCATTGCATCGGTGGTGAGCATCAAGCTCGCCACAGAAGCCGCGTTTTGCAACGCCGTGCGGGTCACTTTGGTGGGATCGATCACGCCCATCTCCACCATATCGCCGTACTCTTCTGTTTGCGCGTTGTAGCCGTGGTTACCTTTACCTTTGAGGATTTCGTTCACCACCACCGAAGGCTCGGCACCGCAGTTAGCCACGATCTGACGCAGCGGCTCTTCAAGCGCGCGCAACACAATCTTCACACCAGCTTCTTGATCATGATTGTCGGTCTTGATTTTGGTTACTGCAGAGCGAGCACGCAGTAAAGCAACGCCACCGCCAGGCACCACACCTTCTTCCACCGCAGCACGCGTGGCGTGCAGGGCGTCTTCAACGCGGGCTTTCTTTTCTTTCATTTCGACTTCGGTCGCGGCACCAACTTTAATCACGGCCACACCGCCAGCCAACTTGGCAACACGCTCTTGAAGCTTTTCGCGATCGTAGTCGCTGGTGGCTTCGTCGATCTGCACACGAATTTGCTTCACGCGTGCTTCGATCGATTTCTTGTCACCGGCACCGTCAATCAATGTGGTGTTTTCTTTGCCGCATTCAACTTTCTTGGCGCGACCGAGATCTTTGATCGTGGCGTTCTCGAGTTTCAAGCCCAGCTCTTCGCTGATCACCGTACCGCCAGTGAGGATGGCCATGTCTTCGAGCATCGCTTTGCGGCGATCACCAAAGCCAGGCGCTTTCACGGCCACAGTTTTCAAGATGCCGCGAATATTGTTCACCACCAAGGTCGCCAAGGCTTCGCCTTCGACTTCTTCAGCAATGATCAACAACGGTTTGCCGGCTTTAGCAACGGCTTCAAGTACGGGCAAGAGTTCGCGAATCGACGAAATCTTTTTGTCGTACAAGAGGATCAACGGATCGTCCAACAACGCGACTTGTTTGTCGGGGTTATTGATGAAGTAAGGCGACAGATAACCGCGATCAAACTGCATACCCTCAACGACATCGAGTTCGTTGTTGAGTGACTTGCCGTCTTCAACCGTGATCACGCCTTCTTTGCCCACTTTGTCCATGGCATCGGCGATGATCTTGCCAATGTCTGAATCAGAGTTAGCCGAGATGGAACCGACTTGCGCGATTTCTTTTGACGTCGTGCAAGGCTTCGAGATTTTCTTTAGCTCTTCAACAATGGCGGCAACCGCTTTGTCGATACCACGCTTCAGATCCATCGGGTTCATGCCAGCGGCGACATACTTCATGCCTTCGCGCACAACGGCTTGTGCCAGCACGGTCGCTGTGGTGGTGCCGTCACCGGCAACATCCGAGGTCTTGGAAGCCACTTCCTTAACCATTTGCGCGCCCATGTTTTCAAACTTGTCTTTGAGCTCGATCTCTTTGGCCACCGAGACGCCGTCTTTGGTGACGGTTGGGGCGCCAAACGAACGCTCAAGCACAACGTTACGACCCTTCGGGCCGAGAGTAACTTTCACGGCGTCGGCCAAGATATTGAGTCCGTGGACCATCTTGACGCGGGCGTGATCGTGAAAACGAACTTCTTTTGCAGCCATGGTGTTCTCCTATCAAATTCTGTGGTTCGGGTTTGCCGGGTGTTACTCGAGCACGCCCATCAGATCTTCCTCGCGCATGACGAGGAGCTCTTCGCCTTGGACCTTGACGGTCTGGCCGCTGTACTTACCGAACAGCACTTTGTCGCCAACTTTGACATCCAGCGGGATCAGCTTGCCGGCGTCGTCTTTTTTGCCTTTGCCCACGGCGACAATCTCGCCTTGGTCAGGTTTCTCAGTGGCGGTATCGGGGATCACAATGCCCGAGGCAGTTTTGCGCTCTTCTTCGATGCGCTTCACGATGACACGATCGTGCAGGGGACGGATTTTCATTCAACACTCCATTCCGAATTGCAGGTTATGGTTACAAGATTGAGATGGGCCGCGAGGCCCGGACAGTCCGGTGACAAAGCCTTTGCTAGCACTCGCCATCGGTGAGTGCTAATGATAAGGGCGAGGGCTGCTTCTTTCAAGACTCTAGCGATATTTGCTCTAATAAAATAGCGCTCACTTACACTTAAGCTATTCAATTACAGTTAGGTATCTTTTTAAGCGTCAACTAAAATTCCAGTCATGCACCTCTCCCATTCGGCCCGTCTTGCTATTTGCATCATGCGCGACGTGATTCGCCAAGCGCTGCGTTGCCAGCGTTTTGTATTGGTTGGCGTCTCGCTCTGGGTGGGGGTCCCCGGCCTTGGCCACGCGCAAGCACTGCCCCCGACGGTGGCGCAAGCGCTGAAAGCGGCGGGGATCCCGCTGAGCGCTGTCAGTGTGCGGGTCGAAGCCCTCGATCATGCGCGCAGCAAACCACTCAGCCATAACGCCGGGCTGGCGATGAATCCAGCCTCGACCATGAAGCTGCTCACCACTGCTGCAGCACTTGAGCTTCTTGGCCCGGCGTATCGCTGGAAAACCACGGTGTATCTCAACGCGCCCCTTCGCGATGAGGTACTGAATGGCGATGTGCTGATCAAAGGTCAAGGCGACCCCAAGCTCGATTACGAAGCCTATTGGATGCTACTGCGTGAGCTGCGGCTGCGTGGGCTACGCGATATTCGTGGCGATCTCGTTATCGATCGCTCGGCCTTTGCCGACACCGAAAGCGACCCTGCGCGCTTTGATGGCGATGAGTTACGGCCCTACAACGTGTTGCCCGACGCGCTCCTCATCAACTACAAATCACTGCGATTTTTATTTTCGCCGGACACCGCGCGTGGCGTGGCACGTGTTGCCGTTCAACCACGTCCACCAGGATATGAAATCACGCAACAACCACGCTTAGTCAACGAAGCCAACTGTCCCGATGGCCGTGTGTTTCGCGATCGACTCAAACCGGTGTTCAACACTCAACCACGCGCAAGCGCCAGTTTTAGTGGGCAATACGTAATCACCTGTGGAGATCGCGACGTGCATGTGGCGCTATTCAGTCCAAACGATTACGCCGCAGGAATCACGCGCGAACTATGGAATGAGATGGGCGGGGTTTGGACGGGTCGAGTGCGTGAAGCCCGCGTACCAACGGAGGCACGTGTTTTCTATGTACACGAATCACCACCACTAGCTGAAATCGTCCGCGACATTAATAAGTTTTCGAATAACGTGATGGCGCGCCAATTATTTCTCACTGTCGGGGTCATTGGCACAGACATCCCAGCGCAAGCCCATCTCAGTCAACAACAAATTAAGCAATGGCTACAAAGTAAATCGATTGGCGCTCCAGAGTTGGTGATGGAAAACGGCGCCGGGCTATCGCGCATTGAACGCATCAGTGCCAACACCCTCACGCAGCTACTACACACGGCATGGAAAAGTCCGGTGATGCCGGAGTTTGTAAGCTCGCTGCCATTGGTGGCGGTCGATGGCACCATGCGTAAGCGCTTAAAAAACGATGCTGTGGCTGGACGTGCGCACATCAAAACCGGTTTACTCAATGACGTGCGCGCCATGGCCGGTTATGCGCTCGATCGCGAAGATCGTCGTCACTCGGTGGTGATGATCATTAATCATCCCAACGCCGTGAATGCACAAGCGGCGATGGATGCGTTGCTTGCTTGGGTGCATCAAGGGCAATAGCCCGACCACACGTAACTACAAGCCGAGCTGCCCCCACAAGGCATCGACGCGTGCGCGCACCGCGGCATCCATAGTGATGGGTTGACCCCATTCGCGATTGGTCTCACCAGGCCATTTGTTAGTGGCATCGATCCCCATCTTTGAACCCAAACCCGACACTGGGCTCGCAAAATCCAAATAATCGATCGGCGTATTTTCAGCAATTAAGGTGTCGCGTGCAGGATCAACGCGCGTGGTGATCGCCCACACCACTTCTTTCCAATCGCGCGCATCGATGTCCTCATCGACCACAACAATAAATTTGGTGTACATAAATTGCCGCAAGAAACTCCACACCCCAAACATCACGCGCTTGGCATGTCCGGCATATTGTTTTTTCATGCGCACCACCGCCAAACGATACGAACAACCTTCCGGGGGCAAATAAAAATCCAAAATCTCTGGAAACTGTCGCGCGAGTAACGGCACAAAGACTTCGTTTAACGCCATACCTAAAATCGCGGGCTCATCGGGGGGCTTGCCGGTGTAAGTCGAGTGATAGATGGGCTTTGTGCGCATCGCAATTCGCTCGACCGTCAACACCGGGAAACGATCGGTTTCGTTGTAATACCCGGTGTGATCACCAAACGGACCTTCAACGGCAGTTTCGTAGCCGCTGTCGGTTGGATGTATTGCACCTTCTAATACGACTTCTGCACTCGCCGGTACTTCAAGTGTGTTGCCAATGCCTTGAATCAATTCTGTGCGTGCTCCACGCAACAAGCCTGCAAATTGATACTCGCCCAATGCATCAGGAATCGGCGTCACCGCAGCCAATATCGTTGCCGGATCCGCACCCAGCACCACAGAAATCGGAAACGGCTTGCTTGGATGTGCAGATAAATGTTCTTGAAAATCCAGCGCACCGCCTCGATGCGTTAACCAACGCATGATGAGTTTGTTGCGTCCGATCACTTGTTGTCGATAGATACCTAAATTTTGTCGCGCCTTACGCGGACCGCGTGTCACGGTCAGACCCCACGTAATCAATGGCCCCGCATCTCCGGGCCAACACGTTTGGATCGGCAGCTCTGCCAAATCCACCGTAGCGCCTTCGCGCACCACTGCGTGAAACGGCGCGCTACTCACACGCTTGGGTGCCATATCAAGCACTTTGCTCGCCATCGTTTTGAGTTGTGGCAACTTCGCCCACAGTTCACCCAACCCTTTGGGTGGCTCTGGTTCTTTTAATGCCGCCAGCAAGCGACCAATATCTCGCAAGGCTTCGCGCTGATCGGTACCCGATGCAACGCCCATCGCACGTGCCACACGATCCACCGTGCCAAACAAATTCGCAAGCACAGGAATACGATGGCCCGTTGGTTGTTCGAACAACAATGCAGGGCCACCCGCACGCAATACACGATCGGCCACTTCGGTCATTTCTAGCTGCGGTGAAAGCGGTACGGCGATGCGCTTTAACGCACCATCGTTTTCTAGTTGCGCAATAAAATCGCGCAAGTCACGATAAGCCATACGCTTAACGCAAGGTCAACGGCACATCTGCCGTCACCACATAGGAACACACCACACCAATAAAGATCACCGCACCCACCCAATTGTTGTGACGAAACGCTTTAAAACATCCAGCACGCGTTCGCGTACGAATCAGCATCCAATGATAGACCATCATGCATCCGGCGACACCTAAACTTAAAAAATATGGCCAGTGAAGCTGCTGCATGACGCCAACCACGATCAGCAATAACACTGTAACTAAATAACTCAGCATGATGGCCAACACGTCAAAGCGCCCAAATAAAATTGCCGACGTACGCAATCCCAAGCGCCGATCGTCCTCACGATCGACCATCGCGTATTCGGTGTCATAGGCAATCGCCCAACACACATTAGCGAACATCATCCAAAAACAAATCACAGGCAATGTCGCCAACACCGCTGCAAACGCGAGCGGAATACCAAAACCAAAGGCCACGCCTAAGTACGCTTGGGGCATCACAAAAAAACGCTTCGTGAATGGATAACTGGCCGCGACACACACTGCCAGTATCGATAACATCTGCGTCAGCGTGTTCAACCACAACAACACCGGTATAAACGCCATCAACGCAAGCAGCGCTGCAACCAATAACGCGCGACGCGGCTGAATCTCTCCGGTGGCGAGTGGTCGATCGCGCGTGCGTTCGACCGCGCCATCCACATGACGATCGGCATAATCATTGATCGCGCAACCTGCTGAGCGCATCAACAGCGTGCCGATACAAAAAATAAGTAGCTTTGTTGGATCAGGCACACCCTCGCTGGCGATCCACAACGCCCATAAGGTTGGCCATAGCAACAATAACGTTCCAATGGGTTTATCTAAGCGCACCAACCGGGCATATGCCATCCAACCACCACGCGTTGTCAGTGTTGCGGTTGTCGGTGCGACGGTGTTTGGTTGGGGGGTCATCTGCGGCTCAAGCTTTTGCAAAATCACTGCGCGCACCCAACCAACGCTCCACATGTGCATGTGCCGCCGGCAGGTCGTCTTGTAACAATTGATCTGCTGCCTCGCGCGCCACCGGCACCAAATCTTCATCCAAAGTCAGATCGGCAAAACGCAACATCGGCGCGCCACTTTGACGTTCACCTAAATATTCTCCGGGACCACGAATGCGTAAATCTTCGCGCGCCAACGCAAATCCATCACTCAACTCATAGATGGCCTTCAATCGGGCCCGCGCGCCCTCAGACAACGGTGCGGCATATAACAAAATGCAATCACTTTGAATCTGCCCGCGTCCCACACGACCACGCAATTGATGCAATTGCGCCAAGCCAAAACGTTCTGCATGCTCAATCACCATCAACGAGGCGTTGGGCACATCGACACCCACTTCAATCACCGTCGTTGCTACCAAGAGTTGTAGCACACCGCGTTTAAACGCATCCATCACCGCTGCTTTTTCCACCGCAGGCATTCGCCCATGTAATAAACCCACATGCACGTCTGGCAAGCAAGCGCGAAGTTCGGCATCCGCATCGATGGCGGTTTGTAAATCTAAGGTTTCAGATTCTTCAATCAGCGGACACACCCAATACACCTGCTGACCGGCGGCGCAGGCTTCACGCACTCGCACCAACACTTCATCCCGTCGTGCATTGGCCACCAAACGCGTACGTACCGGCGAACGTCCCGGCGGCAGCGCATCGATCACCGAGACATCCAGATCAGCGTAATAACTCATCGACAAAGTGCGTGGGATGGGTGTGGCGCTCATCATCAGTTGATGCGGCACAATCCCCTCGGCCGTGGCTTTACGTCGTAACGCTAGGCGCTGCTGCACACCAAATCGATGTTGTTCATCGACCACGGCCAACGCCAAACGCTGAAACACCACATCTTCTTGAAACAATGCATGGGTGCCGATCGCGATCTGCGTTTCTCCTTGCGCAATCGAGGCCAACACCGCACGTTTTTCTTTACGCCCTAGACCGCCATGTAACCAAGCGATACGCACGCCCAGCGGAGCTAGCCACTCAGAAAACTTACGATGATGTTGCTCACCCAAAATTTCGGTGGGGGCCATCACCGCCGCTTGTGCACCTGCATCGACGGCAGCCAGTGCGGCAATCGCAGCGACAATCGTTTTACCACTCCCCACATCACCTTGTAACAAACGCTGCATCGGATGAGGCGCGTTTAAGTCGACAAGAATTTCTTCTAAACAACGCTGTTGTGCCGGCGTTAGCTGAAACGGCAGTTTTGCTAAAAACTGACGCATTGTTGCACCGTCTCTAGATAGCACGGGTGCCAGTCGTTCACGGCGCGCAAGATAGTGCAAACGCATAGATACTTGCTGCGCCACTAACTCATCAAACTTAATGCGCTGCCACGCCGGATGCGTACGTTGCCCCAACGCTTGCACATCATCTGTGGGTTTGGGTAAATGCAAAGCGCGTACAGCGTGTTCAAACGACATCAACTGATAACGCGCGAGCATCGATGTAGGCAAGGTTTCGTGTAGCGTTAGTGCATCTAACGCGCGATGAATCAATGTGCTCAGCGTACCCTGCCCTAAACCGGCTGTGGTTGGATAAACCGGAGTCAATGCCTTGGATAATGGTGTGCCACGCGCCACGATACGGCAACGCGGATGCGGCATTTCGGCACCGAACCAACCGCGTCGCACTTCACCAAAGGCCCGCACTAACTCGCCTTGAGTCAGTGCGCGTTCAAACTGTGCGCGCTGACTCGGATAAAAATTAAAAAATCGCAGCGCAATGGGCGTGTCACCAGACAAGGCATGCACCACCAACTGCCGTTTGGGTCGATAGGCAAGTTCAACACGCAACACCTGCGCCTCAATCAACACCGGCACACCCAACGGCGCTGCGTCGATGGGGGTGAGCGTGGTTTCGTCTTCGTAACGCAAGGGCAAATGCAGCACTAAATCCATGCGTCGATGCACACCGATTTTGGCCAAACGCTGCGCCAGCGCGGCCGAAAAATCTCCGGCAACGCGCTTCGGTTTTGTGCTGACAGCCTGCACGAGACGCGGCATCAAACTTACTGCCGCACGCCCTCGATCTGAATCACCACCCGAATATCA
>CANIIA010000097.1 GCA_947467435.1 Betaproteobacteria bacterium
TGGCCCAGACCCTGAATGATGGCACCCTCATCTTGGCCTTCAGCAGACAGTCGATTCATGACGCGGCCCACATCAGCGGCACTCACTACGCGACGCAACCGTATCTCACCCGTTTCTACATCTAAATTAATTTCAAAAACACCAGCTGCGGTTTCCCAAAATAATGGTGATCGCGCAAAGTCACCATTGTTTGTATTTGGAGAAACCCTACCTACGCCTAAGAATTCCCCGCTATCGACACCTTGAAACTGCCGCAATAACTCGCGAAAACTTGTCAACGTCCCTGAAGCAAGCACACCCCCTTCAACTAGCGTATACGCGCTAGCTTCACCGCCCATCACCTGTGCAGCCATCGCACACACCTGCGCTTGAATGTCTCGACATGCAAGCTGAACGGCCAGGCCGATAATCACGGTTGAACGACTGGCACCTGTCCCCCAATCGTAAGGAGCGGTTTCAGTGTCAGGTTCTGCAACGCTAACCACGTGCAACGGCTGGTTGAGTGCTTTTGAAGCGATTTTTCGCATCACACCTCGAGCACCCTGCCCAATTTCTACCGTGCTATTGAGTACTAATACGGAGCCGTCTGCCTTCAAACGCACAATCGCCCCACCGATTGGCAAAATGCCGGGGTCGGTCGCCGCAACGGCGACTCCCATAGGACCTCGGTGTTCTGATGCGTTTAGTTCGTCCATCGCTGCCTGCGCCTGACGTAATGCCCCCTTCAGATCAACGTCTAAGGGACGCAGATCAGGACGAATGCACTCCCCTTTTTCAAGCATATTAGCCAAGCGATATTCCACTGGATCGCGACCGAGCGCTTTAGCAATCATGTCCATTTGCGACTCGGTTGCCCAAACACCTTGTGGACCCCCGATCGATCGAAACGCTGCACCCGGAACAGTATTGGTATAAACAGCCACTGCCTCGAGGCGTAAGTGTTTAAAACGATATGGACCAATCGCTCTGACTGCAGATTTAATTGCAACAGCAGGGCCTGTATCTGCATAGGCACCACCGTTCATCACCACGCGCACTGACTTGGCGAGCAGTGCACCCTGCGAATCCACCGCTGTCTTTAACTCGATGACAGCACTCAATCGTCGGCAAGTCAGCATCGACTCTTGTATTGAGAGACAGATGCGAACTGGCCGCTTCGCCTTCCAAGACAGTGCCGCCACCAACGGATCAATTTTTACTGATGCTTTACCACCAAATCCACCACCAACATATGGCGAATGCACACGCACTTTAGTCAGTGGAATACCAAAGAGTTCAGAGCAAACTTTTTGTACAGCCGATGGTGTTTGACCACAGCTCCAAAGCTCTAGAGAATCCGGACGACAATCTGCAACGACAACATGCGGCTCCATGGCGTAGTGAAACACCATCGGAAAACTAAATCGATCCTCAAACACGCGATCCGCTTGAGCAAACGCAGTATCGGGATCACCGTGCACGTAATGATAGTTTTGGAAAATATTGCTATTTTCAATAGGCGCTGTTCCACCTCGAAAATAAAAATCTTTATGCGGCCGCATCACTTCATGGACTAAGGGCGCACCTGCCTGCATTGCTTGGTGTGCATCTGTCACAAAAGGCAGGGGCTCGTATTCAACGACGATAGCATCCAGCGCTTCTTCAGCTGTGAACTCATCCACCGCAGCGACAGCAGCGACTGGGTCTCCAACATATCGCACACGATCAATCGCAATCACCGGACGATCTTTAAGATAAAGCCCCCAGTGTGGTCCATTACCGCCAAGCGCTGCTAAATCAGCGCCCGTCAATACTGCAACCACGCCCGGCATTTCGTGTGCTGCAGAAACATCCAGGCGCACAATTTTGGCGTGCGGTAACGTACTCCGTAAAATTTTCCCATGGAGCATACCCGGAATTGAAATGTCGCTAGCGAAAAGCGCTGCCCCGGTTACCTTCTGAAGGTAATCAGAACGTACTTGCGACTCCGAATCAACTGCAATGCCAGCATCCATAATGACCTTCGCCGTTTAAAAAGCGATGCTAGTTATCTAGCCCAATGTTCGAGGCCTTTACCACAACGGCCCATTTTTCTGTATCACGACGGATACGTTCACTTAAGGCCTCTGGTGAGCTCGTTTCTGGTTCGACTCCCGCCGCAATTAAACGCGAGCGTACTTCAGCGCCCGCGAATGTCTTCACGATCTCCGCGTTCATTTTTGCAATCACATGCGATGGTGTACCAAGTGGCGCAGTGACCGCGAACCATGTAGAGGCTTCAAAGCCAGGCAAACCGCTTTCTGCAATTGTTGGTACATCGGGTAACGCAATTGAGCGGCGCGCTGAAGTGACTGCAAGGGCTTTAATCTTTCCACCTCGTATTTGAGGTAATGCTGCCGGGCCTTGTTCGATGCCTAATATGACGCGCCCCGCAATTAAGTCGGTCATCATGGGCCCACTACCACGATAGGGAATATGCACAATAAACGTCTTAGTGGTCTGCTTAAATAATTCAACAAACACATGCTGTGAAGTGCCCGCACCGGCCGAGGCATAACTGTAAGCACCAGGGGCCGCACGAACATAGGTAATGAGCTCTTTTAGATTACTCACCGGCAAAGCGGACGGCACAATCACGTAGGAAGGATTGATCCCAATCATCGCAACGGGGACTAAATTTTTTTGCGCTAACCCCATGCGTTCATTTAAGAGCGGCAAAATCGTGTGCAGGGAAGCCGCGCCGATCAGGACAGTTTGACCATCTGCGGCAGCTTTGGATGCATATTCCGCGCCGATGATTCCGGAAGCCCCTGGACGATTCTCAACCACTGCGGGTTGACCCCAAGCACGTTGAAACGCATCCCCCACTGCGCGCGCGTACAAATCAGTGGCACCTCCCGGGGGAAACGGTGCAATGATTTTAATCGGACCTGCAGGAAATTCTTGCGCATGGCTCGACACCATGCAGACAAACAACAGCGTGATTGCAACACCCACAACACGCAACAAATTCATTACCAACCTCCAAACGAAGCCACCAACAATGAAGTGAATGATCCAAATTAAAAGTAAACAAAAATCGGCTCAGACCACCTGATAAATCAAACCATGTGCAAGTGCAGCAATCACATCGCTAAAGACGCACCATGCATCAGCGATGGAATCATCCTGCTATTTTGTACGTACGTTCAAGATATTGCAGCCTACGTTCGCAATCCACATTGCTTTGTTGCGGCGCGTTAGTTCGCAATGAAGGTGCGTACATATAGTCGGTCGAAATACGGTCGCAAGGCCTCGCCCCACCCTTTCTTAAATGACGTTTAATCATGTCCGACACAGACAAAGCAACAACAGCTTGGAAAATTTCGCCAACAGCGTACTGGTTATCGCGACCCGCTAAGTACCAATGCCCTGTCCCTGTATCGCGATACTTAAAAATGCGCGACGGCGTGCGTATTGCAATTGACGTATATGTCCCGTTGGGTACGCAGGCGCCGGACAGTTTTCCAACCGTCATGGTGGCAACGCCTTATTACAGGCGCTTTAAAACGAAGGATCCAAACGCTGAAGCGGCCCCGATGGTCTTTCGATATCGCGATACCTTTGTGCCGCGCGGGTACGCCATGGTCATTGTTGATGTTCGTGGCACCGGAGCGAGCTTTGGCTCGCGTGATTCGTTTCGCTCACCAAAAGAGCGAGAAGATTTCGCAGAAATTGCGCAGTGGATCACTGAACAAACTTGGTCAAACGGCATCATCGGTGCAACGGGTATTTCATATCCTGGCGCGGCATCCTTGTTTTTGGCAAGCACTGGTCATCCCGCAGTCAAAGCGATTGCTCCGCTTTTCGCGATGAACGACATCTATACAGAACAATTATTCCCGGGCGGTTTACTCTCAAAAATTTGGACTGAAGATTACAACGACTGCATTGTCGCCTTGGACCACAACAACACTGAAAAAATAAAACAATACGCCTATTTCGGTGATGATAATTTACTGGGGCCTTGTTCTGTCGATGAAGACGTTGATGGATCCTTGCTTGAGCAAGCCATGCAAGAACATAAACAAAGCTTTAATTTGCATGACGCTGCACCGGAGTATGCATACCGAAGCGAAGGATTGATGCACGATCCGTCATTGACCCTCGATATATGCAGCCCATTTAACTACTACGAACACTTTAAACAAGACGTCGCCATTTATTCAGTGTCTGGTTGGTACGACGGTTCGGGTTACAGCAACGCAGCAATCAGTCGTTTTCTCAGCTTACAGCGCCCCAACCATTTTCTGCTGCTCGGGCCATGGGACCATGGAGCGCGCACCAATGGGTCTCCATGGCGAGACACCAACGTACCGAGATTCAATCTGTTTGGTGAGGTATTACGTTTTTTTGACCAATATTTAATGGGTCTTGAAACAGGCATCGAACAAGAAAGTCGCGTGCATTACTTTAGTGTGCATGCCGAACAATGGCACCCCGCAGATACTTGGCCGCCGCACAATAGCAAACAGGACTTGTTTTTGTACGCCAATCAACTCACGCACGAGAAAAAAACAACTGAGCAACGTCTCCCCTACCAAGTCGACTTCACGACCAGCACTGGAAGAAATACGCGCTATGAACGGCTTGGATTACACAATATCGTTGACTACTACGGTGATTGGGATACAAGACAATCTAAGCTTTTAAGCTTTACAAGCGCTCCATTTGAAACCTCAATGGAGCTAACCGGACATCCAATCATTCGTCTGTCGATGACCTGCAGCGAATCTGACGCTGCCTTGTTTGTCTATATTTCTGAAATTGACGCAAACGGCAAGGCTCACTACGTGACCGAGGGAATGCTTCGTGCGTTACACCGAGCAACGTCATCGCCGCCAAAATATTTACAAAGTACTTGGACTTATCGATCGTTTCTTCGTCAGGACGCAAAAGCACTGAAAAAAGGTGCGATCGATCGTCTGGAATTTGCGTTACTCCCAGTGTCATGGGTTTTCAACCAAGGGAGTCAGCTGAGAGTTTCAGTTGCCGGCGCTGATGCGCAACATTTTGGTCAAGTCCCCCATGGTCGTGCGCCTAAATTAGAAATCATTTGTGGCGGTCAGCACGGCTCTAAAATTTGTCTACCCATCAAAGCACACGACGCTGCGGTGCTCTCGGAGAAAAATTAAATGCCCAGCGTTTTTTTTCAAGCCAAACGCAACTTACTGTTCTTATTGATTGCGCTGGGATTGTGCCCGGCGCTTTGTACCGCGCAATCCGATTATCCCAATAGACCGATCAAAATTATTGTTCCCTGGCCTGCTGGCGGTGCGACGGATAACGTCGCGAGGGTGGTCTCGCAAAAGCTAGCGCCAGTGTTGAAACAATCCGTTGTTGTGGAGAATCGCCCTGGTGCTACAGGAACAATTGGCACCCAAGCGGTTATTCAAGCACCAGCAGATGGCTACACCTTGGCATTTATGGCAGCCAGTTTGCACACGTTTAGTCCGCACTTAATGAAAGAGATGCCTTTCGATACCGTCACTGATCTCACACCAATATCGATCAGCGTTCAATTTCCCTACGTTTTAGCGGTTGCAACAGAAAGCCCTTATCGAACGGTTGCCGATTTGATCAAAGCGGCTAAAGCGCAACCAGGAAAACTGGCTTATGGCTCGTTTGGTATTGGTAGTGGACCAAATATCATTACAGAGCTTTTTCGCCAGCAAACGGGTATCGAAGTTCTGCACGTACCGTACAAAGGTGGATCACAAGTTACTGCGGCACTGATGGGTGGCGAAGTTCCATTTATGTTTGACTCGTTACCTTCTCCATTAGGTCAGATTCGGGGTGGGAGACTGCGCGCCTTAGCAACCACTGGTGCACGGCGCGCGACATCAATCCCAGAGGTACCCACATTGATTGAGTCAGGAATCAATATCGAGGCGATGATTTGGCTCGGGTTGGGGGGGCCACCCAAGCTCGCACCGGAGGTTCTCAACAGATTATTTGAAGCGATGCGTCAAGTCTCGGTAGAACCAGACCTACAAAAACGAATGAACGACATGGGCGCTGAAGCAACTTCCAGTAAATCGCCACAAGAATTTCGCGCATTCATGTTGTCAGAACGTGAGCGTTGGGGAAAAGTCATCCGCGACGCAAAAATAAGTGCTCAGTAAAACAACTTCAATCTTTCTCTATGCCAGTTGAATGGACCCAGTAGTGAAGTTATTTTTTGCGCTCTTGCGTTTCATCTCGTTGTTATTCGTATCGATGATTGCAAATGCAAACGCCGAGATGCAGACCATCGATCGATTTGCAATTGATCGTACAGAGACTTCAATTGGTGAATTTCGAGCCTTTGTCAATGCAACTGGCGTACGCACCCAAGCCGAGCAACAAGGCGGTGGCTCCGTGTTCGAATCGGGGTGGGTACGCAAGCGGGGGTGGACCTGGCAGACGCCCTATGGATTGCCTGCGTCCGATAAGGAACCTGTTGTTCATGTGACTTTTTCTGAAGCACAGGCTTACTGCCGCTGGGCTGGAAAACGACTGCCCAAAGAATCCGAATGGATTGAAGCGGCCTACACCGAAAGACGCGCTTCACCACCATCGCCTTTCGCTTCAGGAAAAACTTATCCCTATCCAACCGGCGAGGCGCCAACAGGCGCTCACTGTTTGGACGGCTGCGGACAAATCGTGATCCCAGACCGTTCAACATTACTCACACGAGGTCGAGGCCACGCGTTCGTTGGCAGCACCCAAGCAGGCGTGAATGGCTTATATGACATGGGTGCAAACGTTTGGGAGTGGGTCGATAGCGGTAGCGACAACGAGCGCCTCACCCTTGGCGGGTCTTGGTGGTACGGGCCCACACAAATGCATCGAAATCACCGCGCGAGTAAACCGCTGGATACCGCAGTGGTGTATCTCGGATTTCGGTGCGTCAAAGATTTAAATCGCTAGGTTTATTTGATTATTGCGGTGACAGGTATTGGACTAAGAGAGTGAAACACATCATGTTTGAATCTACTTTTATGCTACTTTTTTAAATCCAGAGATTCACAGAGATTCATTGCGCACCGAATTATTGTAGCTTTGATACTCAATTAAAAGCTAAATGGAATAAGCCATGATGAACCACTTCAAGTTTAAGCTTGCACTCACCCTCTTCATTTTATTTAGCGGACTGCAGGTATTTGCCCAAACAGCACCTGCAGAAATCTATCAGCAGCCAGCGCCAATCATTGCAGACCAAGAAATCAAGCCGACTAAAACAGCAAGGGTTGTCGTTGAGTGGGCTACTATTTTTGACGTCGCCGGCTTGACTAAAACAGAAATTTTAGTCGATGAAGTTGTTATTTGTAAGATCAACGCTGACACTAAGATTTGTGACTTTAAAACCGAACCTGGTAAGCGAGAAATTACGCTCAACACCAACCTAGACTTTGGTACCTTTTCGGAAAAATATGATCTTCAAGCCGGTAAGCGCTACAAGCTAGAAGTCGTTGTAAACAAAAAAAACTTCCTGATTGACTCACTATTTTTTGGCCTACCAGTCTCAGCGATATTTAACGACAAAGGTAAAACCGCATCGCTGAAGTTTGAGTTAGTCAATGTGAGCGATGAACCATAATACATAGCGCTTAATTCACGTACCTGACCTTGCTTCAACAGACGTGCATGCGTTGAAGCAAAAATAAAAGTAGTTCAACCGCCCTAACTTGCAGACAACGCCGATTCAACCGTCACTTTGATGACCCTGCTTTCAGGATCGGTAGAACTGCCAAAATGCTTGATTGGTTTTCCATCACGACCGATGAGGTACTTGTTGAAATTCCAAGAAGGCTGCGACCCAGTGGCCTTCGCAAGCTCAGCAAAAAACGGATGGGCATCATTGCCGCGCACTTTGGTCACCGTAAACATCGGGAACTTCACCCCATAGGTGTTGAAACAAACCGAGGCAATCTTGCGTGAATCAGGGTCTTCTTGCTTAAAGTCATCCGAAGGAAAACCCAGAATCACCAAGCCGCGCGCGACGTAGCGGCTATACAACGCCTCAAGCCCTTCAAATTGATGTGTGAACCCGCAGTAACTTGCCGTGTTCACGGCCAAAACAACTTTGCCGGAGTAATCACACAGTGACTGCGGCTTTTCATCCTGAAGGCGTTTAAAGGTATGCTGCAAGAGCTTTGTACAGCCGCTGCCCTGCGGCGACTGTGCGCTCGCGCCTTGATGCAAAGCAGGCAAAGCCAATAGCGGAAGTGCAAAAACAAATTGTCGCCGGCGCATAGTCAATCTCCATCTAGTCAAGGCAAGTTGCGAATACGCAGCAAGATAATACCGATCACCTAAAATTGATAGCCGTAGCATGGCATTACAGCAAATAAAAAGAACGCCCCACATCAGCGCTCGGTCATTACGGAACCTTTGCGTATCTGCCTGCCATTCAAATTAAAATTTTTTTCTATGAGCCTACTTCCATCCCCTTTTCGCGCACTCGTGCTGGGTTCTTCTGGCACGATCGGAA
>CANIIA010000098.1 GCA_947467435.1 Betaproteobacteria bacterium
GGATACATCAGCTTTATCCGAACTAAACACAGCGTGCATCCCCTCGAGCATCCGCTGCATTCCTGCGGACAGTTGCTCAAAAGCCAGGTACTGATTGGCAAACAAGGTATCGCCACCAAATGGTGGGATCTCTCGCGCGAGCAACATGCTACCCATCGGTGGCTCATCCAGATAGGCCGTGTCCGAATGCCACACACCACCAAAATTCGATCGCTCGTGTTCTAATTTTTTTACTTCAATGATTTGCGGATGCGATGGCAAGCCTTTGACAAATGGGTATTCAATCGGTGTTCCCATGCTCTGTGCAAAACGCAAGTACTGATCTGCATCTAAGGCTTGATCACGAAAAAAAATCACCAAGTGCTTGAGCAACACGTCGCGAATTTGCGCCGCCACCGTGGCGCTGAAGGGTTGCGACAAGTCCACCCCGTGAATTTCAGCACCGAGGGCACCAGCGACGGGTCGCACCTCAAGGCCTGCTGTTGCTTGCACCGACGGTGTTGTTTGAATCCTCATCAGATAAGTATAACGTTGCAAGCGTCAACCCACATTCCGACCCTCGAAACGACATTCCCTTGCTTTGGCTTTATGATGCAAGGCATTCTCACTCGGAGTTGTACTTATGCGCCGAATCACCCTGACCCGATTTTTAATCGAACGCCAACGCGAAACGCAAGGCATCAATGCCGATCTGCGTCTACTCATTGAAACCGTGGCGCGCGCTTGTAAAGCAATCTCGCATGCCGTAGGCAAAGGCGCGGTGGGTGGTATGTTAGGGAGCGCAGACACTGACAACATTCAAGGCGAGGTGCAAAAAAAGCTCGACATTCTCTCCAACGAAATTCTGCTCGAAGCCAATGAATGGGGCGGCAATCTGGCTGCATTGGCTTCAGAAGAAATGGAGCATCCTCATCCGATCCCAACGCATTTTCCAAAGGGTGAATATTTATTGCTGTTTGATCCGTTGGATGGCTCGTCAAATATCGATGTGAATGTGTCGATCGGTACGATTTTTTCGGTGTTACGTTGCCCCAAAGGCGCCGATGGTACGGTGGGCGACCCCGGCGAAGCCGAGTTTTTACAACCCGGCACGCAACAAGTTGCTGCTGGATTTGCCGTGTACGGACCAAGTACCGTCCTAGTGCTTACCATTGGGCACGGCACCCATGGCTTCACCCTCGATCGTGAAATGGGCTCGTTTGTACTCACGCATCCAAATATTCGCATTCCAGAAGACACGGCGGAGTTCGCCATCAACATGTCGAACATGCGGCATTGGGAAGCGCCAATCAAGCGCTACGTGGAGGAGTGTCTTGCCGGAAAAACCGGTGCACGCGGTAAAGACTTTAATATGCGTTGGGTGGCATCGATGGTGTCAGATGTGTATCGCATTCTGACGCGTGGCGGTATTTTTATGTATCCGCGTGATGCGAAGAATAAAGTCGGTCGTTTACGTTTGATGTATGAGGCCAACCCCATGGCCATGATCATCGAACAAGCAGGTGGCGCGGCGACGGACGGAAAGACCCGAATGTTGTCGGTGCAACCAGAAGGGTTACATCAACGCGTGGCAGTAATCCTAGGGTCTAAAAATGAAGTGGATCGAGTGACGCGCTATCACCACGAATAGCGCTTAGTGTGAAGCCGCGCTATCCACGATTAGCGCTTAGTGTGCAGCCGCTCTAAACCACGATTAGCACTTAAAACACCTGCGGCCAGCAATGGCCGCAGGCACCACAAACAAAATTACTTCAGATGCTTGCTGACCATTTTGGTCATATCAAACATCGACACTTGTGCTTTACCACCAAACACAGGCTTGAGCTTTTCATCACCATTAATCATGCGACGATTCTTCTTGTCTTGCAGATCATGCTTCTTGATGTAGGCCCAAATCTTTTTGGTCACTTCGGTGCGTGGCAACGGGTTGGCACCAATCACGGCAGCCAGCGTCGCGCTCGGCGTCATTGGCTTCATGAAAGCTGCATTTGGCTTACGCTTCGCTGCGGCTTTTTTTGCAACGGGCTTCTTCGCAGCAACTTTTTTTGCAACGGGCTTCTTGGCAGCAGCTTTCTTCTTTGTGGCCATCGAGTGTTTCTCCTCTGAACTGTTGTGAACCGGAACAGCGTTAATGGGTTGCCGCGTACAAGCAGCGGAACCCGAAAGATGCCGAAACTGAGACGGTGTGTCAACGATTTTCAGAGTGAGAATGCAACTTTATTTCATGTATCGTGCGTTCAGATTCGCTCTGCACAACATGTTTTAGAGGGTTAGAATCTTCAAATGACTCGCGCACAACCCCCACTCAATCTTGCCCAAGTGCGGCAGGAGTACATGCAAGCCGGCCTGTCCGAAGCCGATGCCTTGTCCGATCCGATCGCACAATTCGAACGTTGGATGGCAGATGTGCTCGCACGTGCACTGCCCGTTGCCAACGCCATGACCCTCGCCACTGTCAATTCTGAGGGTCGACCCGATGCACGTATTGTCCTACTCAAGGGGATTGAGCACGGCGGATTTGTCTTTTATACCAACTACAACTCAGCGAAAGGTCAACAATTAGATCAACTTCCGCACGCTTGTTTGGTGTTCCTCTGGACCGAGCTCGAACGCCAGGTGCGGATCGATGGCCGGGTAGAAAAAGTAAGCCCCACCGAGGCCGATGCCTATTACGCAAGTCGCCCGCTGGGTGCACGTCAATCTGCTTGGGCCTCTGCCCAAAGTACCTACGTGACTGGACGCAGCGCCCTTGAAAAGGCACTCGACTCGGTGCAAAAAAAATACCCCCAAGACCCGCCGCGTCCACCGTATTGGGGTGGCTATCGCGTGATCCCCGAGCGCATCGAGTTCTGGCAAGGGCGCCCCAACCGCTTACACGATCGGCTGCAATATCTGCGTGATGGCAATGGCTGGACGCTGCAGCGATTGGCCCCATAAGCCCTCGTCACTGAGCGCCACGTTGAGCGCACACCCGAGCGCCTCTGATTACTTGTTACGACGCCAGCGCGACCTCTGCGGTTGCGCTTCGCGTGCACCGCATTGAAACTAAGCACAACAACATCGGAACTCGCGCCGTTGCTCGACTTTTTACAGCGCAGTGGTTGCATACCTGCAGGGATGAACGTGAACGCCCAACCGCTCACTGGGGGTGTTTCTTCCGATATCTGGAAGATCGATCTCGCCGATGGTCGTACGTTGTGCGTCAAGCGCGCCTTAGCGCGTTTAAAGGTTGCACAAACTTGGGAGGCCCCCATCGAACGCAATCGATATGAGCGTCTATGGCTCGACACAGCCAATCGCATCCGCACAGGCATTGCACCGAAAGTATTGGCCTACGACGACGCGGGCTACTTCGCGATGACCTATCTCGATCCACAACATCACCCACTTTGGAAAACCGAACTCGCCAACGCGCGCGTACAACCTGACTTTGCTGACAGACTTGGCGAGGCGCTGGTCCAACTCCACGCCGCCACTGCAAACGATGCGGATCTGGCTATGCAATTTCGTACCGATGCGAGTTTTTATGCGCTGCGTTTAGAGCCCTACCTGGTGGCCACTGCACGCGTGCATCCCGATCTTGCAGAGGCACTGCAGTCACTCGTGACAATCACCGCGCACCATCGCGTTGCGTTAGTGCACGGTGACGTCAGTCCAAAAAATATTTTGTGTGGCCCGGCGGGACCCATCTTGTTAGACGCCGAATGCGCGTGGTTTGGCGATCCCGCTTTTGATCTAGCCTTTTGCCTCAATCATTTACTCTTGAAATGTTTATGGGTCCCTCAAGCGCATGCAGACTTACTGCAAAGCGCATATGCACTGAGCGGGCGTTACCTTGCGGGGGTGAACTGGGAAACACCCGCATTACTTGAAGCACGCGCCGCTGCGTTATTACCGGGGTTGTTACTCGCGCGCATCGATGGAAAATCTCCGGTGGAATACATCCAAACCGAGGCACAAAAAAATCAGGTGCGTGTGTTTGCGCGTCATTGGATCACCCAATCACCACCCGACATTTCTACGCTATGCCACGCCTGGCATCAACACCTACAAACTTAATCGAACGATCACATGGACACCATCACGAAACTTCATGCACGCCGCGTTTGGGATTCACGTGGTCGTCCAACCGTTGAAGCCGAGGTACACACCTCACACGGCAGCAGCGCACGTGCCATTGCCCCAGCTGGGGCCTCGACCGGTTCGGGAGAAGCGCGCGATCTTCGTGATGGCGGAACCCCCTGTGGGGGTCTGGACGTGATGCAAGCGATTGAACACATACGTCATCCCATTGCACAACGCCTGGTGGGCATGAACATTCAAGATCAAGCAGCCATCGACGCTGCGCTCATCGCCTTAGATGGAACCGCGGATAAATCTCGACTCGGCGGTAACGCCATCGTGGCGGTGTCATTGGCCTGTGTGCACGCGGCGGCGGCAGCGCATGGCGTTCCACTCTGGCAACACCTCGCAGGTTCGCAGCGCGTTGCGCTACCCGTACCAGAGATTCAAATTTTTGGAGGTGGTGCACATGCGCGTGGTCGTGTCGATGTACAAGATTATTTGGTGGTGTGTCCTGGTGCGCGCAACTTTGCCGAAGCGCTTGAATGGACCGCAGAGGTGTATCACGCTGCGGGTGCACGCTTAGCCAAAAAAGGGCAGCTTCAAGGCGTGGCCGATGAAGGTGGTTACTGGCCAAGTTTTAAATCCAATGAAGAAGGCTTGATTGAACTCACGCGCGCCATCGAAGACGCAGGCTTCAAACCCAGAGAGGACGTCGCGATTGCATTAGATATCGCCGCAACGCAATTACGGGTCGGGGCACGTTATCAGCTCAACTTAGAAAACCGCAGTCTTTCAGCAGAACAATTTGGCATCATGCTCGAGCGCTGGGTGGATGCGTACCCAATCGTCTCGATTGAAGATCCGTTTGCGGAGGATGATGTCGAGGCGATGCAACACTTTACGCAACGCATGGGACATCGCATCCAAGTGGTGGGCGACGATTTTTTTTGCACGGATGCGCAACGCATCCGTGCAGCCGCTGAACGCGGCGCTTGTAACACCGTCTTGATTAAGCCCAATCAAGTCGGCACCGTGACTGAAACCTTTGCCGCTGTACAAGCCGCCCGCGCAGCGGGTTACGGCACGATTGTGTCGGCACGCTCAGGTGAATCAGAAGATGTGTCGATCGTTCATCTAGCCATTGGCTGGGGCGTACCCGAGCTCAAAGTCGGGAGTTTTTCTCGCTCGGAGCGAATGGCCAAATGGAACGAAGGCTTACGCATTGAAGACTATCTTGGAACACACGCGCTTGCGTTTCCTGCGCGCAAACTTTTTGCTCACACACATTGAATTCGCTCCGCCTCAATCGATTGTACTCACCCACCGATGCATCCCCACGCCATGTCAAGCTCACCCGTTTTGTGTAGTCTCGATGCCCATGGCGTCGCGCAGCTCACCTTCAATCGACCACAGGTCAACAATGCCTACGATGGTGAAACCCTGGAGACCTTACTCACACACCTACAGCAGCTTGCGCAAGATTCAAGCTGTCGGATGGTGGTGCTAAGCGGCGCGGGTAAACACTTTCAAGCGGGTGCAGATTTGCAATGGATTCAACGCATCGCCAACGCCAGCGCAGAAGAAAATATTCACGCTTCACGGCAAACCGCGCTTGCGGTACATCGATTAAATCACTGCCCTAAACCAACCGTTGCGCTGGTTCAAGGCGCGTGTTTTGGTGGTGGCACCGGAATTGCGGCTGCATGCGATGTGGTGATTGCTGCAGACAACGCCAGTTTTTCGATTGCCGAAACACGTTGGGGCTTGATGGCGGGCATTATCTTGCCGCAACTCGCAGATGCCATCGGTGTTCGACAACTGCGTCGGTACGCGCAAACAGGGGAGCGCTTTGATGCGCACGAAGCCAAACGCATTGGATTGGTCCATTCGGTGGTGAGCTTAGATGCGCTCGAGGCTGCAGGCCAGCGCATGGTGCAAGCGCTGTTGGCTAACGCACCACAAGCCAACGCACAAACCAAGGCGCGTATTTTGCACAGTGCATGGGGCCAGTTAAGCGAAGCGCAACTTGACACACTGATTCAAGAACATGCCCGCAAACGCCAAAGCGCCGAAGCCCGCGAGGGCTTGGCCTCATTTATTGAAAAACGCGCTGCGGCGTGGAACCCGTTTCGCTAGATCGACCAAAAGCGACGCGTTCATCGATAAATCCACCTATAATTTATTTGTTCTCTGAGCGTTCACGCCCCCCCCAATCTTGTTGTCATTCACGCGTGAACTGTTTTTTCTGGATGCCCCCATGCTAAAAAAAATCTTGTTATCACTGTGCGTGTTGCTGAGTTGCCTGTGCACGTCGGCCTTTGCACAAACCGGTACCTTTAAAGCCAACGACGTGCTGCGCGCAGAAGCAAACGAACAAGCCGCCACTGCCGGTAATGTCAGCGCGGGGACAAAGTTTGATGTCCTCGAGCGCAAAGGATTTTGGGTCAAACTCAAAGCAGGCAATGCCACCGGCTGGGCCAAACTCTCGGCGCTCAATCTCGATCAAGGCAGCTCTGGTGCAGGCTCTGCAGGCTCGGTGTTGGGCGGATTGGCCAGTGGTCGTACCGGCTCGGGCAACATCGTGAGTTCGGCAGGCACACGCGGACTATCAGCCGAGGAATTAAAAGCCGCGAAACCCGACATGGAAGCGGTGGCACAAGTTAAACGTCAAGCGGCCGCGGTTCCTGCAGCCACGAGTTACGCGCAGACCGCCGGGCTGAAGTTGCGACAGATCGAGTATCTGCCCGCACCGCAGCCCAAATAAACCACGCCCGCGCCACGCGACATTTTTTTCATTCAAATTTATTTAGATTGCTCATGGCCATGAACTCCATCAAGCCGCTTGTCATTGCTGTTGTGCGCAGCACGTCGATTGCACTTGCATTTAGCCTAATTAGCACCTCGGCATCTGCGCAGTTTCCTGATCTACTGAAAGGCTTAGGTGGACTGGGTGGCGCTAAGCCTGCCGCACCGAAACCTGAGGCAGCGCCTGCAAAATCAGAAGGCGCTGGCGCGAGCGGCTTGGGCGGCTTACTTGGTATTGTGGGTGGATCACAAGACACCGGCGAAGAAATTCGCGTGGGTGAAGGCGTGGCGGGCACCGTGCTGGGGGCTGCAAAGTTATGGAACAACCCCAAAGCCCAAAAGTACGTCAACTTAGTTGGACGTTACATCGCGCAGCAAGGCGAGCGTAAAGACTTGCCCTGGGCGTTTGCCATCGTCGAAACCAGTTCCATCAATGCGTTTGCGGCACCGGGTGGCATCATTTTGATTACCAGTGGGCTGTACAGCCTGCTTGAAACAGAAGATGAACTGGCCGCGGTGCTCGCACACGAAATTAGCCATGTGAATCGTCAACATCACTACAACGTGATCAAGCAACAAAAAATGGTGGAGTTCGGTACGAATCTGGTTCAAAAAGAACTCGCGCAAGACAAAAGTAACGCGATGGCTCAGCGTTTAGTTGGGATGGGCGCAGAGCTCATCGCGCGCGGTCTAGATAAAGAAGCCGAGTTTGAAGCCGATCGCGATGGCATGGTGCTCGCTGCGCGCTCTGGGTACGACGCCTCTGCGATTCTTGTGGTGCTCGAAAAATTACAACGCCGATTAGCCGCTGATGGCGCGGTTCAACTCATGTTTAAAACGCACCCTGCACCGATTGATCGCATTCAACGTCTCACCGATGCCACCACCCCTGCACTCGAAGCAGCAGCGGTGAGCTCTCCGGCAAACCGTCGTATGGATGCAGACGGCCGCTAATTTTTTATGCTGCCTAAAGGTATCTTCAAGGCGATCGTCAAAGGCGAACTGCTCGATTGGGTGGCACGCCCGATTGCAAGACGGTTTGGTTATTTAGCTCGCTCACATCGACAGCGTTACTACCCTGCACTGGCGGTGTTGTTTATTGTCGCCATCTTGGCCAACTCGGTTTGGCAAGCGGTGCGCAGCGATGTGAAATCGCAATCGATTGATTTAGCAATCAAGGCACGTTTATCGAGCCCCAAACCCGATCCCAAGATCATCATTCTTGATGTCGATGAACGTGCGTTAGCCGTGTTGGCCAACGACCATGGTCGTTGGCCTTGGCCGCGCAGCGTACTGGCCGAAGCGATCGCCACGGTCAGCGATGCCGGCGCGCGCAGCGTCGTGTTTAACGTGATGATGTCGGATGCGGATAAAACCAATCCGCAAGCTGATCTACTCTTTAACGATGTCGCCGCCAACACCCCGAACGCGGTGTTTCCTTTACTGCGTCTGAATCCTAAAAATGATGCAGAAAGCCAAGTGCAGGCAAAAATGCTGCCGAGCGTGCGGTTCAAAGACGAAGCAGCAGGTGAATCAACCATTGCCGTGTTGTTTCCGGTGTTTGCCGGAACGCACGACAAGCTGGGCATCAACA
>CANIIA010000099.1 GCA_947467435.1 Betaproteobacteria bacterium
ATAAGTATTTGGCGTTTCCCAAAGGGCAGCTGCCGCGCTGGGGAGAATATCCCGAGGGGGCTTGGAAAAACATGATTCGCGTGATGGCCGAGGGTGGTCAAATTCAAAGCACAGCCATCGATACAAACGCGCTGTACACCAACACACTCGTCAATGCGATCAATAACTTTGACACGCTGAGCGTGTTGGCCGATGCCAAAAAACTTCCCTAACTCTTGCGTGGGCAGCTTCGCCACGCGAGTCGCCTGAGGTGCCCTAGATGAACGCTCCACAGCCACTGTACGTTGTGAATCAACGCACACCTGATCCGCGGGTGATTTTTGATCGTGCCATTGCCGAACAATACGTGCTGTATGCCCATCGCTTGGCCGCGCGTGGTTATGTGCAAGCCGCAGTGGGCAATATGGTGATCCGCGTACCGCACGCCGATTACCCAGAGGGCGTGTGTTACGTGAAAGCCCAAGGCGTGTCGCTTGAAGAAATGTCCATCGATGATTTGGTGATCACGGACATTCCTGTGGGTCGCATTTTGGTTGGTGAGCGCGCCACTACGGTAGGGCATCAAATGAACCGCGAGATGCTTAGGCTGCGTCCTGACATTCACTGCGTGATTCATTTACATCACGATGAAACAGTCGCGCTACTGGCCGCTGGTTGCGAGACCATCCGTCCGACGGGTCTGACCCTGCCGTATTTGATGCAAAAGCCGATGCACTATTTGCCGGCACATATCAATGTAGAGGAAGACGTCGGTCCGATCAAAACGTTTATCGCTGACACCAATTGCGTGCTCATGAAACGCCATGGCTTCACGGTGCTTGGTCGCACGGTATCGGAATGCTACGGTCGCGTGAATATTTTGGCCGCAGAAGTTAAACGTAACATTATCGCTGAGCAACTCGCGGCGGTACGTGGTACACAGGTGGATTACTTATCTGACGAAGAAGTCCAATGGATGTATCAGCAAGGTGATGCGGTCATGTACCCACAGGTGAAATAATGCGGTCTATTCAATGGATGTACGGGTTACTTTGCTTTTTGATCGGTGCCTCGCTCTGCGCACCGCTAGCGGCGCAACCGATTTGGCCAAATCGCGCGATTAAACTGGTGGTGCCCTTTCCACCCGGCGGCGGTACGGATTTGGTGGCCCGCTCCATTGCCGCGCGTTTATCGGATGCCTTGGGTCAACCGGTGGTTGCAGAAAATCGCCCTGGCGCTGGCGGCACGATTGGCGCGGATGCCGTTGCAAAGAGCACACCGGATGGCTACACAATCGGTATCGCTACTTCAAGCACGCATCCCGCAGCGATCGTTCTACAAAAAAATGTGCCTTACGATCCGGTTAAAAGCTTTGCACCCATCTCTTTAGTGGGTAGCACCTCCTACGTTTTGGTTGCCACACCGACGTTAGCCGCAAACAACATCAACGAATTGGTTGCGTATGCGCGTGCCAACCCTGGAAAATTAAATTTTGCCAATGTCGGTACCTCCACCCTTGGCTACTTGTTGTCGTTGCAACTCAAGGCACTCACGTCCACGCAAATGGTGGATGTGTCTTACAAGGGCTCGGCGCAAATTTATCCCGACCTCATTTCAGGGCAGGTATCGGTGTTTTTAGATAATCCCGGTGCGTCAACGCCCTTGGTCAATTCCGGCAAACTCAAAGCCTATGGCGTGACAACACCCACACCATCGATGCCCAACGTGTCTTTATTTTCGCAATCCGGTGTGACGGTCGGCTTACGTGAGTTTGATGCCGCTTTTTGGTATGGATTAGTAGCACCCGCCGGCACACCTCGCGCAATCATCGATCGCATACAAACTGAAACCAGTAAGTTCGTCCATAGCGAGGCTGGAAAACGTGAGTTTGCGGCGCGCAGCTTAGAGCCTGTGGGCAACACGGCAGACCAGTTTACTGCCATCATCCAAAAAGATATCGAGCGCTTCAGCGCCTTAGCCAAACAACTCAATGTTCAACCTCAGTAACCTGCAGTTTGGATTTCCACGATGAATACCGCTTTACTCGAAGCAACAGATCTCGCGGTCACCTACGCATCATCGCGTGGTCCGGTGGTGGCACTCCAAGGTCTGAATGCGCGCTTAGGTGCCGGAGAATTTCTCTCGGTGCTCGGTCCATCAGGCTGCGGTAAATCCACCTTACTGAAAGTGGTGGCTGGATTACTCGCGCCTTCTGGCGGCAGCATCACGCTCGAAGGCGCTCCAATTACGGGCCCGCGTCGCGATGTTGGCATTGTGTTTCAGCAACCGACATTACTGCCTTGGCAAACAGTCCTCGATAACGTGCTGCTCCCGATTCGAACCTTGGGCATGGACGGGGTGGCTGGCCGTCAGCGCGCGCTTGAGTTACTTGAATTGGTTGGGTTAGCTAAATTTGCCTCGCACTATCCCAATGAACTTTCGGGCGGAATGCAACAACGCGTGGGGATTGCACGCGGCATCATTCATGATCCAAAGTTATTGTTGATGGATGAACCCTTTGCTGCCCTCGATGCCATGAGCCGTGAGCACATGATGATCGAACTACAACGTATTTGGTTGGCTACAAAAAAATCAGTGGTGTTTATCACCCACTCCATTCCAGAGGCGGTGTTTCTTTCCGATCGTATTGTGGTGTTATCCGAACGACCCGGCCGCACCGTGCGTGAAGTCCGGGTGGATTTACCGCGACCACGCAACATCGACACCATGGCCTCACCTGCTTTTGCAAGTTACGCCAATGAATTGCGCGCTTTTTTTAGTACGCTTGGCACCGCATAGGATGACCGATGACACTCAGTGAACGTACCAAGACAATTCTGTATCCACTGATTTTATTGGTGGTACTGATTGCCATCTGGGATGGCGCGATTCGCTTCTTTAAAGTGCCTAATTACATCTTGCCTACACCCGCTGCCGTGCTAGAGGCCATGCATCGCGGTTATATCGAAGGCTTGTACTGGAAACATTTCTTTTACACGCTGCAATCGATGGTGTCAGGCTACTTATTGGGCTGCACGTTGGCATTTTTGCTCGGCTGCTTGTTTGCTGAATCACGCACCTGCGAACGTTTGTTGTATCCCTATGTGGTGGCCTTACAGTCCATGCCCAAAGTGGCACTTGCGCCACTGATCATCGTTTGGTTTGGCTTTGATCTCGCCTCCAAAGTGGTGATGGTGTCGTTGGTATGTTTTTTTCCGATGTTCATCAACACCGCCGTTGGACTGAAGCAAACCAATCCAGCATTATTAGATTTAATGCGCGCATTTTCGGCGTCGCGTTTACATGTGCTGTTGCACATCAAAATCCCCTCGGCGGCGGGTCATATTTTTGCCGGGTTACAAATCGCCATCGTGCTGGGGTTGATTGGCGCCGTTGTCGCTGAGTTTGTGTCGTCGACAAAAGGCTTGGGCCATCTCATTAACGCCGCTGCCGTTAATCTAGAAACCAACACCATGTTTGCCGCCTTATTCAGTCTTGCGGTATTGGGAATTTTAGGCAGCCAAGCGATCCGTCGTTTACACGCGCGTGTGGTCTTTTGGGATCGAGGCGCGATCGCACAAGCGCCGCTCAGCGAGTAATAAGGCAGCAGCAGCGTTTATTTGCGTCGATCCGCACCAGCCAAGCGTTTTTTTTCTTCAGCACGAATTTTCGCGAGCATCGTGTCATCGGGATCTTTCCAGTCGGCACCTGCGGCGCGCGCCATGAAGGCCACCGCACGAGAAAATTCTTCCAACGATAAATCGGCCTGACCGCCTTTCGCTGGCATCCCACGTACGCCGACCCACGCATGACCGGTCAACATCGGTTGGCCTTCTTTAATCAACTTTCCCCACGCCGCGCGATCCCCAAACTTAGGCGCATTGGCCACGCCCACTTGATGACAGGCCGCACACACCGCTTGGTATACCTGCTCACCACTACGTAAGGCTTGTGCGCTGACATTCAGCGGCAACAGTACGATGGTTGCCGCGATCATGCAGAACAGTCGGTATGCGAAGCCGATATTTCTTTGCTGTAGTAAAGACCGTTGCATTTGATTTCCTTTCACCACACACAAGCCCATTGCGGGAATGCTTCTGACTTTGAGCCACGCGGATCGACGCCTGCCTCAAGCACGCCCGTATCTTCATTAAATTGAATTGCGGTAATAAACCCTTCGGTCCAGTCTGGACCAATATCCACTTCGTGCCCTCGCTGCGCCAAAGCATCCAGTGCCGCTTTACCGATCCGTGGTTCCACACGCACGCGATTCGGAAAGAAATTATGCGGCGCAAAAAATCCGGGTAAATGTTCGATCGATAGTTTTGGCGCTTCGATGGCTTGCTGAATGGTCATGCCAAACACCGCGCGATTTAAAAAGAACTGGATCAGCCATTGCTCTTGCTGATCCCCGCCCATGGTGCCAAAACTCATCCAAGGCTTGCCATCTTTGAACGCCATCCCCGGTGTGAGGGTCGTACGTGGACGCTTACCAGGTGCAACCACATTCGGGTGATTTTTTGGCGTTAAATAAAACGTCATCATGCGGATCGATAACGGAAAGCCCAAACTCGGAATGACGGGAGAAGATGGAATCCATCCGCCAGATGGCGTAAACGACGCCATATTGCCTTGCGCATCGACGGCATCCACATGCACTGTCCCGCGACCCCAAGGGGCCGGTAAGAAATGCGCGTTTGCATCGAGTAACGCCGAGTTCTTCCATGCATCGCCTGGACGGTGTGCCGTAGAAGAAGCGCGCATATCAATCAGCGCTGCACGTTGTTGACCGTAATGCGCGGACAACAGCGTTTCAGTCGGCACCGATGTCGCGAGAGGATCCGCGTAATACTGTTCGCGATCGGCAAACGCGAGCTTCATGGCTTCGATGAGTAAGTGACAGTAATCTGCGCTGCCATGACCCATCGCCTTGAGATCCCACTGTTGCATGATCTGCAGCGTTTGAATCGCAGCAGGACCTTGCGACCATATCCCGCATTTAAATAATTCCACCTCTCCAAATTGCCCACCAAAACGCATCGCTGCCGGTGCCTCAATGTGCGTTTCGTAGCGCGCAAGATCGTTGGCATCGAGTAACCCGTCTTGGCTTTTGACGAAGCGTGCAATTTCTTGCGCAACGTCACCGGTATAAAACACTGCACGGGCTGCATCGAGTTTAGCCACACGATCACCACCTGCGGCAGCTTCTGCAGCTGCAATGCGTTCATAGGTTTGCGCAAGCGCTGGGTTAGTGAGGAGTTGACCAACCTCAGGAATCTTGCCGTTGGGATAATACAAATTCCAAGAACCCGGCCACTGCCGTAAGCGATCGATGCAATCGGTGAGTCCATATTTTTGCTGATGTACCAAACCACATTGCGCTGCGTGCCCTGTTTTCGCTAAATGAATGGCTGGCGCAGCCACCGCAGCAAATGATCGCGAACCCCAGCGTTGCAACACCTTCACAAGCGCGCTAAATGTGGCGGGCACGCCAGCCGCAAGCACGCCGATGTCCGGCACGTCTTTCAGTCCACGCGAAGTAAAGGCTTCGGGTGTAGCAGACATCGGTGCCGCTGCATTCCCGTTGATCGAAAAAACTTCCTTACTCCCCGCAGGCCGAATCAACATCGGACATTCACCACCAATCCCATTCATGTGCGGATTCACCAAGCCCTCGACCAACGTCGCAGCACACGCTGCATCGATCGCATTGCCGCCAGCGCGTAACAATTCAGCACCGGCCTCAGCAGAAAGGTAGGAATTGGACGCCACTGCGCCGCGCTTGCCAATTAAGCGTGGATAAAACGTGGTGTGGTCGGTGGGCTGATTACGATAACTACGTAAGCTGGACATACGCGGGGGGCTTTCAGAAAAATGATAATCAGTGATCGGGACGTTGCATCGTCGCCGATCGATGAAGACGACCCCGCTATTCTACGGCGAGGTGATCAGGCGGCAGCCCTGCACGAAGACGCTGAACCATCTTCAAATACAGCTGCTCCATGTGACGAGTATAGAGGGTTGTATTGAATAATTTTTCAGAATAGCGAGCCGCCTGCAGACGCTCACGTAGTGCACTGCGTTGCGAGGCGTCATGCGCTAACGCAAGAATCAATTGCCGATACGAGGCGATGTCCTCTGTCACAAGTTCTGGCATACCAAGCGCAATGAGCATGCTGCCGGCAATACGACTCATCGGTGACTCACCCATCCGAGTCACCACGGGTAGCCCCGCCCAAAGCGCATCACTGGCGGTGGTTTGCGCGGTAAACGGAAACGTGTCGAGGAATAAATCGGCCAGTCGATGTCTGGCTAAATGATCGTCCATCGAAGGGACGCGACCAGCAAACACCAAGCGCTCAGGCGCAACCCCATGTGTTTGCGCTGAAGCACGTAGGTTCTTGGCCATCACAGGATTGAGTTCGCGCAGCCACAGCACGCTGTGTGGGACCTGACGCATGATCTCCATCCAAACGGCAAACACTGCTGGCGTGTTTTTGTAGAGATTATTGAAGCAGCAAAATACCAGCCCGTCGTTAGGTAAGCCCATCGATGCGCGGGTGGGCGTGCGATCAGCGATGGGCCTGGTATTGTCTGTTGCAAATAGCGTATGCGGCAAAGTCGCTAATTTTTCAGTGAAACCGTGTTGAAAGTGTGCAGGGATAGTGACTGGATCGGCGATGATGTAATCCATATAGTCTGCACCAGAAGCCCAAGAAAACTGGTTGATTTGAATCGGCGCAGCACGGAGCGCAAACACTTGTGTACGTGAATTGCGCGTGGGGCCCATTAAATCGACAGCGATTTCAATTTGTAACTCACGCAAGCGTTGTGTAATCGCCAAATCTGTTTCTTGATCGACAAATAAAAAGTGATCAAATGCGCGCTTGAGTCGTGCTTGCATCGGACTCGCACTTTCCGGCGACAGACAGATACCAAACGTTTCAAACTGCGTGCGATCAAGTGATTCAAGAAAACCAACAAAATTGTAGGCCGCTGCGTGTTCGCGAAAATCAGCTGATAAAAATGCAACACGGATTTTCGAATGGGGTGAGATCGGCTGGACTGGCCCCAACGTTTGATCGGCTGGAAAGTTTTTTGTGGTCCAGTGTTCAGCGGCAACACGTTGCAGCGATAACGTATCGAATAGGCTGAGCAAATGAAAACTCGGCGGCGTTTCAATGTTAGACAGAATGCGCGGCGGGATATCCGCGATTACGGTGTCTAAATAAGACCAATCACACAACATCATCTTTGCATTGATATAGGTGGCAAAGGAGATGGGATGCATTGGGGGATTTTTTACAGCCCGTTCAAAATCTTGCGCAGCGTGTTCAAAATCAAAATGCTCTTCAAAGAGTAAGCCGCGATTCCAGTAGGCCGACGAAAACGTTGGATCTAAGCGAATTGCAGCCTGATAGGCTGCCAATGCCCCTGCAACATCCTTTAAATGACGCAAGGTATTGGCACGATTGGTAAGTAATGATGCATTTGGAGGACCAGAGGCTAAAGCTTGGTCGAAATCAAGTAGCGCGGCTGAATGTAAGCGACGCGCATTGTGATCAACGCCCCGGTTGTTATATGCAGCGCTGAGCAACGAAGCGATGTCAGGATGATTCGGCTCTAACGCAGCAACGCATTTAAAACTAGCGATTGCATCATCCAGTCGTTGCAACTGTTGAAACAACATGCCACGGTTGTAATGCGCCTCAGCATATTGTGGATCTATGGCGAGCGCAGCGGCATACGCAGCAAGTGCTTCTTCAAATTGACCCATCGCTTGTAGCGCGATCCCGCAGTTATTATGCGCTTGAGCAAAACGTGGCTCGAGCGCAATCGCTTGCCGGTATGCTGCAATCGCTTCCGTAAATTGCTTTTGCCGCTGCAGCACATTACCCAAATTACTCTGTGCTTCAGCATAGTTTGGTTGTAATGCGATCGCACGAGAAAAATCTGAACGTGCTGCCACATCGTCACCGAGATTGAACAACATATTGCCGCGGTTATTCCAAACGATGGCATCGTCATCTTTGATCGCAAGCGATTTTGAAACGAACGCGATGCCTTGATCGAGCTTGCCTTGTTGGGCGTAACACAAACCCAGGTAATGCAAAGCACCCGCATGCGTAGGTTGTTGACGCAGGATCGATTGATACAGGCGCTCTGCGTCTTGTAGCCGCCCCTGCTGGTGGAGTACGAGCGCTTGGTTGAGTTTTTGTTGACTCATGCGTCCAACATGGCGAGATACGCTTCTTGAAAATGTTTCGCGTATTCCTCGGTGTTAAATAGCGGCGTAGTCAATCGATGACGTGCGAGTTTGTCGCGGATATCTTTAAGTTTGTCGGGATGCGTGGCTAGATCAAGTACCAGCGCTTCGTAGTCCGCTTCGTTGGTAGTGATTAATTCAGGCAAACCCACTGCGGTCAGTAAGCTTGC
>CANIIA010000100.1 GCA_947467435.1 Betaproteobacteria bacterium
ACAGCTACGTGCCGCACTACAATCCGCCGCCACCGACCCACAGATCCGCGCGGTGCTACTCACAGGAAACGGTCGCGGTTTTTGTGCGGGGCAAGATTTATCCGAACGCGAAGCCAAACCCGGTGATACTCCTCGTGATTTAGCCACCACCATCGAAACTTTTTATAACCCACTGGTGCGTTTGATGCGTGGCATGGAAAAACCGATCGTCTGCGCCGTTAACGGCATTGCGGCTGGTGCGGGTGCAAATATCGCTCTGGCTGCAGATATTGTGCTCGCCGGACGGTCAGCGGCTTTTCTGCAGGCGTTTGCCAAAATCGGCTTGATCCCCGATTCGGGTGGCACATGGTTTTTACCGCACTTGGTGGGCACCGCACGCGCCATGGGCTTGGCCATGCTTGCAGAAAAATTACCGGCTGAAGAGGCGGCGCGCATTGGGCTGATCTGGAAAGTATGCGATGACGCGACGCTACAAGATGAAGCGCAAGCCTTGTGTCGTCAGTTAGCGCAACAACCAACACGCGCGCTCGCGTTAATGAAACAAGCGATTTATGCCGCGGTGAATAACACACTAGAAGCCCAGCTCACCCTCGAAGGTCAGTTGCAGCGCGAAGCCGGTTACACCCACGATTACAGCGAAGGCGTGTCTGCCTTTTTACAAAAACGCGCACCGAATTTTCAAGGCCGCTAATACAAGGATTGGACGAGACATGCTCGGAATCAAAGATCGACGTGTACTTATTACCGGTGGAGGCGGCGCCATTGGTGCCGCACTCTGTGCCCGCTTTGCCTCAGCAGGCGCGCACGTTTTGGTGGCCGATCGAGACGCCACAGCGGCACAACGCGTGGCCAAAGCAATTCAAGGCACACCACTGGTGTTCGATATTAGCGATTACAGCGCAGCACAAACGGCACTCGCGCAGGCCGGTGAGATTGATGTATTGGTCAATAACGCAGGCTGGGATCGGTTTCAAAACTTTATCGACATGAATCCAGCCGATTGGGAACAACTCATCGCTATTAATTTACGCGGGCCACTCAACATGCATCACCTCGTGGTCCCTGGGATGGTGAAACAAGGGCGTGGTCGGGTGATCAATATTTCATCCGATGCTGCACGCGTAGGCTCATCCGGTGAATCGGTGTACTCCGCGTGTAAAGGCGGCATCCTGAGTTTTTCGAAAACACTGGCGCGTGAATTGGCACGCAAAGGCGTGACCGTTAATGTCGTGTGTCCCGGTCCGACTGACACGCCGATTTTGCGCGGCTTTGCTGGCGAAGGTGATGCCGGACAAAAGGTGATGGACGCACTGGTGCGTGCCATTCCAATGAAGCGTGTTGGTCAGCCTGAAGATATTCCAGGCATTGTGTGTTTTCTTGCGTCCGATGAAGCCGCGTACATCACGGGTCAAGTGATCAGTGTATCTGGCGGACTCACCATGGCGGGTTAGTCACCCACGCCCGCTCATCGTTGCAACGCATTACTCCGGTTGCACGCCCGCATCCTTTAGCACCTTGGCGTATTTATTGATATCTGCACGAATCATTGCGCCAAATTCTTCTGGGCTATTGGGTGTGAGCTCAACCGCATGCACTGCAAAGCGCTCACGATTGACGGGTAGACGCAACAAGCGTCCCATTTCTTGAGAGACGCGATTCACTATCGCTGGTGGTGTGCCAGCTGGTGCGAGCATGCCAAACCATATCGTGGCCTCATACCCCGGGACACCAGCTTCTGCGACGGTGGGTAACTCTGGCATCACGCTCGAACGCATCACGCTGGTCACCGCCAACGCGCGTAGCTTTCCGGACTTGACCGATGGCAATGAAGACGCGCCCGGATCAAAACTCATACTCACCTGACCACCTACAATATCCGCGATACCTGGTGCCGAACCCTTGTATGGAATGTGCGTCATTTGCGTGCTGGTGAGCGTCTTAAACATTTCGCCTGCTAAATGCAGCGAACTACCGTTACCCACCGATGCGTAACTGTATTTACTGGGCCCGGACTTCAGTAACGCAATCAGTTCTTTCACGCTCGTGGCAGGAATCGATGGATTGATCACCAAAAATAAAGGCATCGTCATCGCCAACGACACCGGCGCAAAGTCTTTCAGCGGATCATATTGAATCGACTTTTGCGTATGTACGTTGAGCGTCATGCTCGTTGTACTTCCCAACAAAAACGTATAGCCATCGGCGGGTGCACGGGCCACTGCAACCGCGCCGACCATTTGACTCGCACCCGGACGGTTTTCGACGATAAACGGTTGCCCCAACGATTCTTGTAACTGCTGCGCCAACAAACGTGCAAACAAATCGCTCACACCACCCGGTGTGTACGGCACGATGATCTTCACCGGTTTGACTGGCCATGATTGCGCATAGGCAAGATTGGCCACACAGCCCAACACGAGCGCCGCAGCGATGTACCCAACGACCGATGTCAGCACCGAACGAAACATCGCACCCCCAAACGCGCCGGCTGACGAAATCAACGACAAACCAACGTGATCGTGTCGCAAATCAAGGTGTACGTCATGCATGTCTCTTTCCCTCCGTTCAATACGCGTGATTGCTCTCGGGTAAGCATAATCTGAATTCACCACACCTCGATACGCGGTCGCGCAATGGTTCGCAGGGCGAGTGACGCGGAAAGACCCATTGAAGCGCGCAATATGTGCAACCTTTGTGCTGCTATGCAAAATGTTTTATTGATGCGGCGTTCGATTGGTTAAGTACAAGCCGACCACCACGAACACCACACCCCAACCGAGTGCAGGTGTCCACGGCTCATCCAGTAACCAAATCGATTCCAACACTGCAATTGGCGGTACCAAATTAATAAATTGCGCTGCACGTGCAGCGCCCAAGGCCTTAACACCTTCGTAATACCAAAGAAATGGAATCACCGTACCAAAGACGACCAAGTAGGCCAAAGCAGTCCAGCTGACCCAAGTGACCTCGGTGAGCTGACGCGGTTCGTTCCAAGCAAGTGCTGTCAATGGCAACACGCCCACTGCCATCACGTACGCGGTGAGTGTTAATGCAGACATCGAAGCCAAGGCGAGGCGACCAAGCAAGGTGTAGATACACCAAGTCAAGATACACAAGACTAAATACAGCTCACCTAATCCAAACTGAACTGTGCGTAACGCCAACGGATCTCCGCGACACAACACCCACAACGCACCCGCCATGGACAACGCCACGCCCACAGTACGTAACCAACCTAAACGTTCACGCAAAAATAGCGCGGCTAACAAGGCCGTCAACGCCGGATTGGTTGGGACAATCAGCGCAGCGCGGCTTGCTTCAACCAGCGCGAGACCGGCAGTGAACAAGGTGTTGTAGAGCGAGATACCGATCAGCCCTAAGGCTAGCACCAACAGCCATTCACGCTGCGATAACTGCGGCCAATGACGCGCTCGCCAACGCAACAACATCAACAGGATCAACGCGCCGCTACCGAAGCGCAACACGATTGAGGTAAATAAATCCATGCTGCGTAACACCAGCGTCACCGCGGGAAACACACCACTCCAAAAAACCGCCATCAGCACAAGTTTGAGGTACAACATCCCGACATCCTAAACGACACACTCCCGGTTACCTAAAGATTGCAGGAATAGACTTACGGTTTAAAATGCGTCACAACTCTTTTTCTGGAGATCGCCATGTCTGGTGGTGCACATATTGATCCGTCCAATAAAAAAATCGCGCTATTGATTTCAATGTTGGCGGTGGTCTTGGCTTTTTCTGAAACCCTAGGCAAAGGCGCGCAAACCTCGGCGCTCGCACACAACATCGAAGCCACCAATCTTTGGTCGTTCTTCCAAGCCAAATCGATTCGACAAACCACGCTGCGCACCGCAGCCGAATCTCTTGAAGTAAGTTTTGCGGGCAAAGCCCCCGAATCGGTCAAAAAACAAATCGACGCCTGGAAGCAAACCGCTGATCGCTATCAATCCGAACCCGAAACCAACGAAGGTCGCAAAGAACTCGCCGCGCGTGCAAAAGCAGCAGAAGCCAAACGCGATCGCGCGCTCGCTTCTTATCATCATTACGAGTTTGCTTCGGCGGCCACACAAATCGCCATCGTCTTGGCCTCAGCCGAAGTAATCACCGGCGTGATGCTATTGGCCTGGAGCGCCGCTGCACTTGGGTTGGCCGCGAGCGCGCTGTGTGTGGTGGGGTTTTATTGGCCCACGCTGCTACATCTGTTCTAGAGCTTGTTGATTAAACTCAACGCAGTACGTATCACTGCAGCAGCATCCACGGCAAAGTAATCGCGTAGCGCTGCGCGGGTATCGCTGCGTCCAAAACCATCCGTCCCTAAGCTGCGCGTGGATCCGCTCAACCACGGACGAATCAGATCGGGTAACGCACTCACATAATCACTGGCCAAAACCGTTGGGCAGGTGGCTGTTCCTAAACATTGCGTGATCCAACTCGATACGCCCGCTGCATCTGCCGCACGCGCATCGCGCCGCAACTCACTCCAACTCGTGACACTCCAAACCTCAACGGCCAATTGGTGTTCGCGCTCAAGCACATCGGCCGCTTGCAGCATCTCGCGCAAAATGGCGCCCGAACCCAATAAACGTAATTGCGGTGTCTTTGCATGTGGTGTGACACGCAAACGATACATGCCGCGCAAAATACCTTCGCTGGCCCCTTCAGGCATGGCGGGATGTACATAATTTTCGTTCATCACCGTGAGGTAATAGAACACGTCCTCTTGCGCTTCGAGCATGCGGCGCGCACCGTCTTGCACAATCACCGCGAGCTCATAACCAAAGCACGGATCATACGCACGGCAGTTTGGGATCGTTGCCGCCGTCAGGTGACTAGAGCCATCTTGATGCTGTAAACCCTCACCAGCCAAGGTCGTGCGGCCCGCCGTTGCGCCAATCAGAAATCCGCGCGCGCGTTGATCGGCAGCAGCCCAAATTAAATCACCCACACGTTGAAAACCAAACATCGAGTAATAAATATAAAACGGCAGCATTGGCTCACCATGCGCGCTGTAACTGGTTGCCGCTGCGGTCCATGAAGCCAACGCACCGGCCTCCGTAATCCCTTCTTCAAGAATTTGCCCGTCTTTGGCTTCTTTGTAATACAGCAGTTCGTCTTTGTCCTCTGGCGTATAGAGCTGGCCCACGGCAGAGTAAATGCCCACCTGACGAAATAAATTTTGCATGCCAAAGGTGCGCGCCTCATCGGCCACAATGGGCACGACACGTGGTCCCAATTGCGCGTCTTTAAGCAACTGTCCAAGCATCTGCACAAACACCATCGTGGTCGATTGCTCACGTTCGGCGCTGCCCTCCAATAAGCGACGAAACGCTTGTTGTGTTGGCACATTGATCTTGGCGCAATCGGTGCGTCGCGCCGGGACATAACCACCGAGCTGCTGACGCTGCGCATGCAAATACTGAATCTCTGGACTGTCTGCGCCGGGATGATAAAAGCGTAGCGCATCCACATCGGCATCGCTTAAAGGCAACGCAAACCGATCGCGAAATGCATACAAGGCTTCGGCTTCGAGTTTCTTTTGTTGATGCGCACCCATCTTGCCTTGGCCCCAATGGCCCATGCCATATCCTTTTTTAGTCTGCGCAAGAATCACAGTGGGCCGACCGCGATGCGCCATGGCACTGGCGTATGCGGCGTAAATTTTGACTGGATCATGGCCTCCACGACGCAAGCGATCGATATCGGCATCGGTCATGTGCGCCACTAACGCTTGTAGCTCTGGATATTTATTAAAGAAGTGCTCGCGATTAAACCGTCCATCGGTGGCGGCATAGGTTTGAAATTCCCCATCGACGGTTTCATGCAAGCGCTTGAGCAATACGCCATCGACATCGCGCGCAAACAACGCATCCCAGTCTGCACCCCACAACAATTTGATGACGTTCCAACCCGCGCCCGCAAACAAGCCTTCGAGTTCTTGTACGACTGAACCATTACCACGCACGGGCCCATCTAAACGTTGTAAGTTGCAGTTCACCACAAACACTAAATTGTCTAATCCTTCGCGTGCGGCGAGTGATAAACCTGCAAGCGATTCGGGTTCGTCCATCTCGCCATCACCAGGAAACGCCCACACCTTGCGCCCGGTCGTATTGGCAATACCCCGATCACTTAAATAACGCATAAAGCGCGCTTGATAAATCGCAGCCAACGGACCCAAGCCCATCGACCCCGTCGGAAATTGCCAAAAATCTGGCATCAACCACGGATGTGGATACGAACTTAGTCCGCCACCACTCGTTTCACGTCGATAGCGATCTAATTGCGCCTCACTTAAGCGCCCTTCAAGAAACGCGCGCGCATACACACCAGGCGCCGAGTGCGGTTGAAAGAACACCAAATCGCCGCGACTGTCGTTGCTTGCGCCCTTGAAGAAATGATTAAAGCCGACCTCAAACAAATCAGCTGCGGAGGCGTAACTGGCAATGTGACCACCCAGCTCAGCATGGGCACGATTGGCGCGCACCACCATCGCCAACGCATTCCAGCGAACAATTGAAGACAAGCGCTGTTCAATGTCTAAGTTGCCAGGAAATTGGGATTGCTCGGCCAACGTGACGCTATTGCGATACGCCGTATTCAGCACGGGCGGCATCGGCACACGCCGTGCCCGCGCTTGCTCGAGCAACTTCATCAATAAAAATGTCGCCCGTTCGCGTCCCGCGGTGGCGACCAAGGCATCAAAGGCTTCGAGCCATTCGCCGGTTTCGAGTGGATCGGCATCGGGAGGGTTCACGCGCCAAAGCGCAGCGCCAGCAATTTCAGAGAGATCGGTCATGGTGGGCAGATACTAGGCCGAAGTGAGTGGCATAGGGTGCTGAATACCATCCTAAAAATCCAATATTCAGGCAGAATTCTCTTCTATTAATAATTATTTCAGCAGAATATGCTGAAAAGACCCAAAATGCCGAATCGTCCTCCTCGTCGTTCGTCCTCCAGTTCTTTTGGTAGCGCGCTAGACGCGACTGACCTGCGCATCCTCGAACAACTGCAGCAAGACGCGCGCATGAGCAACGTCGATCTGGCAAAGGCGGTGCATTTATCCGCCTCTCCGTGTTTGGCTCGGGTGCGCGCCCTCGAAGAGAGCGGACATATCTCGCGCTACGTCACCTTGCTCGATCCGCTCAAGGTGGGTCTGACCGTCAGCGTCTTTGTGCAGGTGACGCTAGAACGTCAGGTGGAATCGGCGCTCGATATTTTTGAGCGCGCCATGCGCGATCGGCCCGAGGTAATGGAGTGCTATTTGATGACCGGCGACTCCGACTACCTATTACGCATCGTCATGCCGGATGTTCCCGCACTTGAACGATTTATCATGGACTTTTTATCCCGCGTCCCTGGGGTCGGCAACATCCGATCCAGCTTCGCGTTGAAACAGGTCAAATACCAAACCGCACTGCCCTTAAGTCAGCCGCCAGCCCGTACAAATGCCCCTGTGCGGCGCAGAAAATAATCTGCAACGCCAGTTTTTTGATGGTAAGGTGTCGGTTGCAGTGATTACCGAGCAGTGAGCACACAGTCCTGTCGTGAAGCCTTTGCAGCAGCAAAGCGGCACAGTTGGTCTTCAGTTCCCTTTCTCGAATCCATGCCCGGACGCCGTGGTCCGGAGTTCTCACGGCGCATTCAGAAAGGAAGCAACAATGGCAACTGGAACCGTCAAGTGGTTTAACGACAGCAAAGGTTTTGGCTTTATCACCCCCGATGGCGGCGGCGAAGATCTCTTCGCGCATCACACCGCAATCCAAATGGCTGGCTTCAAGACCCTGAAAGAAGGTCAAAAGGTGTCGTTTGAAGTTCGCACAGGCCCTAAAGGCCTGCAAGCCGCAGACATCAAGCCCATGTAAGGTTTGATCGCCTTGGCAGCGTTTGCTGCCTTCGCTAAAAAAGCCCGGTTCGCCGGGCTTTTTTTATGGGCGCGACAATCAATGCAGTCGCGCCCATAAAAAACCGCCGAAATTTAGATCCGCTCATTTGCGCCGCGTCAAAACATTTGCCTACTAAAAGCGTGCCTTCTTAGGTAACGCATGAACTGAACTTGAGCCGATTCATTTGAGCTGCGTCAAGGTGTGTGCCTACCAAGCCCCCGCCATCTTAGGTAACGCAGGAACTCAATCATGATGTCCGATGCCCCATCGGCACAAAAAATTCGTGCTGGGCGCGCAGAAAATTTGCGCGGGGGGGGGGTG
>CANIIA010000101.1 GCA_947467435.1 Betaproteobacteria bacterium
TCGCGCGTGATGCCTAGCGGTCACATCACGCCAACAACAGCGTCGTCGGGCGCAGCGTTAGAAACACAAAGCCAGCGCTTTTTTGAACAACCACAGGATGAGGTCACCGTGCGTATTGCCATGCTTGAAGACGATCCCGATCAACGCGCCTTGCTGCAACGCTGGCTATCCGACGCGGGTCATGATGTACACGCTTTTGTCAATGGGCGCGAGGCCATGCGTTACGCCGGCCGCGAAAGTTTTGATTTATATCTGCTTGACTGGCAGGTGCCCGACATCAGCGGGACCGAGGTTCTGCGCTGGATTCGAGAAAACGTTTCGCGCGTCATTCCGATTCTTTTTGTCACCATGCGCGACGCTGAAGAAGATATTGTTTATGCACTCGAGAGCGGCGCTGATGATTACATGGTCAAACCTGCGCGCCGGCAAGAACTCATTGCACGCGTGGAGTCATTGCTACGTCGCGCCTACCCACAACAGGAAGAAAAATCGCTGCAAATCGCACCGTTTGAATTCGATCTGCAACGCAACGAACTCCGCCGTCACGGCACGCTGCTTGAGCTCACGCCTAAAGAATTTCAACTGGCCGTTGTGTTGTTTAAAAATATAGGTCGACTGCTTTCTCGAGGGCACTTGCGTGAATCAGTTTGGGGGCAAACCGGTGACCTGGCCACGCGGACCGTCGACACGCATGTGAGTCAGGTACGTAAAAAACTCGACCTGCGCCCTGAAACAGGTTTCCGCGTTGTCCCCGTGTATCACTACGGCTACCGCCTAGAACAAATCCAGCCGGTCGCCACGTAAGCGCCACCATCCCCGAGGAGCAATGACTAGCGTAAGATTTCGATCTTCTAGTCATTGATTCATCGGGGAATACGCATGGCGCAAAGTTTTGCATCACAGGCGGATCTAACGCCCAAGAAAACTCGCTTCGAACAACTCTCCACCAATGCGTGGGCGTTTACTGCAGAAGGCGATCCAAACACCGGGGTCATCATTGGTGATGACAGCGTGATGGTGATCGATGCACAAGCCACACCACGCATGGCACGCGAAGTGATTCGTCAGATTCGCAAAGTGACGCGCAAGCCCATTCAATACGTCGTGCTCTCGCACTATCACGCGGTACGCGTCTTAGGCGCATCAGCTTACAAAGCACAGCAAGTTATTGCCAGCGATGCGACCCTCGAGCTGATTCGTGAACGTGGCAAACAAGACATGGCCAGCGAGATCGGGCGCTTTCCGCGACTGTTTCGCGGGCAATCATCGATCCCTGGATTAACCTGGCCCAGCTTGGTATTCCACGATCGCATCACCATCATGATGGGCAAGCTCGAGGTGCAGATTATTCATGCCGGACGCGGCCATACAGCAGGCGATACGATTGTTTGGATCCCCAAGCAAAAAGTGATGTTTGCTGGTGATTTGGTTGAGTACAACGCCGGTATTTACACAGGCGATGCGCATCTTTCTGATTGGCCAGCCACGCTCGATCGTTTGCGTGCACTCAAGCCCCGCGCGCTTGTTCCTGGCCGCGGTCCTGCGCTAAAAACTGCTGCGCAATCTTTAAAAGCGATTCGCTTTACGCAGACCTTCGTGCAACGACTCCTTGCGTGTGCACGTAGCGGCGTGCGTTCAGGCAAGTCGCTCAAAGACGTGTATAGCGCTACACGCAAGCGTCTTGATCCAACTTACGGTCGCTATCCGATCTACGAACACTGCATGCCGTTTGATGTCTCACGTGCTTACGACGAAGCGAGCGGTATTTCCCATCCACGCATCTGGACTGCGCGTCGCGATATCGACATGTGGAAGTCCATCGCCTGAACACGCCGACGCTTGTTTTATTGCCCGGTTTGTTGTGCGATGGCCGGATCTGGCAGACGCAAACCGAAGCGCTGGCAGACGTTGCGCAATGTGTGATCGCAGATCTGAGCCAAGACGACAGCATCTCGGCGATGGCTGCGCGTGTATTGCAACATGTGCAGGCGCCACAGTTTTGTCTTGCGGGTCATTCGATGGGCGGCTACGTTGCGCTTGAGCTCATGCGTCAAGCACCACAACGCGTGCAACGACTGGCACTCATTTCAACGCAAGCGTGCGGCGATAGCGAAGCAGTTCGAGCGCGACGCTTAGGACTGATTGAGTTAGCGAGTCACGGTCGCTTTGTTGGCGTGACCGATCGCCTTTTACCCATGCTGATGCATCGAACTGGGTTACGTGACGCGCGCAGCGTGGCATTAGTCAAAGACATGGCGCGTGAGATCGGCATTGCCGGATTCCTACGTCAACAACAAGCGATCTTAAGTCGCACCAACAGCGAGCTATCCTTGGCGGATATTCAGTGCCCAACGCTCATCCTGTGCGGCGAGCAAGACGCGCTGACACCACTTGCACAACATACGTTCATGGCCAACGCCATTAAAAGCGCGCAGTTCAAGGTCCTCGCCGATTGCGGGCATCTGCCGATGCTCGAACAACCCGCGGCCTGCGCCGCCGCGCTTCGCGATTGGCTGCTCGGCTAATTTAGGCTGAATGCAGGCGGTCGAGGCCAACCCGCGCAAGGGTGCACTGCTGAGCAACCAGACGAGTCGCCCGAGCAACCCAGCGTAGATCCGCAAGGCGTTGGGTCAGAAAATCGCCCAGATAAACCGCCCGCTGCGCCTTGGCTTCAAGAACCAACCGAGCAATGCGCGGATCCCGCGCTGCAACAGCCGGCCTTTCTGTTTCAATGACTTGAATTGTTGACGTATTCATCGTATTTCTCCGATTAAAACAATTTAATTTGCTGCGTTGCGACAATATAAGCCTTTGTGAAACAATTGAGAATATTCGCTAGATAAGAAATATATTTGCTTCCGAAGCAACAATCCGGATCGTGATCCGTACCCACCTAGGGAACCCGTTCCCACTCGCACATGGCCGACAATCTCTATGAAATGACCGTTTTCTCGCGTGTCGTGAGCGCTGGCAGCTTGTCAGCGGCTGCGCGCGAATTGGGACTCTCGACCGCTGTGGTCAGCCGGCGTTTGGCTGCGCTTGAATCGCGCCTTGGCGTGCGGTTACTGAATCGCACCACGCGTCGCATCGCCCTCACCGACGAAGGGGCTCGGTACCACGAAGCCTGTCAGCGCATCCTCAGCGCCGTTGAAGAGGCCGATGACGCAGTTTCTGCCCATGTGGCAGAACCGCAAGGCCTGTTGCGTGTCGCGATGTCGGCTGCATTTGGTAACCAACACATTGCGCCATTAATTCCTCAGTTCGCCCAACGCTATCCCAAGGTGCAAATGGCAGTGAGCTTGTCTGATCGCGGCATGAACATGGTTGAAGAAGGATTTGATGTAGCGATTCGCATTGCGCAACTCGAAAACTCGTCCTTCGCCGCGCGCAAGCTTGCACCGAATCGTCGCGTGATTTGTGCCAGTCCCGCCTATCTCAAGCGCTGTGGTACGCCCACGCATCCAGCAGAACTGGTTGGGCACGAATGCTTATTACCTGCGTGGGAAAACGGCTTATCGCAAACGTGGGAATTTCGTAGCCCGGTTGGCAAGCGCGGCACCGTACGAGTCACTGGTCACTATGCATGCGATAACTGGGAAGTGCTACGCGAATGGGCCTTGGCTGGCTTGGGCATTGCATTGAAATCCACCTGGGACGTGCGCCGTCATATTGAAGATGGTTCGCTGGTTGCACTGTGCCCCGGCTATACCTTTGATAGCGATGTGGCGATTTACGCGGTGTACCCCCATCGACGCCATCTACCGGCCAAGACGCGGGCATTTATTGAATTTCTTGTCGAGTCCTTTGGGCCCGAGCCCTACTGGGATCAACCTGAACGGCGTACAAACAAGGTGGGTCGCGCAACGTAGCGCAGAATCGTCGCGCCCGGCCATGAATCTTTATACTTCAGCATCACGCTTTTCACCGCCCCCAAACGTCGCGGCATCTCAAGCTTCGCCGTAACGCTCTCTCGGAGACCTCGCATGAATGCCCCGCTTGCCGCCAACACGCTGGCTCAGGCCTCGCTCGATGACAAATACACGGTTGCATCTGGTCGGGTTTTTTTGACCGGCACACAAGCGCTGGTGCGATTGCCCATGTTGCAACGACAGCGTGACTCGGCGAGCGGATTAAACACCGCCGGCTACATCTCGGGTTACCGCGGATCGCCGCTGGGCGCGTTAGATCAATCGCTGGTACGCGCAAAAAAATTTCTTGCAGAACAGCACATTCGATTTCACCCCGGCGTCAACGAAGACCTCGCGGCCACGGCGATTTGGGGTACGCAACAAAGCCATTTATTCCCTGATGCCAACTACGATGGTGTGTTTGCAATGTGGTACGGCAAAGGCCCGGGCGTTGATCGCTGCGGCGATGTGTTTAAACACGCCAATGCTGCGGGCAGCGCGCGACATGGTGGCGTGTTGGTGCTTGCCGGCGATGATCACGCGGCCAAGTCCTCCACCTTGGCACATCAAAGTGAGCTCATTTTAAAAGCCTGCATGATCCCCATCCTCAATCCATCGAGCGTGCAGGAATACATCGACTTTGGCTTGCATGGATTTGCCATGAGCCGCTATTCGGGCTGTTGGATTGGAATGAAATGCGTTACCGACGTGGTCGAATCAGGCGCCTCGGTCAATATCGATCCACAACGTGTGCAAATTCAATTGCCCGGCGATTTTGTCTTGCCGCAAGGCGGACTCAATATCCGTTGGCCAGACGGCATCCTTGAACAAGAAGCGCGTTTACTCGACTACAAAATCTACGCTGCGCTCGCTTATGTACGAGCCAATCAACTCGATCGAATTGTTTGGGACTCACCTCGTGCGCGATTTGGCATTGTGACCACCGGAAAAAGTTTTGGCGACACCATGCAAGCGTTGGCGGATCTAGGTATCGATCAAGAGGTTGCCGCGCAGATTGGATTACGCGTTTACAAAGTGGCAATGCCTTGGCCACTCGAGCCACAAGGTTTACGCCGCTTCTCGGCAGGCTTAGAAGAAATTTTCGTGGTGGAAGAAAAACGCCAGCTCATCGAACATCAAATTAAAGAGGAACTGTATAACTGGAAAGTCAGCGAGCGTGCACCGCGGGTGGTTGGAAAATTTGCGGATAACGGAGAGTGGTCGTTCGCCAACGGTCAGCCCGCCGGGCATTGGTTATTGCCTGCGCAGTACGAACAATCGCCAACCATCGTGGCACGCGCACTGGCACAGCGTTTCACCAAGCTCGGGATCGACCACTTGCTGGGTGATCGTTACCGCGCACGTTTAGCGTTTTTGGATGCACGCGAAAAAGCATTGGCAAAGCCGCGCGTTGAAAGCGTGCGTCAACCCTACTTTTGTTCTGGATGTCCGCATAACACTTCAACGCGTGTGCCTGAAGGCAGCCGCGCCACCGCCGGCATTGGGTGTCACTACATGGCACTTTGGATGGATCGCAACACCTCTACCTTCACGCACATGGGGGGAGAGGGCGCAACCTGGATTGGTCAGTCTGGGTTTTGTCACACCGCGCACATCTTCGCCAATATTGGCGACGGTACGTACTTTCATTCCGGACTGATGGCGATTCGTGCTGCGTGTGCTGCCAAGGTCAACATGACCTACAAAATTCTTTTCAACGACGCGGTCGCGATGACCGGTGGGCAGCATCATGATGGCCCACTGGATCCCGCCATGATCTCGCGGCAAATCGCTGCCGAAGGTGTGCATCCGGTCGTCGTGGTCACCGACGAACCAGACAAATATCCAGCAAACACCCATTGGGCTGACGGTGTGACGATTCGTCATCGCGATGAACTCGACGCGCTCCAGCGCGAACTGCGCGACGTACGCGGCGTATCAGCGATTATTTACGATCAAACTTGTGCCTCAGAAAAACGCCGGCGGCGTAAACGCAACGCCTATCCCGATCCAGCCAAACGTGCGGTGATTCACACCGAGGTGTGCGAAGGTTGTGGCGATTGCTCGACACAATCGAATTGCTTATCGGTGGAGCCAGTAGAAACCGAGTTAGGTCGCAAGCGGCGCATTAATCAATCCACTTGCAACAAAGATTTTTCGTGCGTGAAAGGATTTTGTCCAAGCTTTGTGACCGTCGAAGGCGGTACATTCAACAAAGGACAACCGGCCACTCGACGTGCCGAACTCACCCACTTGCCTGCATTACCCGAACCAACCCCCGTTGCACTGACTGCGCCACAAAACTTACTGATTACAGGGATCGGCGGCACGGGGGTGATTACCATTGGGCAAATTCTTGCGATGGCTGCACACCTCGAGGGATACGGTGTCTCGGTACTCGATATGTCTGGGCTTGCGCAAAAAGGTGGCCCGGTGATGTCACACGTCAAGATTGCACGAACGCCAGAAGCGCTCCATGCAGCACGCTTGGGCTTAGGTGATGCCAATGTAGTGATTGGCTGCGACTTAGTCGTTTCAGCAAGTAACGATGCCTTGAGTCGCATGTCACCGGAACACACCAACGCCATCATCAATGCCACCACGGCACCCACCGCTGAGTTTGTAAAGAACCCTGACTGGCAGTTGCCAGGCAGCGACTTACAACACGACATTCGCACGAACTGCCACAACGCGCAGATGGTCAACGCCGCAGAGTTGGCGAGCGCGCTCATGGGAGATTCGATTGCCACCAATATGTTCATGCTCGGCTATGCGCTACAAAAAGGCTGGCTGCCACTGACACCCGCAGCCATCGAACGCGCGATTGAGCTCAATGATGTAGCCATCGAATTTAACCGACAAAGCTTGCACTGGGGGCGCCACGCTGCCATTGACTTAACGCTGGTACAACGTCAAGCGCAACCCGCACAAGTAGTCGAACTGACACCGCAGTTTTCGCGCACACTGGATGAATGCATCAACGACCGAATGCAACGTCTACGCGCTTACCAAGACCAGGCGTATGCCGACCGCTATCGCAGCTTGGTTGAGCGTGTGCGCGCCGCTGAAGCCACGCTCCACCTTGGCGACGCACTCACGCAACAAGTGGCACGCAGCTATGCCAAGCTGCTCGCCTATAAAGACGAATACGAAGTCGCACGCTTACACACGCAAACAGGCTTCGAGAAAAAAATCGCGGCTATGTTTAGTGGCGATTACCGATTGGTGTATCACTTAGCGCCCCCCTTACTCAGTCGACCAACCGCAGAAGGTGGTGCGCCCAAAAAATATGCCTTCGGGCCTTGGGTGCGTGGCGTGTTTCATGTGCTCGCACGCTTAAAATTTTTGCGCGGGACTGCGTTTGATGTGTTTGGCTACACCGATGAACGACGCACAGAGCGCGCGCTGATTGTCGCCTACGAAAACGATATTGCATTGATCCTGCAAAATTTACGTGCTGAAACCCATGCCCTTGCCATCAACATTGCTGCGTTACCCGATGGCGTGCGCGGCTTTGGCCATGTCAAAGCGCAACACTTGGCTCGCGTCCAAACCCAACATGCCGAACTCATGATCCAGTGGCAAATGCTGATCACGCCAGTAGCGCAAGCGGCCTGATTGTCTTGTTCAAATTGACATATACACCTTGGTGGAAACATTTTTTTGTTGTGTGTGTTGTGTTTGCACTCAGTCTGGTCAGCACCAGCCTTCGCGCGCAACGACCCAATGCCACAGGGTTTCCTGCTGAATTTTCGGCACGTGTACTTGAGCGCATCAATGCCGAACCGATTTATTTTGGCTGGCGTCTACTAAGCGAAGCAGAAGCAAGCCCGCCCAGCGATACCACCAAGCTGACGCCAGATCGTGCCGTCCACACAGCGTGGTTATTACATCAACATCTGGCACAAGCACAGCTTGCCGAAGCAGCGGCCCTATCCAACGCGCCACGACGTCGACACGAAGAGCTGTTGCGTTTTCAAGCGAGCGTGGGTGAAGAAGGATTTAAAAAACTTTTTTCAACCTGGCTGCAGCCCGGCAATGCGCCCATTGCAGAAGCTGCCATCGGTGATTACCGCTTACTCATTTGGACGCTACACACGGAAGAGCGCATCACGGGTGAGTTTTATGTTGCCGTAGATGGTCGAATGTTGATTGACGATGGACTAAGCGCCACACGCACCCAACTGCGTCAGATCCTCGAAGCGGTGCGTGCTGGGTGGATACCCAAAGCTGCAATGACGACGATCA
>CANIIA010000102.1 GCA_947467435.1 Betaproteobacteria bacterium
CACCATTTACCCAGCCGTGAATTTTTAGAAAGTTGCCAACCGATCCAATCGCATCGATAGGACTTTGGAGTAATCGCGTCTTGCCATCGCCATCAAAGTCGACGCCCCAGCGGCGATAGCTACTTGGCATAAATTGTGGAATGCCGATGGCACCCGCAAATGATCCTCGCAGGGTGCGTGGATCAATGTTTTGTTCGCGTGACAGTAAGAGGTATTGCTCTAATTCGTCGCGAAAAAACCGCGCTCGCGGCGGGTAATCAAAAGCCAGTGTGGCCAAAGCATCAATCACTCGATAAGCGCCGGTGTTACGTCCATACGCCGTTTCGACACCAAGAATCGCCAAGATCACTTCACTGGGCACACCGTATTCAGACTCTGCTCGGGTGAGCGCTGTTGCGTGCTGAGTAGCGAATTGCAGGCCTTGACTGATGTGACGCTCGGTCAGAAACATGGCGCGATAGTTTTGCCACGAGCGTTGACGCGGTGAACTCGGTGGTTGGATCGCTTGTAACACGCTACTTTGTCGGTGGGCAGACGACAACACGCGTTGTAGTGTCGCGGCGGAATATCCGTGCTGCGCTTGCATCTCTTGCATAAATACGTGCGCTTCGGGGTGCGTCACGTAACTCGATTTTTTGCTGGATTTAGCCGACGGTTTTTTGCTTGCTGCCTGCGCATCGACGGACAGGTTTAGGTATGCAACACACACCAGTGCGGTGATGGCATACATCATCCGTGTGCGCGTGGCATGTTGGAATAGATTTAAAAAAATGGCGGGGCGCATGGCAAGCGGGGGGATTTTTTTGGAGGCTAAAGTGTACGATGCCTGTGAGCAGAGAGCACAATCAAACTGTGGGCTGATTGAATGGTCGTCGATTGAATAGGTGAGGCGATTCAATTGGTCGGCCTATTTAATGTGTGGGCCCATCATAGGCCCATCGCCCTTTCCAAGCGGCATGCACACGTTCTGGATACTCGGCTTGCCCGAGACTTCCGTTGTATCGGCCGAGCGCACGAAAGTAATCGCCATGCTCTAGATCAAGGTAGTGCCGCAAAATCACGCAGCCATACATAACGTTGGTGTGTAGATCAAACAGGTTGTGATTAGTGCCTTCGCCTAATAGCTTTAGCCAAAAGGGCATGACTTGCATCAATCCACGCGCGCCGGCTGGAGACACCGCTTGGGGTTGAAAGCCGCTTTCAATTTGAATCACTGCTAACACGAGCTGCGGGTCAAGCCCAGTGCGTGTCGCGTAGTAGTGCACGGCTTTGAGTAATTCTGTTCGACGTGCTCGGTCCGGGATACGCACACGTAAACGCTCGTGCATGGTGTTTAACCAACGTCGCGCATGTTCAATCTCTGAAAACTGTAACACGGGCGGAGTGGCGTCACGTACAGCGCTACGTAATGCAATGCGCACGCTGTCTGCGAGTGGCTCGTATTGTTGTTGTCCTGCAAATGCAAGAGCGCTGAATCCGATGCTCAGTGTGGCAAAGAGCCAGCGTGACAAGAAGCGCTTCACGCGTTGACAGTATTGGCCTGTAACTGTGTCTGTGCGTGCTTGACAGCTTGATCGAGCGCGATGGCGAGGGGCGCTGCATCGCGGCGTCCTTTGTATTCGGCCGTACCTGCCGCCAGCCCCTTTTCTGAAATCACAAAGCGATGCGGAATACCCAGGAGTTCCATATCGGCAAACAACACCCCAGGACGCTCATCACGATCATCTAAAAGCACATCAATCCCGGCGGCTTGAAGTTGTGCGTACAACGTGTCGGTGGCTTGTTGCACTTGTGGGTTTTTGCGATAGCCGATCGGCACCACGCAGACTGTCCAAGGGGCGATCGCGGCGGGAAATAAAATGCCGCGCTCATCGTGGCCTTGTTCAATGGCTGCGCCAACAATCCGCGTGATCCCAATGCCATAACAGCCCATTTCCATGAGGCGGCTCTCGCCTTTGGCATCGAGCACAGTGGCATTGAGTGCTTCAGCGTATTTTGTCCGCAGCTGAAAAATGTGTCCGACTTCGATGCCACGACAAATGTCGAGCGTACCTTGGCCATCGGGGCTTGGGTCACCTGCCTGGACATTACGAAGATCAGCAATCAAGTTGGGCTCGGGCAGATCACGCCCCCAATTTACGCCGTTGAGGTGCGCATCTTCTGCGTTGGCGCCACAGACAAAATCGTGCATCGTTGCCACGCTGCGATCAGCGATCACGCGAATGCTTGAGTCGATGCCTACCGGACCGATATAGCCAGGCTTACAGTTCAGATGCGTCACGATTTCTTCGCTGGTGGCAAACCGAAACGGAGCCAGCCCAGGCACTTTGCTCGCTTTAATTTCGTTGAGCGAATGATCTCCGCGGATGAGTAGCAACACAAATTCATTGTCATGCACCACCGCGAGTGCCTTGATGGTTTGCTGCAGTGGCAACTTCAGTAAACGAGCAACAGCGTCGCAACTCGTGGTGCCTGGCGTTGCAACCTGTGCCATCGGGGCGGTGGGTGCAGCACGCGGAGTTGTTGGTGCGAGCGCCTCAGCTAACTCGATGTTGGCTGCATAGTTGGATTGTGGACAAAATGCGATGGCATCTTCACCTGAGTCGGCAAGCACTTGAAACTCATGTGATCCGGTGCCACCAATTGAACCGGTATCCGCGGCAACTGCACGAAAGGCCAAGCCGAGACGTTGAAAAATCCGTGTGTAGGTGGCGTACATGTTGTCGTATTCACGCACAAGATCTTCATGCGTTGCATGAAACGAGTAGCCGTCTTTCATGGTGAATTCGCGACCACGCATCACACCAAAGCGCGGACGACGTTCATCGCGAAACTTCGTTTGAATTTGATATAAGTGCACCGGCAGTTGGCGATAACTTTTGATTTCATTGCGTGCCAGATCGGTGATGACTTCTTCAGAGGTCGGCTGGATAATGAATTCACGCTCGTGGCGGTCTTTAAAACGTAGTAACTCTGGGCCGTAGGCTTGCCAGCGACCGGATTCCTGCCACAGCTCAGCCGGTTGCACCACCGGCATCGACAGCTCAACCGCCCCCGCGCGATCCATTTCTTCGCGCACGATCTGTTCAATTTTTCGTACGATGCGTAATCCCACCGGTAGCCAGGTGTAGATGCCACTGGCTAAGCGGCGAATCAGACCTGCGCGCAACATCAATTGATGGCTAATGAGCTCTGCTTCAGCAGGCGCTTCTTTGAGAGTCGTAATAAAGGCGCGGGAGGCTCGCATCGGCAGCAATCGTGGGGATAGGCGGCGGTCGGACTATGACAGCGCGAAGAATTATGGAAAAATCAGTGCAAATTGTAACTGATTGGCGGTGTCGCCATGCTCGACAAAGACGGCTATCGGCCCAATGTCGGCATCATCTTGTGTAACCGACGTAACGAGGTTTTCTGGGGTAAGCGGGTTAATCAGCATTCATGGCAGTTTCCGCAGGGCGGCATCGATCAAGGCGAAACGCCCGAGCAAGCCATGTACCGCGAGCTGGAAGAGGAAACGGGGTTGCGTCCAGATCACGTGCGCATATTGGCGCGCACGCGTGATTGGTTACGCTATGACGTGCCGACGCAATGGGTGCGGCGTGATTGGCGCGGTACTTACCGCGGCCAAAAGCAGATTTGGTTTTTGCTTCGCTTAACTGGTCGCGATTGCGACGTGCGTTTGCGGGCAAACGAAAAGCCTGAGTTTGACGCATGGCGTTGGCACACCTATTGGGTGCCCCTAGAGACGGTGATTGAATTTAAGCGTGACGTGTACCAACAAGCCTTGACCGAGTTGCATCGCTTTTTAGATGCCGATCGACGCGCGCGTGGCGTATCAGATCTCCCCGAAGGGTAAGCGCTGCGCCCGAGCATAGCGGGTAGCAATCGTCTGGATTGGGAAATTTGATTGGATGCGCCAGCTCGCACGACATAAATTAGCGACTTCCTACTGACCTTCAACCGGACATACTGATGACACATATCGAACGAAACAGCTTGTTGTCACTGGAAGCTTACGCCAAGCAGCGCGGCGAGTTTCGTGCGCGGGTGATTGCGCATAAACAACACCGTACTGTGGCCTTGGGTGAACACGTGACGCTCATTTTTGAAGACGAGTTAACCATCCGCTACCAAGTGCAGGAAATGTTGCGCATCGAACGCACCTTCGAAGAACAAGGTATTCAAGACGAGCTCGACGCATACAATCCATTGATCCCTGATGGCAATAACTTCAAGGCCACGATGATGATTGAATATCCTGATCCTGCTGAGCGTGCACAAATGCTCGCCAAGCTCAAAGGCATTGAGGACCGCGTTTGGGTGCAGGCCGAAGGTTGTCGACGTGTGTATGCCATTGCCGATGAAGATTTAGAGCGTGAAAACGATACTAAAACTTCAGCGGTGCACTTTCTGCGCTTTTCTTTGGATGATGAAACCTGTAAGAGCTTGAAGTACGGTGTATCACTGTCGATGGGGGTGGATCATCCGGAATACTCGGCCTCGCTTGCAACGGTGGCTGCGCCGGTTCGTGCAGCGTTGGTGAAGGATTTGCTCTGAGGCGGTTGGTTTATTTGCTTGCGCTGCTCGGCCTTGTTGGTGCCGGGCTAGCGCATGCACAACCCAAATCGGATTGGGAGCGCGCGCAAGAGTCGCGTGAATTTGATGAGGGCGAAGTTGTCACACCGCCGTTTCCAAAAGAGGACACCTTGATTGAGTTTGTCCCCAGTATCAACAATCCATTTCGCTTTTATATCGATGGCGCAACACTCACGACCAGTGCGCAAGGTGTCGTGCGTTTTGTGCTGGTGGCGGTGAGTCCGTCAGGCGTCCGCTCGGTGAGTTTCGAAGGTATCCGTTGCGCCACGGGTGAGTCGCGTGTGTATGCGTATGGTCGTAACGACAACAATACGTGGTCTAACGCGCGCAATAGTCGATGGCGTGAAATTGAGCCGCGCCAAGTGGCGCGCCAAACGAAGTCACTTCAACGCGAGTTTTTTTGTCCCCGCGGCATTCCCATTCGCTCGCGTGAAGAAGGCATCAATGCCTTACGTCGTGGCATTCATCCGGATGCCGACGCGCCCAGAAATTAGCGCTGTATATTTAACGCGTCAGCACCAAGTTGTCACGATGAATCAATTCTGGTTCATCCACATAGCCTAAGATCGCTTCGATCTCGCTTGAGGGCTGACGCATGATGCGTCGTGCTTCAGCGGCTGCGTAGTTGGTTAGACCACGTGCAATTTCATGACCAGCACTATCCAGTAATGCCACGATCGCGCCACGCTCGAATTCACCGTGCACCGCGATGACACCAATTGGCAACAGACTTTTGCCTTCGTGCATCAGGGCACGGGTGGCACCGGCATCAATTTGAATCGAACCGTTCACATTTAAATGATCAACCATCCATTGTTTGCGCGCTGCCATCGCGGTTTGTCCGGCGATGAGTTGGGTGCCGATCGCCTCCCCATTGGCTAAGCGCATGAGTACATCGGGTTCACGACCTGAGGCAATCACGGTATGTGCACCACTGCTCGCTGCGCGTCGTGCGGCCAAGACTTTGGTGAGCATGCCGCCTTTACTGATGCCGCTGCCCGCGCCGCCTGCGTATTGCGCTAAGGTGGGATCGTTGGCAGCGCCATCCGAAATGAGACGCGCGCTCGGCACACGACGCGGATCGGCATCAAACAGGCCCGGCTGATCGGTCAGAATCACCAGCACATCGGCTTCGACTAAATTGGTGACGAGGGCACCCAACGTGTCGTTGTCGCCAAATTTAATTTCATCAGTCACCACCGTATCGTTTTCATTGATGACGGGTAGTGCACCCAAAGCGAGTAACGTTTTTAGTGTGGAGCGTGCATTCAGATAGCGTTGGCGGTCAGCAAGATCGGCGTGCGTGAGCAATATTTGCGCGGTTGCAATGCCGTGTTCGCGAAAGCACGATTCGTAACATTGCACCAGACCCATTTGCCCAATCGCAGCGGCCGCTTGTAGTTCATGTAACGCACTGGGTCTCCGCCCCCAGCCCAAACGTTGCATGCCTTCAGCGATCGCGCCAGAGGAGACCAGTAAGACTTCTTTGCCAGCGCTGCGCAGCTGCGCGATTTGAGTCGCCCAGCGGCTTAATGCGGCGTGATCGAGCCCGCGACCGTCATTGGTCACCAATGACGATCCAACTTTGATCACGATACGTCGTGCATCGCGTACTGCAGCAATCGCGGGGGGCGAGGTATTCATTTTGCGGGGCTTTCACGGCCCAGGAACTTTGCTACCGCACGACAAACTGCATCGCAGCCGGTGCCTTTGATCGCGCTGACTTCAAACCATGGGCCTTTCCAACGCAGCGATTTCAGAATGCGTGCAACGGTGCGCGTGTGTTCAGGGTCGAGATCGGTTTTATTAAAGACCAGCCAGCGCGGTTTTGCATGTAAGGCGGCATCATATTTTTTAAGCTCGCGAACGATCGCGCGCGCATCTTTGGCCGGATCTGCACCATCTTCGGTGGGTGCAATATCAACTAAGTGTAAGAGCAATTGCGTGCGCGCAAGGTGTCGCAAAAACTGATGACCCAGTCCGGCGCCTTCTGCCGCGCCTTCAATCAGGCCGGGAATATCTGCAATGACAAAGCTGCTGGCGTGACCAACGCGCACCACGCCCAGTTGTGGGCTGAGTGTCGTAAAGGGGTAATCCGCCACTTTAGGACGTGCGCTTGAAACTGCGCGAATAAACGTCGACTTTCCTGCATTGGGTAAACCCAATAGACCCACGTCAGCGAGCACGCGCAACTCAAATGCAATTTCGCGCATTTCACCTGGCTCACCTTTGGTGAATTGTCGTGGCGCGCGGTTTGTGCTGGATTTGAAATGCAAGTTACCTAAGCCGCCTTGACCACCTTTAGCCAGTAAAGCGCGTTCACCATGCATCGTTAGGTCTGCGATGAGATCGCCGGATTCGTTATCGCGTATCACTGTGCCCACCGGGACGCGTAATTCGATATCTTCTGCCCCCTTGCCATACTGATCGCGGTTGCGACCGTTCTCGCCATTGCGTGCACGGTGTAAGCGCGCAAAGCGGTAGTCGATCAGTGTGTTGATGTTGCTGTCTGCAATCGCCCAAATGCTACCGCCGCGTCCGCCATCGCCCCCGCTGGGGCCGCCACGCGGAATGAATTTTTCGCGACGAAAGGCGGCCACGCCATTGCCGCCATTGCCGGCAAAGACTTGGATGCGAGCTTCATCGATAAATTTCATGGAGTAGATGCCAAACGAAAGTGAGCGGTTCTGTGTAATGTAGACCTAGAAACAAAAAAGCCCTGTCGCTTGAGGACAGGGCTTTTGGTCCGGAGCGGCGCCGATATTAAGCGGCAAGCACGCTCACGGTTTTTTTGCCCATGGCCCCTTTGACAGCGAAGCTCACTTTGCCAGTGATTTTGGCAAACAGCGTGTGATCTTTACCGATGCCAACGTTGGTGCCTGGATGCATGCGCGTTCCGCGTTGACGCACGATGATGCTGCCTGCAGGAATCAGTTGTCCGCCATACACCTTGACGCCGAGGCGTTTGGCGTTTGAATCGCGACCGTTACGTGAACTGCCGCCTGCTTTTTTCTGTGCCATGGTGGGGTTGTCCTCTTAAGATCAGCCAGCGACGATGTCGCTGATCTGGAGTTCGGTAAATTGCTGGCGATGTCCTTGCGACTTTTTGTAGTGCTTGCGACGACGCATCTTGAAGATCTTTACTTTATCGCCCTTGCCGTGACTAATC
>CANIIA010000103.1 GCA_947467435.1 Betaproteobacteria bacterium
AGCATTGAAATGACGGCGACTGGTTGGGAGTTTTGGATCGATCGGGGCGGTACGTTTACCGATATCGTCGCGCGTCAGCCAGACGGCCAATTACGCACGCATAAACTGCTTTCAGAAAACCCCGAGCGCTATCGTGATGCTGCGATTCAAGGCATACGTGATCTGCTAGGTCTTCAAGCCGATCAACCCATCGCCGCGCAACAGATTGCTGCAGTCAAGATGGGAACCACGGTAGCTACCAACGCGTTGCTTGAACGTAAAGGTGAGCCCACCGTACTTGCGGTAACGCGCGGTTTTGGCGACGCATTGCGCATTGCCTATCAAGCGCGTCCGCGTATTTTTGACCGGCACATTGTCTTGCCCGAGATGTTGTACAGCGAAGTGATCGAAATCGATGAGCGCGTCAGCGCACACGGCGAGGTGTTGCAGCCGCTGGATGTGGACGCTGCGCGTGCTGCCTTTGCTGCTGCGGTGGCGCGAGGATTTCGCAGTATCGCGATTGTGTTGATGCATGGTTATCGTTACACCGCGCATGAATCGCAACTCGAGCAACTTGCGCGCGCGGCAGGATTCACGCAAATCTCGGTCTCGCATGCGGTGAGTCCGTTGATGAAATTCGTTGGCCGCGGTGATACCACTGTCGTGGATGCCTATCTCTCACCCATTTTGCGTCGCTACGTTGAGCAAGTGGCGAGCGAGCTCAACGGCGTGCGATTGTTGTTTATGCAATCCAGTGGCGGCTTAGCTGATGCCCGTCTTTTTCAAGGCAAAGACTCGATCCTGTCTGGGCCAGCAGGCGGGATTGTGGGGGCAGTGCGCACGGGCCTCGCGGCAGGGTTTGATCGCCTGATCGGTTTTGATATGGGCGGCACTTCGACGGACGTATCGCATTACGCCGGTGAATTTGAACGCGCCTTTGAAACGCAAGTGGCGGGGGTGCGGATTCGCGCACCGATGATGAGTATTCACACGGTCGCCGCCGGTGGTGGATCGATTCTGCATTTTGATGGCGCGCGTTATCGCGTGGGACCAGATTCCGCTGGCGCCAATCCGGGACCCGCCAGTTACCGTCGTGGTGGACCGCTCACGGTGACCGATGCCAATGTGATGTTGGGGCGCATCCAGCCACAACATTTTCCTGCGGTGTTTGGCGCACAGGGCAATGCGCCAATCGATGCCGAAGTGACGCGACGTGCATTTGAAACGCTGACCAAACAGATTCATACCGCGACGGGTGACCCACGATCGCCGGAAGCGGTGGCCGAGGGCTTTGTGCAAATTGCCGTTGGCAATATGGCCAACGCGATTAAACAAATTTCAGTGCAACGTGGCCACGATGTGACCGAGTACACGCTGTGTTGTTTTGGTGGCGCAGGTGGCCAGCATGCGTGTTTGGTGGCGGATGCATTGGCCATGACACGCGTGTTGATCCATCCGTTTGCGGGCGTACTGTCTGCTTATGGCATGGGATTGGCTGATCAAATTGTGATGCGTGAGCAATCGATCGAGCAACGCTTAGAGCAAGACGCGCTCGCACCACTCAATGCCCAACTTGATCAACTTGCCGATGCAGCGTGCGAAGCGTTACGGGCGCAAGGCTTAGTTGCTTCGCAGATTCGCGTGGTTCGGCGTGTGCATCTGAAGTACGAAGGCACCGATACGGCGCTCTTGGTGCATGCCGACACGTTAGCAAGCATGCAAGCGCAGTTCGAAGCCGCGTATCGCAAGCAGTATAGTTTTTTGATGCCCGGAAAAGCCTTGATCGCCGAAGCGATTTCTGTCGAAGCCATCGGTGGTGCTGAAACAGTGGATGCGTTTAGCGCGCCACCCAATCAAGCCCAGCCCGCACGACCCATCGAGCACGTGCGTATGTTTACCTCGTGTGCATGGCACCAGACACCGGTGTATCAACGTGAGGCACTCGTCGCCGAGCAGTGTATTGATGGTCCGGCGATCATTGCCGAGGCCAATGCCACCACGGTGCTCGAACCCGGATGGCGCGCGCAAGTGACGGCGCGCAATCACTTGTTACTCGAGCGTGTGCAACCACGCGAATCGCAACATGCGATTGGCACGCAAGCCGATCCAGTGATGCTCGAAGTGTTTAATAACTTGTTTATGTCGATTGCAGAGCAGATGGGTTTGCGTCTGCAAAACACCGCTTATTCGGTAAATATCAAAGAGCGTTTAGATTTTTCGTGTGCGGTCTTTGATGCAGCGGGCCAGTTGATTGCTAATGCGCCGCACATGCCCGTGCACCTGGGCTCGATGGGTGAATCGATCAAAACCGTGATTCGCGAAAATGCACAACGTATGCGTCCTGGCGATGTTTACGTGCTCAACGCACCGTATAACGGTGGTACGCATTTGCCCGACGTGACGGTGATTACGCCGGTGTGGAGTACCGATGACACCGAGGTGCTGTTTTATGTTGGCTCGCGTGGGCATCATGCCGATATTGGCGGCATCACGCCCGGCTCGATGCCTCCAGACTCAACAACGGTGGATCAAGAAGGCGTGCTCATCGATAACTTTTTATTGGTTGAGGGCGGAAGGTTTCGTGAAGCCGAGACTGTTGCGTTGTTGACTTCAGGTCCTTATCCGGTGCGTAACATTACGCAAAACCTCGCCGATTTACAGGCGCAGATTGCCGCCAACGAAAAAGGCGTTCAAGAGTTACATCGCATGGTGTCGCACTTTGGTTTAGCGGTGGTGCGTGCCTACATGGGCCACGTACAAGACAACGCCGAAGCCTCGGTGCGTCGTGTGATCGGTGTGTTGCAAGATGGCGCGTGCGAGTATGCGTTGGATAACGGGGCAGTGATTCGCGTCAAGATCACCATCGGCGCAGATCGGCAGAGTGCCACGATCGACTTTACTGGCACTTCACCACAACTGCCCAATAACTTTAACGCGCCATCGGCCGTGTGTATGGCAGCGGTGTTGTACGTGTTTCGTACCTTGGTGGAAGAAGACATCCCACTCAATGCCGGATGCCTCAAGCCACTCAAGGTGATTATTCCTGAAGGTTGCATGCTCAATCCACGTTACCCAGCCGCTGTGGTTGCAGGCAACGTTGAAACCTCGCAATGCATTACCGATGCCTTGTATCGCGCACTGGGTGTGATGGCCGATTCGCAAGGCACGATGAATAACTTTACGTTTGGAAATACGCGTTATCAGTATTACGAAACAGTGGCGGGTGGATCGGGCGCAGGCCGTTTGCATGCGGCAGCGGATGGGGTCGTGCGCGGTTTTCATGGTACGTCGGTTGTGCAAACTCACATGACAAACTCTCGGCTGACCGACCCCGAAGTGCTGGAGTGGCGTTTTCCGGTGCGCTTAGAAAGTTTTTCTATTCGTCATGGATCGGGTGGCCGCGGCCAGTGGCATGGTGGTGACGGTGGTGTGCGGCGCGTGCGTTTTCTTGAGCCGATGACGGCGGCGATTCTTTCGGGGCATCGCTTGGTGCAATCAGCGGGCATGGCCGGTGGCGGTGCCGGTGAAGCCGGGCGCAATTGGGTGGAGCGTGTGGATGGTCGTGTCGAGCCATTGGGTCCATTTGATCGCACGCAAATGCAAGCGGGCGATGTGTTTGTGATTGCCTCGCCCGGCGGTGGTGGCTACGGTAAACCCAGTGACGCGGATGCAAGTGGTTAACACTCAGCCGTGATGCACGCAATCATCGCGTCAGCTGGGCAAGGGACTCCGCTATAATTCGAGCTTAACTGCTGCGCTCACCATGCCCTCTATTCTCAAGTTGCGCGGCGCCACCGCGTTGTCGGATTTTCGTCTTGCCAAGTGCTTGCCACAGTTGCAAGCGGTGCATGCGCAAGTGCGTGCACTGCGTGCAGAGTATTGGCACTTTGTGCATTTAGATGCACCACTTGAGGCCGATGCGCGCGCACGTTTGGAGCAACTGCTTGATGACGGTCAGCCCACGTTGTCGCCGACACTGCAACGTGAGGAATTATTTTTAGTGGTGCCGCGCTTAGGTACGTTGTCGCCTTGGTCATCAAAGGCCACAGAGATTGCGCATCAGTGTGGTCTACCGCAAGTGCTGCGCATTGAGCGCGGCGTGGCGCATTATCTTGCGCTCACTACGCCGCTCACCGAAATGCAAAGACAGGCGCTTGCCGTGCGCTTGCATGACCGCATGACTGAAACAGTGCTGTCTTCGTTCGATGAAGCCGATGCGTTGTTTCAACGCGTTGCGCCCCGCGTACTAGAGCGCATCGCTTTAGGTACGGATCCGGCGGCTGCATTGGCTGCGGCAAACGTACGCTTGGGTTTGGCGCTTTCGCAGGACGAAGTGACGTATTTGGTGGATGCCTACGCCCGTCTTGGACGCGACCCAACCGATGCCGAGCTCACCATGTTTGCGCAAGCCAACTCCGAACATTGTCGGCACAAAATATTTAATGCCCAATGGATCATTGATGGCGTTTCTCAAGATGCCACGCTGTTTGGCATGATCAAACACACGCACGCATCTAATCCGCAGGGCACAGTGCTTGCGTACACCGACAATGCAGCGATCATGCAAGGTCGCGTCGTCGAGCGTTTTTATCCCGACGCCGACGCAAGCTGGCGTGCGCATACTGAACTCACGCACACCGTCATGAAGTGCGAGACGCATAATCACCCAACGGCCATTGCGCCTTATCCTGGCGCCGCGACTGGTTCGGGCGGTGAGTTACGCGATGAGGGCGCCACGGGTCGTGGTGCGCGCCCCAAAGCGGGCTTAGTGGGATTTTCAGTGTCCAATTTGCGCATTCCGCAAGCCGAACAACCTTGGGAAAAAAATCACCCAGGTCGTCCTGCGCGCATTGTGTCGCCCCTGCAAATCATGCTTGAAGGTCCCATTGGTGCGGCGGCATTTAATAATGAATTTGGCCGCCCGAATCTGACTGGTTATTTTCGCGTGTTTGAACAAAAAGTGGATGGTGTGGTACGTGGCTATCACAAGCCCATCATGCTGGCAGGTGGTTTAGGTAATATCGCTGACACGCAGTCGATCAAGCTTGATTTTCCTGCCGGTACCTTGCTCATTCAGCTCGGTGGTCCCGGCATGTTGATTGGCATGGGCGGTGGTGCGGCCTCTTCCATGGGGTCGGGAGCCAACAGTGCAGAGTTAGACTTTGATTCTGTGCAACGCGGTAACGCAGAAATCGAACGACGAGCCCAAGAGGTGATTGATCGTTGTTGGCAGCGCGGTGCAGCCAATCCGATCTTGTCGATCCACGATGTGGGTGCGGGTGGATTATCAAATGCCATGCCTGAGTTAGCGCATGCCTCAGGTCGTGGCGCACATCTCGATTTGCGTGCAGCACCTTCTGAAGATGAAGGCATGTCACCACGCGAAATTTGGTGCAACGAAGCGCAAGAACGTTACGTGTTGGCGATTGCGCCTGAGCGCCTAGCGGATTTTGAAGCCTTGTGCGCGCGTGAACGTTGTCCGTTTGCGGTGTTGGGTCACGCGACAGATGATGGGCAGCTACAAGTGCGCGATGCGGCATTGGGCGATGATCCTGTCAACATGCCGATGGATGTATTGTTGGGTAAACCGCCGAAGATGTTGCGTGATGTACAGCGCGTGCATCGTCACCTACCCGAATTTAAGGTCGATGGGATCGATCTAAAAACAGCGATGTACCGCGTGCTGCGTCACCCGAGCGTGGCCGATAAAACGTTTCTGATTTCAATCGGCGATCGTTCGGTAGGTGGGTTGTGCGCGCGTGATCCTTTTGTTGGACCGTGGCAAGTACCCGTGGCCGACTGTGCGGTGACCCTACTTGATTTTCGTGGCAACGCCGGCGAAGCCTTTGCGTTGGGTGAACGTGCGCCCATTGCATTGATCGATGCACCAGCATCCGGACGGATGGCGGTGGCTGAGGCGCTGACTAATCTCGCGGCGGCACCGGTGGGACCATTAGATCAGGTCAAGCTCTCGGCGAACTGGATGGCTGCCGCAGGATATCCCGGTGAGGATGCGGCGTTGTTTGATACCGTGCGCGCGGTGGCCATCGACTTGTGCCCTCAGCTTGGCGTGGCCATTCCTGTCGGTAAAGATTCCCTGTCGATGCGCACGGCGTGGAACGATGAAAAAAATCAACCACAAGAAGTAGTCTCGCCGTTGTCGTTAGTCATTACCGCATTTGCCCCGGTCGCAGATGTGCGCGGGACGTTGACGCCGCAGCTACGCACAGATGTGGGCGACACAGAATTAATTTTGATTGATCTGGGGCTGGGTAAAAATCGACTGGGTGGAAGTATTTTGGCGCAGGTGTATGCAGATGAGCGTGCGTACGGTGGTGCGTGTCCCGATGTGGATGATGCCGCGCAGTTGGCTGGATTTTTTGCAGGGATGCAAACCTTAATCGCCGAGCAACTTGTGTTGGCCTATCACGATCGTTCGGATGGCGGGTTATTCGCCACGTTGGCTGAAATGTGTTTTGCCGGACATTGCGGTGTGACCATTAGCTTAGATGCGCTCGCGTTACACGCATGGCATGAGTCGGTTGATGGATTTAAACGCGATGGTGAAGCGCAGCTCGCCGGCCGCATACAAGACCACGCAATCGCGGCCCTGTTCGCCGAAGAATTAGGTGCCGTCATACAAATCCGTGCGGCTGATCGCACGCGAGTGATGAATGTGTTGCGCGCCGCGGGGGTGCATGCTTGCGCGTCGCCCATTGGATTTTTAAACACGCACGATGAACTGCGCCTCACTCGAAACGCCCGCACGGTCATCAGTGAAAAACGCGTCGATCTACAACGTGCGTGGTCAGAAACCACCTGGCGCATGCAGTCGCTGCGCGATCATCCGCAGTGTGCGCAAGAAGAGTACGACCGTATTTTGCACACCGAGGATGTGGGGCTGCAGTCACACGCAAGCTTTGATGTGAATGAAGATATTGCGGCGCCTTATATTGGTCGCGGGCTGCAACCGCGCGTGGCGATCTTGCGCGAGCAAGGGGTCAATGGTCAGGTTGAAATGGCCGCTGCCTTTGATCGCGCAGGCTTTGCTGCGGTCGATGTGCACATGAGTGATTTAATTTCTGGACGAACCACATTGGAGGACTTTTCTGGTGTGGTGGCGTGTGGCGGTTTTTCGTATGGCGATGTGCTTGGCGCAGGGCAGGGATGGGCAAAATCTATTTTGTTAAATCCACGTGCGCACGATCAGTTTGCTGATTTTTTTGCGCGTAGCGATCGATTTGCGCTTGGCGTATGTAATGGTTGCCAAATGATGAGCGCGTTAAAGTCGCTGATTCCGGGCGCGGCACATTGGCCCCGCTTTTTGCGCAATCGATCCGAGCAATTCGAGGCGCGTTTGGTACAAGTCGAAGTGACCGACAGTCCATCGCTATTTTTTAATGGCATGGCGGGCAGTCGTTTGCCTGTCGTGACTGCCCATGGCGAGGGTCGTGTGGTGTTTGAACAGGCTTCAGATCGTGCCGCAGCACGGGTCGCCATGCGTTATGTCGACTACCGTGGTCAGCCCACGCAGACCTATCCTGCGAATCCGAACGGCTCGCCCGATGGCATCACCGGGCTCACCACGGCGGATGGTCGTTTCACTATCCTGATGCCACACCCCGAACGCGTGTTTCGTGCCGTGCAATTATCGTGGCGTGGCGATGATCTTCGTGAAGATGCGCCTTGGATGCGTATGTTTCGTAATGCGCGTCGTTA
>CANIIA010000104.1 GCA_947467435.1 Betaproteobacteria bacterium
CGGCCAGCGCAGGTCCGGGTGCACGCGCAATTAAAATCTCTCGCGCAATCGGCTGAAAATCAGCACGAAAATGCACCGAACTTTTTAAGACCAGCAGGCGTTGCTCACGCGGCTCGATGCCGACATGTCGAAACATCGCTTGATCCGCGGCCTGACACTTACGTGAAGCCAGCACCACACGCACACCAGGCGCCGCACAGCTACGTAATACCGCCATCGGACCGAGCGTCATACGAAACCCCTTAAACATCGGTCCGGTACAAGTGAAGTTGCCATCAGCGAGTTGTTCAACAATAAATTCGCCCGACAACGGCGCATCCCCTGGCACCTTCGATTGACCACCTAAACAAAACGCGAGACGTGAGCCACACCGCGCATCGTGCGCGCGTGCAGCAGAGGTCGCATCGATCAACAAACCCAGCACGGCATCGGGCGGGTTTTGTCGAATGAGCGCAGCGAGCATGCCGGTGGTATCGCCATTGCCACCCGCACCGGGATTATCTTGCGTATCGGCAATCACAACGGGTGCACCGATCTGACCGCGCTCGCGTGCACGTTGGATCGCTACATCTGGAGCAAGTAATTCGAGTGCGAATTCTTTTTCTGCAGCGACGATACATTCATTGAGCGAGGCAATCGCTGGCGCAAGATCACGCGCCTCACCATAACCAAACAACATCATGCCGCACTCGGCAAAGTCGGCCATTGGAAACCCCGGTGTAAATGAAAGCGCAACGTTGTGCGTTTGTTCTAAGGTATCAAGCAAGGAATAAATTTGCTGCGCAGGAGACACCAACGAACACTGCGATGGCAAGGCCGTCAGGTAATCAAAACGTCGATGCATGCAAGCGGGTCGTTGTCCGGTCTTGAGCATGCCTTGCAATAAGCGCACTGCGCGCGCGCCCGCTTCCGCCATGTCGGTGTGGGGATAAGTACGATAGGCCACCATCCCGTCAGCAATCTGCAACATGGCTTGGGTGACGTTGGCGTGCAAATCTAAGCTCGCCACAATCGGGACTCGTGGTCCAACCACGGCGCGCACACGGCGCAAAATTTCGCCTTCACCATCATCAAAACTTTCGGTGACCATGGCGCCATGTAAATCCAAATAGACGCCATCCACGCGACCCGCTGCTTCAAGACGGGTGATGAGTTCACCAACAATCATGTCAAAAGCACGATCGGTCACATGGGCAGCAGGACTGGCCGCCGCCCACGCCGTGCCCACCAACGTATGGTTTTCTGCACGTAATGCCTGAATCGCACCAGCAGCAGGAATATTGGCCCCCTCGACCGCAGAAAACAAAGCATCACCAAATTGCGCACCAGGCCAACCACCGCCGGCGGCAAACGCGGGATAATCCGCGCGCGTTGGCGCAAAGGTGTTGGTTTCGTGCTGCATCCCGCCAATTGCGATGCGTGCCATGTCTTGTTAGCCTCTTTGATGAGTATCCGCAATGCATGAATTCTCTCATGCAGGCGATGTGAAGATCTGATCCCAACACCATGCTTAAATTTGTTGTGCACCGCTTATTTGCCACCTTGCCGGTCCTTGGCATTGTGGCCGTATTGGTGTTTTTGTTGCTGCGCCTCACTCCAGGTGATCCGGCCGCCATGCTCGCAGGCGACGCAGCAAATGCCATGCAAATCGAGCACATCCGTCGCAGCCTCGGACTCGATCAATCGCTGTTGGTGCAATTTGGGCGTTGGCTACAACACGTGTTGCAAGGGGACTTGGGCGAATCGTTTTATTTCAAAATGCAAGTCACACAACTGATTGCTCAACGACTTGAACCCACGCTGTCCTTGGCGTCGTTGAGCTTATGTCTCGCGGTTTCAATTGCCGTCCCACTCGGGGTGTTTGCCGCATGGCGTCGTGACAGTGGGTTTGATCGCGTATTGATGGGGGCTTCGGTGTTGGGATTTTCAGTCCCGGTATTTGTACTTGCTTATGTATTGATTTGGATTTTTTCGTTGCAACTGGATTGGTTGCCCGTACAAGGTTACGAATCTGTTCGTAACGGTTTCTGGCCGTGGCTGCGTCATTTGATCTTGCCCGCACTCACATTGTCGGTGGTGTACATCGCGCTCATTGCACGAATCACGCGCGCCGCAGTGATCGAAGCGCTTGGCGAAGACTATATTCGTACCGCGCGCGCGAAAGGCATTAGCGAAGCCCGTGTCTTGATTCGGCATGCCTTGGCCAATGCAGGAATTCCTGTGCTCACCGTGATTGGAATCAGCTTGGCGTTGTTACTCAGTGGCGTGGTAGTAACCGAATCGGTGTATGCCATTCCCGGATTGGGCCGACTGATGGTCGATGCCGTGTTAGCGCGTGATTTTCCAACCATTCAAGGTGTGGTGTTGTTTTTTTCTGGTCTCTACGTGTTACTCAATTTAGTGATCGATCTATCGTATGTGTTTGTTGATCCGCGTATTCGCTACTGACCATGCGCCCGATTACAAACAGTTCACCGATCATCCAGCACAGCGCATGGCAACGTGCGGGTCAACACTTCAGCGTCCGATTGGGCGCCAGTGTCTTACTGATCTTATTGTTACTGGCATTGTTGGCGCCGTGGTTAGGAACGGTCGATCCCACGCTTTTTGATCCCGCTAGCCGCGATCAACGACCGGGACAAACGGGCACAATCACCACGCTAGAGGGCGAAACGCTGAGGCATTATTTTTTGATGGGCGCCGATTCACTGGGACGCGATATGTATAGCCGCGTGATCTATGGCACCCGCATTTCTTTAAGTGTGGGATTTTTATCGGCATTACTCGCGTTGATGGCCGGTGTCAGTCTAGGACTGATCGCCGGTTACTTACGCTGGGTCGATGGCCTCTGTATGCGCATGATGGATGGCTTGATGGCGATTCCGGGGATATTGATTGCGATTGCGTTTGTCGCGGTTTGGCGTCCCAGTTTAAGCACACTGATTATCGCGATCGCCATCCCAGAAATTCCCCGTGTGACACGACTCGTGCGCTCTTTAGTGTTGTCGTTACGCGAAGCACCCTACATCGAAGCGGCCATCTCGCTCGGCACCCCCACGCTAAAAATTTTATTCCGGCATGTATTACCCAATACGCTCGCGCCTTTGTTGGTGCAAGGCACGTACCTTTGCGCTTCGGGTATGTTGATCGAATCGGTGTTGTCGTTTTTGGGTGTGGGCTTACCCTCCGACATTCCAACTTGGGGAAACATCATGGCTGAAGCGCGTGTGCAATTTAATGCATATCCGTACACGATATTTTTTCCGGGTGCGTTTTTGGCGCTGACTGTATTGGCTGTGAATCTGTTGGGTGATGGCTTACGCGACACGCTTGACCCCAAGCTCGCCAAGCGTCTCTGAGCATCCTTGACCATGTCACTCGCTCACGCCGACCTCGCACCAGCGCTGCTTGAATTGCGCGGGCTGACGATCGGACTGCCGCAACAAAGCGACCGACCTGACGCGGTGTCGTCACTCAATTTAACCGTGCAACGCGGCGAAATCGTGTGCTTGGTGGGTGAATCAGGCTCTGGTAAATCGAGTATTGCGTTGGCGATCATGGGTTTGTTACCCGCAGGGTTAACGCTGCGTGATGGTCAGATTCTTTTAGAGGGTCAAGATCTGGTGCCGCTGCATACCACTGCCTTACGAGCGTTGCGTGCCCAACGCATGGCCATGATTTTTCAAGAACCAATGAGCGCGCTTAATCCGGTGATGCGTTGTGGCGCGCAACTCGATGAAGTCTTGCGTGAACACACGCTACTTGACCCTGCAGCGCGCACAACAAAAATGCACGCCATCTTGCACGAGGTGGGCTTCACCGATACCTCGCAGATCATCGCCGCTTATCCACATCAACTGTCTGGCGGACAACGGCAACGCATCATGATTGCGATGGCCCTGGTGCTCGAACCTGCGCTACTGATTGCCGACGAACCCACCACGGCGCTGGATGTCACCACACAAGCGCAAATTCTGCAGTTGATCGCTTCACTGCAGCAGCGCCGAGGCATGGGCGTGTTATTTATTACGCATGACTTTGGCATCGTGGCAGAGATCGCACACCGTGTGCTGGTGTTACACGCCGGACAATGCGTTGAATCTGGAACGCGCACAGCGGTGCTGCAACAGCCACAACAGGCTTACACACAACAGTTGATCCGTGCCGTCCCCACGCTGATTGCGCGGGCATCGAACGTCGATCCAAACGCAGCGGTCGTGTTACGCGTGCAAGGCTTAAGTAAAACGTATGACGCGCCGGGTTGGTTTTCGCGGCGTAAAGCGACTCAAGCATTACATCAAATCAGTCTCGAGATTCGGCGGGGTCAAACCTTGGGTATTGTCGGTGAATCCGGTTCCGGAAAATCAACATTAGCTCGCTGCGTTGCGCGTTTGATTGAACCCACACAAGGTAATATTTTTCTTGGCGGCGATGACATCGCGCATCGCTCGGCTGCGTCGCTCCGTCCGTTACGCCGACGCGTGCAAATCGTCTTTCAAGATCCGTATCGCTCACTCAATCCGCGTATGACTGTGGGCGAAGCGTTGATCGAAGGCCCACTCAACTACGGCGTTTCGCGCAGCCAAGCCCTGCAAAACGCGGCGCGTTTATTGGCACTGGTACAACTCGACCCTGCAGTGATGTCGCGCTATCCGCATCAATTTTCTGGCGGACAGCGTCAACGCCTGTGTATTGCCCGTGCGTTGGCGCTTGCGCCAGATTTACTGATTGCCGATGAGGCTGTCTCTGCGCTGGATGTCTCTGTTCAAGCACAGGTGCTAGCGCTGCTTGAAGACATCCGCACAAAACTACACCTGGCGATGCTGTTTATTACCCACGACCTGCGTGTTGCCGCACAGCTTTGTCATCATGTGGCGGTGATGTCACATGGCGAAATCGTCGAGCATGGTTCAGCGACAGAAATTTTTTCTCATCCTCAACACCCTTACACACAAACACTGTTGGCAGCGGCCCCCGGACGCCACTTTGCCTTTGCGCAATAAGGTTCGCATCCTGACGCGGTATTAGGCTTTCTGCGCCGTATACTGCCGCGTTTTCTTGATGAACCCACCCACACCCAACACCATGCCCATCGCACACACCGAACTTGCAGATGCTTTGTGTGCCCCATCGCTACAACAGCGCCTGGCCGCTGCAGGGTGTGCGTTACCGGTTACTGTCGAGCATCGTTGTACCTCCACAAACGCACGCCTACTTGCAGATGCCGCTTCCGGTCACCCGCATGTACTGTTTGCAGAAGAGCAAACCGAAGGGCGCGGACAACGTGGTCGACGCTGGCTCACACTCCCCGGTCATGCCCTCACGTTTTCTTTGCGCTGGTATTTCAACCAAGCGCACACCCCCATTGCCGGTCTTCCTTTGGCCATCGGTGTAGGCTTAGCCAACGCACTGCATACCGCCGGTGCGCATGCGGTACGCTTAAAGTGGCCAAACGATTTACTGGTTGGCGCAGCCAAACTGGGGGGCGTGTTAATTGAATCGCGTCAAACCGCCCACGGTCTATGCGTAGTGATTGGCGTTGGTCTCAACGTCCGCACACAACCCGATCTACAAACGCAACTACGCCGTCCGATGATTGCTTTAGAAGACTTTGCTCCTCAGATGACACAACGCAATCCACTCGCAGCACAATTGGTACTGTCATTACACCAAACACTGCACCAATTTTCGCAAGAAGGATTCAGCGCGTTTGTTGCACGTTGGCAAGCACTGCATGCGTTTCAAGGGCAGCGCTTACATGTACGACTCGCCGGCGGTCGTCGTGTTGCCGGTGCCGCTGAAGGTGTCAGCTCGATCGGTGAGTTGCTACTTAGAAATCGTCGTGGCTTACGACGTATCCACAGCGGACACGTAATGCTAAGCGGAGCGCACGCATGAATCTTTGTATTGATGCGGGAAATTCACGCGTGAAATGGGGCTGGCACGATGGCAGCCAATGGGCCGCCCTCGCCAGCGTATCGCTCATTGAATTTGCTGCCGCAACGCACGACATTAATCCGTTTGCTGCCACACACGCGAATCCGGAAAAAATTATTATTTCGAATGTTGCTGGTGAAGGTGCGCATCAGTTATTGGTCAACTGGACGAGCATCTTTGAGGCCGAACCACATTGGTTGCGCGGCACACCGCAAGCCTGTGGCGTGCAAAATGATTACGAAAATCCTGAACAACTCGGGCCCGATCGTTGGGCTGCGCTGATCGCTGCACGCGCCTTACATTCTGGCGAGTGTTTGGTGATTAATTCAGGAACCGCCACCACCATCGACATGCTGACAGCGGATGGTGTGTTTCAAGGCGGCGCGATTTTGCCGGGAGTCGAATTGATGCGTTTTGTTTTACACGAACATACCGGGCGTTTACCGTTACAAACAGGACATCCCGTGCAAACCCCGCGCAACACACTGGATGCGATTGAATCGGGCTGTTGGCACGCCCAAGCTGGCGCAGTGCAACGCGTAGCTGCACAAATGGGCAAGGATGTGCTGTGCTTGTTTAGCGGCGGCGCCGGTCAAGTGTTGATGCAACAATTACCGCACCTTAAGACGCGCTACGTAGACAACCTGGTACTTGAAGGGTTGGCGCGTATCGCACAGCACGCAAACACACCGTGAAACGACTATTCATCGGGTTGGCGTGTTTAAACCTCGCGGTGTTTGCTTGGTTTCAATTTGGTACCGGCGCCACCGATCGAAGCCCATTACAACGACAAATTCGGCCCGAACAAGTTGATTTAACGCCCCCCGCTTCTGCCGCTCTAACAACCCCACCCGCCCGCACAGCCACGCCACCCGAAGCAAGCGTCGTCGCCTGTTTGGCTTGGGGCAGCTTCGCCAGCAACGAAGTCGAGCCCAGTATGCGCGCGCTGTTTCCGCTTTCTTTGGGTGAGCGCGTCAAACCGCGCGAAGTGCGACCACCGAGTGGTTGGTGGGTGTTTATCGCTTCACAAGGCTCGCGACAAGCCGCATTAAAAAAAGCCGCTGAACTCAAAGTATTTGGTATTGAAGACTTCACGGTCCTGCAAGATGAAGGGCCACATCAATTTGGCATTCATCTCGGCGCGTATACAACGGAAGCAGAAGCCCAAGCGCGACTCAAACGATTGCGTGCACAAGGGGTGCGCAGTTCGCAAATGGGACCCCATGAAGCAAAACCCGCCCGTACCTGGTTTGAAATCCGTCAAGTCGATGAACCGCTTGCAATCCGTCTACGCGAGTTGGTGATGGGGTTTCCGGGAACTGAATTACGTGAATGCGCAGGTTTAGGAGAGTAGAAAATTTTTCGGGTCGTGTGGGTAGACTAAATTCGAGTCGAGCGTCGGGTCGGCGGTCGTTCTCCTTTTTGTCCATCTCTCAGAATTTTCGCAACCAAGCGTTGGCCCACTTCCGTCAGATTCCAGTACTCGTTGTCTTCCGTGCCGTGCTTAATTTCAACCACTCCACGCCTGTGTAAGTCTTTGAGGCTATCGAGTGCAAGTGAAGCGTGATCGCTGGTGCGTCGAGCTAAATCTTTTGCATTGATCGGGTTTGCGTAATCACCCAGTTCAGTGAGTAATTTTTTTACACGA